>DASYOZ010000038.1:0-12479 GCA_036007185.1 Gaiellaceae bacterium | reverse complement strand
CCCTTCTCGCGCAGGAGCACGACCGCCGCCTCCATGTCGCCGTTCGTTTCCTGCAGCGCGCGCTTGCAGTCCATCATCCCCGCGCCCGTTTGTTCGCGGAGCTCGCGGACGAGCTGAGCCGAGATCTCCGCCGCCATCACGCCTCCTGTTGGCGCGTGGGATCTCCGAGCGCCGCGGCCGACCTGTCGGTCTCCTCCGCACCCTCCTTCGCAGGATCCTCACCTGTCGGCACCGGAACGGACTCGCCTTCGGTGACCGGCTGGATCTCCTCGCCGGCTTCGACATTCTCGACGTCCCCTTCCGGAGCGCTCTCGGCGGGAGTCTCGGGCACTTCCTCGGCCCGTTCCTGGAGCTCCTGGACCGAGACCTTCTGCTTCCCGCCGGAGATCGCCTCGGCGAGCGCGTGCACGATGAGGTTGCACGAGCGGATCGCGTCGTCGTTGCCCGGGATGACGTAGTCGGCCTCGTCGGGGTCGCAGTTCGTGTCGACGAGCGCCACGACCGGGATCCCGAGCCGCCGCGCCTCGCGCACGGCGAGCGCCTCCTTCTTCAGGTCGACGATCACGATCGCGTCCGGCTGGCGGCGCATGTCGGCGACTCCGCCGAGGTTCGCGTCGAGCTTCTCGAGCTCGCCCGCCATCGCGATCCGCTCCTTCGCCGGCAGGAGCTCGAGCTGCCCCTCGTCCCGCAGGCGCCGCATCTCGTGCAGCCGGTCGATGCGGTCGGCCATCGTGCGCCAGTTCGTCAGCAGCCCGCCGAGCCAGCGGTGGTTGACGTAGGGCATATCGACCCGCGTCGCCTCCTGCTCGACCGCGTCCTGTGCCTGCTTCTTGGTGCCGACGAAGAGGACGGTGCCACCGCGCTCGGCGATGTTGCGCAGGAACTGCTGCGCCTCGTCGAGCCGCTCGGCCGTCTGCGTGAGGTCGATGATGTAAATGCCGCCGCGCTCGGCAAAGATGAAGCGGCGCATCTTGGGGTTCCAGCGTCGCGTCTGGTGGCCGAAGTGGACGCCCGCCTCGAGCAGCTCGCGCATGGAGACTGCGCCCGTCGAGACTGGCTCCGTGGTAACCGACATGGAAGCTCCTTCCGAATTGGTTTTTGGTGCTGCGCCGGCGGAGTCGAGGCGCACCTCCCGCGAGGAGAGGCACGTGCGCCACGGCTGGCCCGCCGGGGAGTAGGAACAGAGGCCTCGGAAGGTTAGCTGCGCGACGCCTTAACCCCTTGCCACTGCCAGAGCCGCCGCGAGATCGGGAGGCAGCGGCGACGAGACGTCGACCGGCGCGCCCGTGACCGGGTGGACGAACGCGAGCCGCGCCGCATGGAGGAACTGCCGCTCGAGGCCGAGGTCTCCCGTGATGCCGTACGTCGGATCGCCGGCGACGGGGAGGTCGATCGCGGCGAGATGGACGCGGATCTGGTGCGTCCGGCCGGTCTCGAGCCGGACGCGCAGGAGCGCGTGGGCCGGGTGGAGCTCCTCGAGCTCGAAATGCGTCACGGCGGCGCGCGGGGTGTCCGTGTCCAACGAGTGGCGGAGCCGGTCGTGCCGGTCGCGGCCGATCGGCGCATCGATAGTCCCGGCCTTCGAGCGGGGCCTGCCGGCGACGAGCGCGAGGTACTCGCGCGTGAGCGCCCGTCGCCGCACGAGCCGCTGCAGGAGCTCGTACGTCTCCTGCGATCGCGACACCACGAGTAGTCCCGATGTGTTTCGGTCGATGCGGTGGACGATGCCGGGACGGTCCTCCTCCCCGCCCGCGGCACCCGCTGCGGGCAGAGCCTGAGCGAGCGTGCCGCCCGCGTGCCCCGGTGCGGGATGGACGACGACGCCGGCGGGCTTGTCGACCACGAGAAGGTGTTCGTCCGCGTAGGCGACCGTGAGCTCGGGCGGCGCGACGGCCGGTTCTGCGACGTCGGCCGCCGGCGGCGGTTCGATCTCGATCTCCTCCCCGCCCGCGAGCTTGTGGCTCTTCCCACGGGCTTGCCCGTCGACGAGCACGGCACCGGCGTCGAGCAGCCGCTCCGCCGCGGCCCGCGATCCCACCGCCGGCAGCCCCGCGAGGTGACGGTCGAGCCGCTCTCCTGCGGCCTCCGGCGGGACGATGAGCCGCTTCAGCGCTTGGGCGGCGCGCCGTCGTCCCGGCGCGCAGGAGGTTCTCGCTCGGCCAGGAGGAGCGCCGCGAGCAGGATCCCGACCCCGATCACGATGAAGCTGTCCGCGAGGTTGAACGCCGGCCAGTAGCGGAAGTCGAGGAAGTCGCTGACGAAGCCGAGCCGGACGCGGTCGGCGAGATTGGAGAGGCTGCCGCCGATCACGAGACCGAGCGCGATCGGCAACACCGGATGGCGCGCGCCGGAGCGGGCGAAGTACACGAGCATCCAGGCGATCGCGATTCCCGTGACGACGATGACGGCGGGTGTCGCGTGCGAGAACAGGCCGAAGGCGATGCCGGAATTCTGAACGTGCCTGATCGAGAACGGACCGGCGACGTGGAGTCCCTCGCCGAGGTTGAGATTGGCGACGACCACGTGCTTGGTCACCTGGTCGGCGACAACCGCGGCGATCGCGATCGCTGCGAGCGACAGCCACTGCACGGGCGTCGCGGCGAACGACCGGGTTGCCTGTGAGAGCGGCGTCAAGGCGTCCGTCGCCGAGCCGACTCGCACCTCCATCTGCCGCAGAGGCTCGTTCACCCTCCCTCCGCTCTTCGCTTGCAGTCGATGCAGAGGGAGGCCCACGGCTGCGCCTCGAGGCGCTCGCGCGGAATCTCGCGCCCGCAGTTGACGCACGTGCCGTAGGTCCCTTCCTCGATGCGCTTCAGAGCGCCGTCGATCTCCGTGAGAACCTGCTTCGAGTTGTCGCCGAGTGTGTAGTCGATCTCGCGCCCGAGGGTCGCGGCCGCGGTCTGCGCGAGGTTGTTGTCGTTCGTGCCTGCGACCTCCTCGACCTCGTCATCGAGCGAGCCGGGATGCTCGTCGCGGAGCGTCGCGAGTGCATGCTCGACCCGCCTGCGCTCGTCGACGAGCACGTCGCGAAACCCCTCGGTGTCGATGCTCGTCACCGCCTCTCCTTTCTGCCTCGATCGCCGCCGCCCGCGGCCGAGGCGAGACGCCGATCGATCAGCGCGGGCCCCACTCCGGTCAACTCGACGATCTTCTCCCGGCCGCCGTGGCCCGAAACGAGCGTCAGCGCCGTGCGGGGCAGCGCGAGTGTCTCGGCGAGGAGGCGGAGGACGGCTTCGTTCGCGCGCCCGCGTTCCGGCGCCTCGGTGACGCGCACCTTCCACGCATCGCCGTGGCGACCCACAAGCGCCGTCCGGCCGGCTCCCGGGCTGACGCGCACGCGCAACCGGGTCGTCTCCGCGGTCATGCGGTCAGTTTACGTCCGGGTGCCGCTCAGGCAGCGTCGGCGTCGGGCAGCGCGGCCCCGCTCGGGTAGCCGTACCAGCTGCGCTCGGCCTCGGTCTCCGCGTCCGGCTCGGCGGGCGTCGTCGGCTCCGGCTCCTGCTCGGCCGCGGCCGCTGCCGCGGGCTCGTCGAACACGGAAAGCGCGTCGATGAGCTGTGCCCGCAGCCTGCGCGACTCATGGGAAAGTCGCTCGTTCTCCGCGATTGCCCGCCGCTGGATGTCGCGGGCCTCGGCGTGGGCCTCGTTGAGGATCAGCTCCGCCTCGCGTCGTGCCTGGTCCCTCATCTGGGCCGAGGCCTGCTCGGCCGAGACGAGCGTCGTGCGTAGGAGGCTTTCGAGCTCGCGGAAGCGGACGAGGTCGGCTTCGAGCTGCTCGACCTTGTCGGCGAGGTCGGCGCGCTCGCGCCAGACGTCCTCGAAGCTCGCCGCGATCTCTTCGAGCAGTTTCTCGGTCGGTGCGGCCTTGTAGCCGCGGAAGGCCGTGCGGGGCGGCGTCAGATGTCTGATTTCTACGGGTGTGAGTGCCATGGCGGTCTCCCCTCTAGTGGAGGTGGTCGAGGGCCCAGATGAGCAAGCGATCGATGAAGCCGAGCGCGATCAGCGCGACCATCGGCGAGAAGTCGATCGCTCCCGCCGAAGGAAGCACGCGACGGAAGATGCGAAGGTACGGCTCGCAGACGTCGTAGAGGAAGCGCTGGATGCGGGTGAGCGTGGGCGAATAGGGCATCCGCAACCAGCTCGAGATGATGTACCCGAAGATCACGAGCCCGTACAGGATGATGAAGACGTTGACGAACGTCTCGATGCTCGAGACGGCATCGCCGAGCAGCATGAACCTGGCTGAGCAGCCCATTCCGGCGGGGTTTCGCCCTCTGCGGGCTTTCTCCTGTGGGAGGAGGCCCGGCGCAACGGTGGCTGTGCCGCCAGGCCGCGCTGGGCGCCGCGACTCCTCGCTGCGCTCGTCGGCCGGCTACGCCGGCTACGGCGTCCTCGGTCGCGCCGATAGCACGCTGGCTATCGACGCTCCCTGCGTCCTTGCCTCGCGACGCCCAACGCACCCTGGCGACGAGCACCGTCGCACCGGGCCTCCTACGCCTGGTTGAAGAAGCCGCGCTCGAGCATCCGTGCCCGGTCCTCGGCCGAAAGCTCGACGTCGCTCGGCGTGAGGAGGAAGACCTTGTCGGCGATCCGCTGCATCCCGCCGTCGAGCGCGTACGTGAGGCCGCTCGCGAAGTCGATCAGCCGCTTCGACAGCTCGGAGTCCGCCGATTGGAGGTTGAGGATCACCGGGACGCCAGCCTTGAACCGGTCGGCGACCTGCTGTGCGTCGTTGAAGCTGCGCGGGAGGACGAGGTGGACCCGGGAGGTGCCGGGGCCGCGAACGGGCTCGAGGTTGCGGACGCGTCGCGTGTCGGCCCGCGGGCGGAGGATGCTCGTCCTCTGCGCGTCCTCGGGCTCGGGATCCGTCCAGTCGTCGTCGTACTCGCGCCGCGACCGCCGGGCCGGGAGCTGCCGCACGTTCGGGCGATCGTACGGATCCGCGAGCTCGTCCTCGGTGAGGTAGCCGTCCTCGTCCCAGTCCTCCTCCTCGGCGATGCCGAAGTAGACGAGGGTGCGGGCCCAGGCGTCTGAGAGACCCATCGCGCCGCCGATGTTAGCGCCGCCATAGGACTGCGCCGACCCGCACATGGGTCGCTCCCTCCTCGGCGGCGACGCGGTAGTCCTGGCTCGTCCCCATCGAGAGATCGCGCAGCCCATGGCGTTCCGCGAGCTCGCGGAGGCGGCGGAAGTATGGGCGCGACGCCTCGGGATCCCCGGTGGCGGGCGGCATCGTCATCAGCCCGCGGGCTGCGGGATAGATCTCGAGCAGTGCCGGCAGCTCCTCGGGAGTCACGCCCGACTTCGAGGGCTCGCCGGAGAGGTTGACCTCCACCAGCGCCGGGATTGTGAGCTTCCGGGCGGCGGACTCGGAGGCGAGCGAGTGGCAGAGCTCGCAGAGCGCGCTCACGAGCGGCGCCTTGCGGCTCTGGAGGTGGCCGATGAAGTGCCAGCGGAAGGCGTCGCCGTAGGCGCCGTGCTTCGCCTGCAGGTCCTGGGCGCGGTTCTCGCCGACCACCGCGACGCCGGCCTCCGCCAGTGCAGCCAGGTCTTCGAGCGAGACGTATTTCGTCGCGGCGACGACGGTGACGGCCGGGCCGACCTCCTCGCGGATGCGCTGGTAGCGCTCGCGGATCTCAGCCGGTGACGTAGGCGATCACCCCCTGCCGGCCGGTGTTGCCGGCGTCGCGCCGGTGGGAGAAGAACGTCTCGGGCTCGCATGCCGTGCAGCGGTCGAAGCGGTCCACGCGCTCGACGCCGGCGTCGAGAAGCGCGCGCTCGGCGCTCGTCCAGAGGTCGAGGCGACCGTCGCGCACGACGTCCTCGCCGAAGCGCTCGCGGAACGGCGCTGCCACCTCCTCCCCCACCTCGTAGCAGCACGGGCCGATGCCCGGTCCGATTGCGGCAACGAGTCCGTCGTCCTGGAGCGCACGGGCGCCCGCCTCCACGATGCCGGCGAGGAGGCCGCGCCAGCCGACGTGGAGGACGGCGACCGCGGGTGGGCTCGCGTCGATTCGCGCGATCGCCACGGGCAGGCAGTCGGCGGACAGGGCGAGGATCGGGAGCCCCGGCTCGTCCGTCCACAGCCCATCGGCGTGCTCGTCGCGAGCCCCCGGGGCCGCCTGCAGCACGCGATCCGAGTGCACCTGGTAGTTGAGCGCGAGTTTGGCGACGTCGGCGCCGATCACCTCGCACGCGATGCGCCGGTTCTCGTCGACGCGCTCGACCTCGTCGCCGCTCTTCCGCCCGAGGTTGAGGGACGCGTACGGCCCCTCGCTCACGCCGCCGAGGCGGGTCGTGAAGACGACCTCGTAGCCGGCGACCGGCCAGGGGATCAGCGGAGCTCCTCCGCCCGCGCCAGCAGCTGGTCGCGCGTGTTCAGCGTCGGCTCCTCCACGACTGCGTCGAGGAGCTCGTGGAGGGCGCGTCCGAGCCCCGGCCCCGGCCGGAAGCCGAGCTCGATCAGATCGTTGCCGTCGACGGCGAGGTCGCGGAGCCGGTGCGGGCTCGAGCGCCCCTGCTCCACCACCTCGCGGAAGCGCCCGAGTGCGTCGATCTCGTCCAGGGGCGGCGGCTCGCCGTCGCTTCCCCGCTTGCCCAGCAAGTCGGCGTGCTTGTGGTCGATGAGGTCGAAGGCGAGCTCATCGCCGTTGCGGCGGAGGAAGCGACGCGCCCGCAGGGCATCGCCCTTGCCGGGCTGAAACATGTGGCGACGCACGATGCGAACGACGCGCTGCCGCAGTGCGTTCGGGTACCGCAACCGCAGCAGGGCGCCGGAGGCGAGGTCGGCGCCGACCTGGTCGTGCCCCCGCTCCGCGAAGCCGGGCTTCGCGTAGTAGTGGAGGCGGTCGTCGCGGCCGCGCCACGCGGCGTGCGGCTTGCCGAGGTCGTGGAACAGCGCGGCGAGCCGCACCCGGAGCGCGTAGCCGAGGTCGGCAGCGGCCTGGACGACCGCGAACGTGTGCTCGTCGACGGTGAGGTCGTGGTAGCGGCTCTCCTGGTCGAAGCCGATCGCCGGGCCGAATTCCGGCAGGAGCTCGACGAGGACGCCCGTGTCGCGCGCGAGCCGCAGCGCACGGGCCGGCTCGGCGCCGAGCAGGAGCTTCGAGAGCTCTCCCATGCCGTCGGCCGCGAGACCGCCGCCTATGCGCTCGCCGGAGACGAGCTTCACCGCGGGCGCCTCCTCGCGCATCTGGGCGAGCAGCTCCTCGTCCGGCTCGAAGCCGAGCTGCGAGACGAAGCGGAGGGCTCGGACGAGCCGCAGCGGGTCCTCGCGGAAGCTCTGCGGCGAGACGGTGCGCAGCCGGCGCGCCTCGACGTCGGCCCGGCCACCACGGGGGTCGACGAGGTCGCCGGTCTCGAGCCGGCGGGCCATCGCGTTGACGGTGAAGTCGCGGCGGAGCATGTCCTCCTCCACCGAAAGCGTCGGGGCGGCGACGATCTCGAAGTCGTGCCGCCCGGGGCCGGTCGAGAGCTCCTTGCGCGGGGGCGCGAACTCGATTCCGGACCGTGTCAATTTGCGGATCTCGGGGTCGCTCGGGTGGAGCCGGATGCCGACGAGCCGGTCGGCGACGACGAGATCCTCGACGCGCCCGTACGGGGCGAGCGCAGCCCGCAGCCCCTCGGTGTCGAGCCCCGGTACGAGGAAGTCGGCGTCCTTCGACTCGAGGCCGAGTAGCTCGTCGCGCACCGCGCCCCCGACGAGGTACGCATCCAGCCCAAGCGAGCGCACGTACTTCTCTATCTCCTGCCGCACCCGGCCATTCTCGCCGGACCGCCGGACCTGCCTACGAGAGTGCGATTGCCTCGATCTCGACGAGGGCGCCGGAAGGGAGCTTCGCCACCTCGACGGTGGCGCGGGCCGGAGGGTGCTCGCCGACGTGCTTGGCGTAGACGGTATTCATCGATTGGAAGTCGTCGAGGTGCTGGAGGAAGACGGTCGTCTTCACGATCCGGTCGAGCCCGCTGCCCGCCTCCTCGAGAATCGCCTTTAGGTTCGCGAAGACCTGCTCGGTCTGCTCCTCGATCGCGCCGGAGATCGCGGTGTCGCTCGGCTTCAGGCCGAGCTGACCCGAGACGAAGACGAAGCCGCCGGCCGCGATCGCCTGCGAGTACGGCGCGCCCTGGAACGGTGCGGGGGCGGCCTCGGTGCGCACGACGCGCTTCTCGCTCACGTCCGCGCCTCCTGTCTCTCGACCGCCTCGGCGAGCGCGGCGCCGAGCCCCTTGAAGATCGCCTCCAGCACGTGTCCGCTGTCGGTGCCGTTCAGGAGCCGCACGTGGAGGACGAGGCCGGCGTTCTCGGCCAGCACCTCGAGGAAGCGCCGCACGACATCGGTGCCGAGCCCGCCGACGCGAGCCTGGGTCAGGTCGACGTTCGTGACGAAGAGCGGGTCGTCGCTCGTCTCGAGCACGACGTAGGCGAGCGCCTCGGCCGACGTCAGTGCGCCGGCGCCGTGGCCACGCGCCCGGTCCGCCCGCAGCGGCGCGGCGAGCGCGTGGCCGAGCGCCTCCGCCGCGGCCTCGACCTCTGCCTGCGTGTCGCCCGGCTCGATGTCGAGGACGAGGTCGAACCGCGCCGTCTCGGCGAGGCGGCGGAGCAACCGGTTGAGCACGGGGAGCCCCGTCTCCACCGTCGCGTCGCCGCGCCCGTAGACGTTGACGCGGACGCCCGCTGCCGCCTGTTCGCTCACTTACGCCTCGATTCGCTCGATCTGCGCGCCGACGGCACGCAGGCGGTCGTCGATCCGCTCGTAGCCACGGTCGATCTCGGCGACGTTACCGATCACGGAGCGGCCGTTCGCGCAGAGCGCAGCGATAAGCATGGCCATCCCGGCGCGGATGTCGGGGCTCGTCAGCCGCTGGCCGTAGAGGCGCGACGGCCCGCTCACGACCACGCGATGCGGGTCGCAGACGATGATCCGCGCACCCATCGAGACGAGCTTGTCCACGAAGAACAACCGGTTCTCGAACATCTTCTCGAAGACGAGGACCGTCCCCCAGGCCTGGGTCGCGACGGCGACGGCGATCGACGTCAGATCCGCCGGGAACGCCGGCCACGGGCCGTCCTCGATCTTCGGAACCTGGTCACCGAGGTCGTTCTGGATCACGAGCTCCTGGTGCGGCGGGACGCGAAGCGAGCGGTCTCCCACCTCGACCTGGATCCCGAGCCGGTTGAACGCGGCGAGGATCGACGAGAGGTCGCGCGGCTCCACGCCCTCGATCGTCAGGTCGCTGTTCGTCACGGCCGCGAGGCCGATGAAGCTGCCGACCTCGATGTGCTCCGGAGCGATCGCCCAGTCGCCACCGCGCAGCCGCTCGACGCCGTGGATCCGAAGGAGGTTCGACTCGATCCCCTCGATCTCCGCGCCGAGGGAGACGAGAAAGCGGCAGAGATCCTGCACGTGCGGCTCGCAGGCGGCGTTCGCGATCGTCGTCTCGCCGGGACTGAGCGCGGCTGCCATGACCGCGTTCTCGGTCGCCATGACGCTGGCCTCGTCGAGGAAGATGTCGGCGCCGCGCAGGCCGTCGGTCTCCATCTCATAGCGGGTGTCGAGCTCGACCCGCGCTCCCAGCCGCTGCAGAGCGTGGATGTGCGGATCCAGCCGTCGCCGTCCGATCACGTCTCCGCCCGGCGGCGGCACGCTCGCCCGGCCGAGCCGCGCCAGCAGCGGGCCGGCGAGGAGGAACGACGCCCTGATCCGCTCCGCGAGCACCGGGTCGACGTCGTACGACGAAAGGCCGCGCGGATCGACCCGAACCTCGTTTGTGCCTATCCACTCCGCGCTCGCGCCGGTGACGCAGACGAGCTCGAGCATCGTCTCGACGTCGCGGATGCGCGGGACGTTCGAGAGCGTGACCGGCTCGTCGGCGAGCAGGCACGCAGCGACGATCGGCAGTGCGCCATTCTTGTTCCCGGAGGCGCGGATGTGGCCGGTGAGCGGGTTTCCGCCCTCGATGACGAGGGCCTGCGGCGCCGTCGTGACAGACATGCAGGGAGGATAGCCGGGCCTCGGAGCGTGCCCAGGTTACGAGCAGGCGGCTATCGGCGGCAGGTCGCGCAGCGGGACGAGAGCAACCCGCAGGCGCGGGTGTAGCGCCTTCTTGGTCGGTCCATGCGTCACAAGCAAGGCGGTGGAGTTGACCAGTGCCGACCCTCCCTGCGTGCTGACCTGAACGTATCGGCGCAATCTCGTGTCGGCGACGAAGACGCTCGGATAGATGCCGAAAGAGACGTAATGGCCGCTGACCTGCACCGAGTTGTCAATGTGCTCGAGATGCCGTGTGCCGATCACTTTGGAGGGCGTTGCGGCGGGGGACGGCGACCACCACAACGACGTGTAGGACGCGTTCGGGTATGCGATCCGGTGCCCGTCGGTCTGCAGGCCGGTGATGTTCCGCAAAGTTCTGAGAGCCGGCGGCAGACGTACGCGCGCACCCGTAAGCGCGGACGTAGCGTGCATCCTTGTCGGGGCGCCCGGAGCCGATGCCTCAGCCCAGACCACCACGTGGTGGTCGAGCAAGAACGCTCCGCCTGGATGTCCCTGCCGGACGACCAGGTCGCGGCCGGTGCGCAGGTTATACGTGTGGACGTCGCCGAGCTGGTCGGGCCCTACGCCCTGAACCCACGTCGCAATTCCGTCGCGAACGTCGGGGCCACGCCAGGGACTCTCCCAGAACTGACCGGTGGGGGCGCGCGTCGCAGTGCCGATCTGTATGAGTTTGCGTGCCTTCGTGTCCCACGCCCAGGTCGTGAAGTCATTGAAGCCATCGAAGCCGTGGTACTCGTTCCAGACGAACCAGCGGCCGTCGAGAGCGGCCCATGCCTGGTCGAACTGCGGGTCTGGAAACGCTTTGATCCTCGTAAGGCGCCCGGTCCTTGCGTCTATGCGCGCCACCCCGGAGAAGCTCGGCGAGTACACGCTGGCGAAGAACGAGCGGCCGTCGTGCGCTAGTGCCAATGGCAGGAGCGCAGTGGTTCGCGAGAGGGCCACAGTGTGGCGCGAGAGCACCCGACGCCACGCCGAGCTCGACCGCGCGTTGCACCAGCCTCGCTGGGTACGCGTCGCCGCGGCTGTGCGGCCACCCGCGGCCATGCCTGCCGCCATCGCAACGGTGGCCGCGAGCGCGAGGGCGCCGCGGCCACCATGGCGGAGTCGTCTACCAGACGTAGCCACGTCCGGAAACGATGGAGACAATTTGGCTGCTCGGCAGATTCGAGTACGCAGGAACACCTGCAGCCCACCCGATCGAGCTCGCGCCGTGAACGGAATCCTCGTACAGCGTGCTCGCACCGGACCCGTAGTAGCCGCGAATCTCGAACCAGTGGAAGATCTGCTGATTTCCCGGATGCCCGACGAGGTGGTAACCGCCCGGAACCTCCCACGCGTCGCCGATCAGGGGCGCTCTGATCGCAGAAATGTCCATCTTCAGGTCGTTCTCATAGGTGCTGATCGCATTCGAGGTCGCTGAGGACACAGGCTGAGGGACGTAGTAGTTCTGGCTTTGGCGCGCGTTCAGGACATCCGGGACGGGATAGCCGGACGGTGAGGTTCCACCACCCGACCAGGCAGTGCCGCTCGTCGTCGTGTGAAGTGCGGACGCAGCAGCCGACTGCGAAAGCGAGACCCCGACGGCACCCAACGCCTCGTGGACTGCGGCCGGTCCGCAGTAGTAGCTCGTCGACTGCGGAGTCTGATTGGCGGTCAGCGACGCCGAGCTCGGATAGCTGCCACCTCCGCCACATGCGTTTCCACAGGTCGAGTATGGGCTGCTCATCCAATCCGTCAGTCCGGAGGCGAGCTGATCCTCCGCTGTGCGCTTCTCAGCCGTCATCTGGAGCTGTTGCTTCGTGAGGGGCAGGTGTGGATCGGTGTCGTGCGCGGCCTTCCACGCGAGGTCGTCGGCCCGCGCGCCTCCGGTCGAAACGACCAGGAGGATCACGAGAGCCGTAGTCGCGGTGACCAAACGAATGGCGTGGTGCATAGCGGACTCCTTACGACGAGAGATTGGGCGATGCGCAATCGGTGTACGTTGCGGGCTCGCCGAGCGCAAGGCGTTCCGGAATTCTGCGACCGAATTGGTGCACTCTCGTTATCGGGGATAGCGCGGGAGCTAGGATGGCCGGCCATGGAACCGACTCGCGAACGCGCCTGGGAGACCCTGACGCGCTACACGAAGAGCGAGTCGTTGCTGCGGCACGCGCTCGCCGTCGAGGCTTCGACCGCCGCATATGCGAGGAAGCTCGGCGGGGACGAGGAGCTTTGGCGCGTCGCCGCCCTCCTGCACGACTTCGACTACGAGATGCACCCGACCCTGGACAAGCATCCGCAGGATGGCGCCCCGATCCTGCGCGAGGAGGGCTATCCCGAGGAGGTCGTCGAGACGGTGCTCTCCCACGCCGAGCACCTCGGACTGCCGCGCGACACGCCGCTGAAGAAGGCGCTCTTCGCCTGCGACGAGCTGAGCGGTTTCGTCCAC
>DASYOZ010000037.1:0-7239 GCA_036007185.1 Gaiellaceae bacterium | reverse complement strand
CGGAGCCGCCCGGCGATCCCGCCCTCGAGCCCGAGCGCCTGATCCCGAAGCTGACGCCGGCGCTGCAGGCGCGCATCCCGGCTGCGCTCCTTCGCCTCCACGTCGAGGGAGACACGCTCGCCGACGCATTGCCACGCCTGCTCGAGACGTACACCGGCACGCTCGCCTACGAGATCGAGCACATCTCGGACCATGAGGAACGCGTCTGGCTGCGGCAGGCGATCGAGTCGGGCCGCTACCGTCGTCCGCTCTCGCGGGAGGAGCGGGTGGGGCTGCTCGCCCGCCTGAGCCGCGTGGAGGGGATGGAGCGCTACCTGCGGCGCGCCTTCCTGGGCCAGAAGCAGTTCTCCGTCGAGGGGCTCGACGTGATGATCCCGATGCTCGACGAGGCGATCGAGCTCGCCGCCGCGGGCGGTGCTCACGAGATCGTGCTCGGGATGGCGCACCGCGGCCGGCTCAATGTCCTCGCCCATGTCGTCGGACGGCCGTACGAGACGATCTTGCGAGAGTTCGAGGGCGAGCGCACGATCGAGGCCGTCGTGTCGAGCGAGGAGGGTGGAAGCGGCGACGTGAAGTACCACCTCGGCGCGCAGGGGACGCGCTCGACGCCTGCGGGCGACATCACGATCACGCTCGTCTCCAACCCGAGCCACCTCGAAGCCGTCGACCCCGTCGTCGAGGGACGCGCGCGGGCGGAGCAGACCGACCGCTCCTCGCGGCAGGGCTACCACGACCCGAGCGTCGCTCTCCCTGTCCTCATCCATGGCGACGCGTCGTTCGCCGGCCAGGGGAGCGTCGCCGAGACGCTCAATCTCCAGGCGCTCGCGGGTTACTCGACCGGCGGCACGCTGCACCTGATTGCGAACAACCAGGTCGGTTTCACGACCGACCCGGAGAGCGGCCGTTCGACCCGCTATTCGAGCGACCTGGCCAAGGGCTTCGACATCCCGATCGTGCATGTCAACGCCGACGACCCGGAGGCCGCGCTCGCTGCGATCCGGCTCGCGCTCGCGTACCGCCGCCGCTTCGGCCACGACGTCGTCGTCGACCTCGTCGGCTACCGGCGGCACGGCCACAACGAGCAGGACGAGGCTGCGTACACGCAGCCGCTCCTCGCAGGCGCGATCGCGGAGCATACGACCGCGCGCGAGCAGTTCGCGGCGCGCCTCGTGGCCGCGGGCGACCTCACGCAGGAGCAGGCGGACGCGCTCGACGAGGAAGTCCTGACCGAGCTGCGCGGTGCGCACGAGGCCCTGAAGGAGACGTTCGGAAAGCCGAAGCCTCCGCCGCGCGACGACACGCACCTCCCGGCTGCGACCGGGGACGAGGTCGTCACGGCCGTCGCCGCCGAGCGGCTGCGCACCCTCAACGAGCAGCTCCTCCACGTTCCCGACGGCTTCACCCCCCACCCGAAGCTCATGCGGCAGCTCGAGCGGCGGCGCGAGACGCTTGAGGTGGGCGGGATCGACTGGGGCCAGGCCGAGGCGCTCGCGTTCGCCTCGCTCCTTGTCGAGGGCATTCCGATCCGGCTCACCGGGCAGGACACCGAGCGCGGCACGTTCTCGCACCGGCATGACGTCCTCCACGACGTGAGCACCGGCGCGACGTACACGCCGCTCCAGCATCTCGACGGCGCCGGCGCGGCCTTCGAGATCTACAACTCGCCGCTCTCGGAGTACGCCTGCGTCGGTTTCGAGTACGGCTACGCCGCGGCAGCGCCGGAGGCGCTCGTCCTATGGGAGGCACAGTTCGGCGACTTCGTCAACGGTGCGCAGATCATCATCGACCAGTTCATCGCTGCGGGTCTGTCGAAGTGGCAGGAATCGACCCGCATGACGCTCCTCCTGCCGCACGGCTACGAGGGCAACGGGCCGGAGCACTCGAGCGCCCGCCTCGAGCGCTTTCTCCAGCTCGCGGCGCAGGAGAACCTCCGGATCGCGAACTGCACCACGTCGGGCCAGTACTTCCACCTGCTGCGGCGGCAGGCGTTGGACGCAACCGCGCGGCCGCTCGTCGTCATGACCCCGAAGGGCCTTCTCCGGCTGAAGCAGGCGGGCTCGACGCTCGAGGATCTGGCGAGCGGCGAGTTCCGGCCCGTCCTCGACGACCCGCGTCCCGACCGCGACCGGGTCGAACGGCTCGTTCTCTGCCAGGGGAAGGTCTACTACGACATCACAGGCCACGAGGAGCGCGGCAACGCGGCCGGCGTGGCGGTGGCGCGGATCGAGCAGCTCTACCCGTTCCCGGTCGAGCGGGCGAAGGCGCTCGTCGGCGGCTACCCGAACCTCCGCGAGCTCGTCTGGGCGCAGGAAGAGCCGCAGAACATGGGCGCCTGGCGCGCGATCCGGCACCGGCTCGAGGAGACGAGGCCGGAGGGCGTGCCGCTCCTCTACGTCGGCCGGCCCTGGCGCGCCAGCCCGAGCGAGGGCTATCCGACGGCGCATCTGCGCGAGCAGGACCGGATCGTCCGCGCCGCCCTCGGGCTCTAGTCAGTCGCCGGCCCTCAGTGGCCGTGGCCGTGCGCTACGGCCGGCGGCGGGTCGCCTTTGCCGCTCGGGACGCCAGCTTTGGGCCGTGCTTTCGGGCCAGCGTCATGAGCTGGCGGCGCTGTTCCGGGGGGAGGCGCCGCCAGATGTCCCACGCTGCGATGGTGAGTGCCCACGGTGTGGGACGGAAGCTCCGGAACCGGGCGGCCATGTCCTGATCCTGGCAGATCGTGGCCGTGGTTGCGCCGTCCCTGCCCGACGCCGGGCGGACTACCTCTGCCGGGAGGGCCGGTGTGGGTGTGGTTCCCGTCGCCGTAGCCGTGGCCCGGCCGCGTGCTGGTCGGCGAAGCCGGCGGCGGCGGAGGGGGAGGAGCAGACGGACGTGACGGAGGAGGAGTTGGTGACGGAGGAGGAGTTGGTGACGGAGGAGGAGGAGCGGGTGGCGTCGGTGGCGGCGGGGTGGCAGCGCCGCCGGCGCGCTTCACCGGAACCGGCGTGGGTCTCGCCGGCGGCGCGAGCGTTGCGACAGGGGCCGCGACGCGGGAGGGAGCAGCCACCCGGGCAGGCGTTGCCGAGGAAGCTGCCCGGCGCGCCTTCAAGATTGCAGGCGCTTCGACGATGCTCCGGCCAGGACCAGGGCCGGGGCCCGGCCCGAGCGCGACGCCGATCCGGCCGGCGGGTGCCGAGAGGAGGCGCGGAAGCAGCGCGGCGCCGGCGACGGCGGTCGCGAGGAGGAACGCAGCGATCACGCGCTCCTTCCGACTCATGCCATCCCCCTCTCCCGCCGACAACTCCCGAAGGGACTATCGGCAGGAGGGACGGTTCGCTTGACGATGGGGAGGCCTCAGCTGAGCAGCTTCAAGCTGAAGCTCGTTGCCTATTTCGTCCTGCTCTCGCTCGTCCCGCTGGCAGCCACGTACTGGGGGTTCAGCACCGTTGCCGGCGCGGGGGAGTCGCGGCAGGTCACCCTGCGCCAGGACGCCGGGCTTCGTGCCGCGCTCACGCTCTACGACGAGCAGGCCGACCGTGCGCAGTCGGAGGCGGTACGCCTCGCCCGCTCCCGGCCGCTGCAGCGTGCGCTCGAGCGTCACGACCGCCGGGCACTGCGACGTGTCCTCACCGGGAAGCCTTCGCTCTATGTGGTCGGCACGCGCCACCTCCGCGCGGGCAGCACGCCGCGCCTCGCCGCTCGGCTGCCGGTCGACGTCGTCACCGGGACGCGCCGGCTCGGCGAGGTCGTGGCAACGGTCCCGCTCGACGCCGGGTTCGTCGAGCGACTCCGCCAGGGCGCCGCGTTCGACTCCGGGGACGTCCTCGTCCTGCTCGAGGGAAGGCGGATCGTCGGGTCGTCGCCGTCGCTCCGCGGCCAGGTCGCCGTCCCGGCGGGGCGGAGCGCGACGGTCCGCGTCGCCGGCACCCGCTACCGCGCGCTTGCGGCGCCGGCGCTGCTCGGAGTGCAGGCGGTGCGGCTAGTCGTCCTCACTCCGAAGGCGCTGATCGAGGCGGCCGACGCGCGGACTCGCGACAGGCTCCTCCTCGGACTGCTTGCGTGCCTGGCGCTCGTCGGCGTCGTCGCGTACCTGCAAGGACGGTCGATCGTCCGGAATCTCGGGCGCTTCGCCACGGCTGCCCGGGGCATCGCGCACGGGAGCCTCGGCGAGCGCGTGCCCGTCCGCGGCCGCGACGAGTTCGCGGCCCTGGGCGCTGCGCTGAACGAAATGGCCGCGCAGCTCGAGGCGCGCCTCGCCGAGCTCGAGGCCGAACGTGCACGCGTGCGCGAGGCGCTGGCCCACTTCGGGGAGGCGCTGGCGGCGACCCACGACGCGAAGCAGCTGCTGCGCATCGTCGCGGCGGCGGTGGCCGAGGCGACCTCCGCCCGAGCCTGCCGGATCGTGTCCGCCGACGGCTCCGTCGTCGTGAGCGGCGATGAGAACGCCGAGGGCGAACGGCTGACCCTGCCGCTCACGGCCGCGGGCGAGCGCTTCGGGACACTCGAGCTCGTAGGCGACTCGTTCAGCGAGGAGCAGCGGCTGAACGCCGCGTCCCTCGCGGCGCAGGCGGTGGTGGCGCTCGAGAACGCCCGGCTGCACTGGATGGTCGAACGGCAGGCGCTCGTCGATGGGCTCACGGGCCTCGCGAACCGCCGCGCGTGCGTTGACGCGCTGCAGGCGGAGACGGCCCGCGCCGAGCGCCTCGAGACGCCGTTCTCCGTCGTCCTCGCCGACATCGACGGGTTCAAGGACGTGAACGACGTGCACGGGCATGCCGTCGGGGACGAGGTCCTGCGAGCCTTTTCCGCCGTCCTCCGCGAGACCCTGCGCGACTCGGACGTTGCAGGGCGCTGGGGCGGAGAGGAGTTCCTGCTCCTGCTGCCGGGCGCCGACGAGGAGGGCGCGGCCCAGCTCGCGGAGCGGGTTCGCGTCGCGCTCGCCGAGCGGAACATCTCCGGCGGTGTCCGCGTGACCGCAAGCTTCGGCGTGGCCGAGTACACGCCGGAGCTCCGCCCCGACCAGCTCGTCGCCGCCGCGGACGGGGCTCTCTATCGGGCGAAGCGCGCAGGCAAGGACCGGGTCGAGCGCACGGTGTCGGCCGCGTTCTGACACTTTCGCAACAGACGACCGCGGCGATCCCCGTTATCATGCCGCGGACGACGAGCACGACCCATGGGAGGACGATTTATGCCGGTAGAGACACCGTCCATTTTCGCGCAGGTCATCAAGGATCACCTCGACCTGAAGGAACGGAACGCACGCCTCGGCAACAGGATGCCGATCGAGCACTACAAGGACGAGAATCCGTTCGACAACCACCCGCTCTTCAAGAGCGAGGAACAGGCGCGAATCGAGGAGACGATGGACGGCGTCGAGCCGGACTTCAGCGACGCGAGCCTCGAAGACGTCGGGGTCTGGCCCGGCGAGGAGCCTCTCGAGGAGGTCACGGCCGAGACGAGGGAGACGACGAGCTTGCCCGTCGGCGAGGAGTCCGCCTTCTGGGGCAACGGCGGCGCTCGCGACTTCGATTGGGGCGACAGCTAGCTCGCGGGTGCTGCGCACCCGCTCGCTGGGACAAGGAACTCCGCGCGCCCGAGATTGCGATCTCGGACGCGCTTCGTGCTGAGAGCAGGATTCGGGATCGCGCTTCCGTCGCCGAGGGTTCGAAACGCCTGAACAGAACCAGGCCTAGGGCCGGAGGCTAAGACATCCGCGCGTAGCGGGGGCTTAGCCGGAGGTCGGACCGCGCTCGCGCCGGCCCTCCGGCCGCGCGCGAGCGCGCACGGAAGCCATCTCGTCCAGAGCATCGAAAACCAGAACAGCACGGAGCGCAGTCGAGACTACGCTCTCGACCGCGCGGAGTTCGTTCCTAGACCTCGGAAACGCGAAGCGTTTCCGAGGTGGCTATGTCACCCGCACGAGGGATACGCGCAGGGGGTCTCGAACCGATGCTTCGTGCGTCCGCTGCGGTCCACCTTTCGGGGGCGTCCAACGGTGCTTTTCAACTCGGATCGATCGGGGGATCGGTGGTAGCCCGGCCGGGCCATCTTCGGCTGCTCGACAGCGACGCCGAGCCCGGCGATCCGACGCTCGTGGAGTCGTACCGGAGGCTCGCCGACGTGTTCCACGAAGTCCTGGCCGAGCAGAGCCTCGACGCGCTCCTCGTCCGCATCGCCGACACCGTCGGCGACCTGATCCCGCTCGACACGCTGACGATCTACGAGGCGGACGAGACGAAGCGGGTGCTGAAGCCGGTGCTCGTCCGCGACGTTTACGCGGACGAGATCATGAGCACCACGATCAGCTTCGCCGAGGGCATCACCGGCTGGGCGGCTCGTCATCGCGAGGCCGTTCTGTCGAACCAGGCGCATCTCGACCCCCGCGTGCGCACCGTGCCCGGAACCCCACTGGAGCCCGAGGCGCTGATCTGCATCCCGCTCATCGCGCGCGGCAGCATCAAGGGCGCGCTCAACATTTACCGCGAGGGCGAGGCCGTCGCTTTCAGCGAGATGGAGTTCGAGATCGCGAAGCGGTTCGGCGACGCAGCCGCGCTCGCGCTCGACAACGCCGAGAGCCGAGCGCGGCTCGAGCATCAAGCCCGCACCGACTCGCTCACCGGCCTCTTCAACCACAGCGTCTTCTACGAACGGCTACGGGGGTCGCTGCAGGAGTCGAGCCGCACGCACATGCCGCTCGCTGTGCTCATGCTCGACATCGACGACTTCAAGCACGTCAACGACGTCCACGGTCACGCCGTCGGCGACGAGCTGCTCCGCTTCCTCGCCGAAGCGCTGCGCGCCATCGTCCGGCCGGAGGACGTCATCTGCCGGCTCGGCGGCGAGGAGTTCGCCGTTGTCATGGACGGGTGCGGGGGCGAGGACGCCGTCCGCGTGGCCGAGCGCGTGCAGTCCCGGCTCGCAGCCGTCGACTTCCCGGGGATCGGCCGGATGACGGTCTCTGTCGGGCTCTCGCTCGGGCCCGAGCACGCGATGAACCCGCGCGAGCTTGCGGCGTGTGCCGAGGCGGCGATGATGACGGCGAAGGCACAGGGGAAGAACCAGGTCGTCCTCTACGCCGAAAACCACACGAGCCGGCCCGACACGCCGGGGATCGAGCGGGATGTCCGCTCGATCGCGCACCTGAAGATGCTGCAGAGCCTGACCGGCAAGCTCAACCGGTTGAACGACGTGCGCGAGATCGGCGACGCGATCGCGGCCGAGCTCCGGTCTCTCGTCGACTACCACAACTGTCGTGTCTTCGTC
>DASYOZ010000036.1:0-7390 GCA_036007185.1 Gaiellaceae bacterium | reverse complement strand
CTTCCGCCGGCGCCCGCGTTCACTTTCGCCGAGAGCTCGATCGACGGAGTCGAGGTGATGGTGAACCGCACCGGCTACACCGGCGAGGACGGTTGCGAGCTGCTCTGCATGAGCGAGGACGCGGTGCGGCTCTGGGACGCTCTGCTCGAGCGCGGCGCCGTCCCGTGCGGCCTCGGCGCGCGCGACACGCTGCGCCTGGAGGTCTGCTACCCGCTGCACGGCAACGACATCGGGCCGGAAACGGACGCCATCTCCGCAGGCCTCGGCTGGGCCTGCGCGCTCGACAAGGAGTTCGAGGGCGTCGACGTACTCCGGCGCGTCAAGGCGGAGGGACCCGAGCGCCGGCTGGTCGCGTTCGTGATGGAGGACAAGGCGATTCCCCGGCAGGGGATGCCGATCGACGGCGGCGGCGAGGTCACGTCCGGCTCGCATTCGCCGATGCTCGAGGTCGGGATCGGCCTGGGCTACGTGCCTGCCGCGCAGGCGCAGTCCGGCACCGAGCTGACGATGGACGTCCGCGGCCGTCCGCGCCGGGCGCGCATCGTCAAGAAGCCGATCTACAAGAGGGAGGGTTGAGTGGCAGCCGCCGAGAGCTATCCCGACGACCTGAAATACCACGAGGAGCACGACTGGGCCCGCGTCGAGGGAGACGAGGCCGTGGTCGGGATCACGTGGTTCGCGGCCGACGCGCTCGGCGAGCTCGTCCACTTCGAGCCGCCCGAGACGGGCGCGACCGTGACCAAGGACCAGTCCTACGGCGAGGTCGAGTCGGTGAAGGCGGTCTCCGACCTGATCGCGCCGCTCTCCGGCGAGGTGCTCGAGGTGAACCAGCAGGTCGTAGATGCGCCCGAGACGGTGAACGAGGACCCGTACGGCAACGGCTGGCTCCTCCGCATCCGTCTCGTGGACGCCGGCGAGGTCGAGGCTCTCCTCGACGCCGACGCCTACCGGCAGCTGCTGGCAGATCAGTGACGCATCCGTTTCTTGCGCTCACCGCCTCCGACCGGGAGGAGATGCTGGCGGCGATCGGCGTGGCCTCCGTCGACGAGCTCTTCCGCGACCTGCCGGAGGGGGTTCGCCTCGGACGCGAGCTCGAGCTCGAGCCTGCGCTGTCGGAACAGGAGGTCTTCGCGCACGTAGCCGAGCTCGCGGAGCAGAACGCAGACGCGAGTCGTGAGCTGTCGTTCCTCGGCGCGGGCATCTACGACCATTACGTGCCCGCGGTCGTC
This sequence comes from Gaiellaceae bacterium, assembly GCA_036007185.1. Classification (GTDB taxonomy): domain Bacteria; phylum Actinomycetota; class Thermoleophilia; order Gaiellales; family Gaiellaceae; genus Palsa-739. Next base: position 6,161 of record DASYOZ010000036.1, on the reverse strand, counting down.
GACACGATCCTCCAGCGCGGCGAGCTGCTGACCGCGTACACGCCCTACCAGCCGGAGATGAGCCAGGGCGTGCTGCAGGCGATCTTCGAGTACCAGACCGCGATCTGCGAGCTGACCGGGATGGACGTCTCGAACGCCTCGGGCTACGACGGGACGAGCGTGGCCGCGGACGCGTGCTACGTCGCGAAGCACGCGACCGGGCGCAGCAAGGTCGTCATCACAGAGGCGACGAATCCCCAGGTACGGCAGGTCGTGAAGACGTTCGCCGCCGGATTCGGGCTCGAGATCGTCGAGGTGCCGCACCGGGACGGAACGACCGATCCGAACGAGCTGGAGCACGCCGCCGTGGATGCCGCAGCGGTCATCTTCCAGCAGCCGAACTTCTTCGGCTGCCTCGAGCCGGCCCCGGAGCTCGTCGCGAGAGCCGCCGAGGCCGGCGCGCTGCCGGTCGCGCACGTCGACCTTTTGTCGCTGGGCGTGCTCGAGGCGCCCGGCCGGTACGGCGCCGCGCTCGCGCTCGGCGAGGGGCAGGCGGCCGGCAACTTCCCGTCCTTCGGCGGTCCGCACTACGGCTTCCTGGCGGCCCGCGACGAGTTCATCCGGCGTATGCCGGGACGCATCGTCGGCGAGACGGTAGACGCCGCGGGCGAGCGCGGTTATGTCCTCACCCTGCAGACCCGGGAGCAGCACATCAGGCGAGAGAAGGCCACCTCCAACATCACCACGAATCAGACGCTGCTCGCGCTCGGCGGCCTTGTCTACCTCACGTGGCTGGGGCCGCAGGGGCTGCGCGAGCTGGGGGAGACCTGCCTGTCGCTCGCGGCGTATGCGAAGCAGCGCCTCGAGGAGCGGGCGGGACTCGAGCCGGCGTTTGCAACACAGGCAACGTTCAAGGAGTTTGCCGTCCGTGTCGGACGGAACGCGCGCGAGGTCGTCGCGGCGGCGCGGGAGCAGGGCGTCCATCCCGGCTACTCGCTAGGCCGGGACTACGAGGGGATGGACGATGTCCTGCTCGTGGCGGTCACCGAGCGCCGGACGCCGGCCGAGATCGACCGGCTCGCCGATGTGCTCGCCGAGGTTGCCCAGTGAGGCGAGCAGAGTGAAGCTCGTGTACGAGAAGTCGCAATCCGGCCGCCGCGCGTCGGCGCTGCCGCGCTACGAGAACCTGCCGTCGGCGCCGGAGATCCCCGAGGAGCTCCGCCGGAGCGAGCCTCCGCGCCTGCCCGAGGTGCCGGAGTTCGAGCTCGTCCGCCACTTCACGGAGCTCTCGACGCGTAACTTCGGCGTCGACACGGGCTTCTATCCGCTCGGCTCCTGCACGATGAAGTACAACCCGCGGATCAACGAGCGCCTCGTGGCGTTGCCCGGGTTCGCGCGCCTTCATCCTCTGCAGGAGGAGGACGGGGCCCAGGGCGCGCTCGAGCTGATGTGGCGGCTGCAGGAGATCCTCGCGGAAGTCACGGGACTCGATGCGGTCTCGCTCCAGCCGGCCGCCGGCTCGCAGGGCGAGCTGACGGGGCTTCTGCTCGTCCGCGCCTACTTCGCCGCGCGGGGCGAGTCGAAGCAGCGGCGAAAGGTCGTGATCCCGGACACGGCGCACGGCACGAATCCGGCCTCGGTCACGATGGCGGGCTACGAGCTGACGCCGGTCCGCACCGACGCGCGGGGCAACATCGACGTCGACGACCTGCGCGGCAAGGTCGACGAGCACACCGCGGCGCTGATGCTCACGAACCCGTCGACGCTCGGCCTGTTCGACGAGAACATCGAGGAGATCGAGCGGATCTTCCACGGCACCGGCGCGCTCATGTACTACGACGGCGCGAACCTCAACGCCGTCTGCGGAATCTCGCGCCCGGGCGACATGGGCTTCGACATCGTCCACATCAACCTGCACAAGACGTTCTCGCAGCCGCACGGCGGAGGAGGCCCGGGCGGCGGGCCGGTTGCAGTGCGGGACATCCTCGAGCCGTTCCTGCCGGTGCCCGCCGTCGTGCGGCGGGAGGACGGCTTCGGCCTCGATTACGACCGGCCGCAGACGATCGGGAAGGTGCGCGGCTTCACGGGCCCGTTCGGTGTCTTCGTCCGCTCGTACGCCTACATCCGGATGTGGGGTCCGCGGCTGCGCGAGATGTCGGAGGCGTCCGTGCTCAACGCGAACTACGTCCTCGCCAGGCTGAAGGAGGCATACGACCTGCCCTTCGACCGCCTCTGCATGCACGAGTTCGTCCTCTCCGCGCGGACGCTGAAACGGGAGCACGGCTGCACCGCCCTCGACATCGCGAAGCGGCTGATGGACTACGGCTTCCACCCGCCGACGATCTACTTCCCGCTCATCGTTCCCGAGGCGCTGATGGTCGAGCCGACGGAGACCGAGACCAAGGAGACGCTCGATGCCTTCTGCGACGCGATGCTCGCGATCGCCCGCGAGGCGGCGGAGGAGCCGGAGCTGCTGAGGGGGGCGCCGCACCACCGTCCTGTCGGCCGACTCGACGAGGTACGCGCGGCGAAGCGTCCCGTGGTCAAGTACGGCTTCGAGGAGCATCCGGCACCTGAGGCCTCGCCTGCCGTGGCGGCGGCCGAGGCGCCCAAGGGCGCCTAGGCCGGCTGCGCGAACGTGGCGCCGCCGCGCTCGCGCAGCCGCGGAGCCGCAGCCAGCTGCCCGCACGCGGCCTCGATGTCCCGGCCGCGCGTCAGCCGCACGGTGACAGGCACACGCGCGCGCTCGAGCTCGTGCCGGAAGGCGGCGATCCGGTCGCGCGACGAGCCCTCGTACAAGCCGGTCGGGTTGTAGGGGATCAGGTTGACCTTGAAGTGGTCGCGACCGAGGAGCTCCGCGAGGGCACGCGCCTGCTCCGGCGCGTCGTTCACTCCGGCGAGCATCACGTACTCGACGAAGACACGGCGGTGCGTCGCCTCCCAATGGCGCCGGCACTCGGCGACGACGTCCGCGACCGGATAGCGGTCGTTGACGGGCATGATCCGCGACCGCAGCTCGTCGTCGGCCGCATGGAGCGAGAGCGCGAGCCGGATCGGCTCCTCCACCTCGTCCACGAAGCGCCGCAGGCCGGGCAGCCAGCCGACGGTCGAGATCGTCGTCCGCCGGGGCGTGATCCCGAGAGCCGGCAGCCGCCGCGCGGCCGCGAGCACCTCGTCGAGGTTGAGCATCGGCTCGCCCATCCCCATGAACACGGCATGGTCGATCTCCGTCAGGCGTCGGAAGTGAAGGGCCTGGTCGAGGATCTCCGAGGCCGTGAGGTTGCGTCCGAAGGCCATCGAGCCGGTCGCGCAGAACGTGCACGTGAGCGGGCAACCCGACTGCGAGGAGAGGCAGAGCGAGCGCCGGCCATCGCGATAGCGCATCAGCACGGCCTCGACCGGATGCGCGTCGCCGGTGCGGAAAAGCGTCTTGACCGTGCCGTCGCGCGACTCGCGCTCGGTCTCGACGGCGAGTGTCGAGAAGGGGACGGCCGACGCGAGCTCCTCGCGCAGAGCGAGAGGCAGGTTCGTCATCGCCGCGTAGCCGCAGGCGCCGCGCGCCGTCCACTCCCACACCTGTCGGGCTCGGAAGGCGGGCTCGCCGCGCTCGCGCAGCGTCTGGTCGAGGAGGGCCAGGTCCACCGGGCTACGGTAGCGTCCGCGGTCGTGATCGACCTTCGCTCGGACACCATCACGAAGCCGACGCCGGGAATGCTGGCAGCGATGGCGGCCGCCGAGGTCGGCGACGAGCAGGAGCGCGAGGACCCGACGACGAACGAGCTGCAGCGCCGGATGGCGGAGCTGCTGGGGCACGAGGCGGCGGTCTTCCTCCCGACGGCGACGATGGCGAACCAGGCCGCGCTTCGCGTGCTCAGCCGGCCCGGCTGCAAGGTCGTCGCGGAGGAGCGGACGCACGTCCTGATCTACGAATGGGGAGGCCCGGCGATCCACTCCGGCCTCGTCATGCAGAGCGTCGTCGCGGAGGCGGGCAGGCCGACGCCGGAGCAGATCGAGGAGCTCGACGAATTCGGGCCGGGGAGCGTGCTCGTGCTCGAGAACACGCATCGCAGCTCGGGCGGCCGGGTCTGGTCGCCCGATGAGTTCCGCTCGGCGGCAGACGCGGCGCGCTCGCGAGGCGCAGCCGTCCACCTCGACGGCGCGCGCCTCTTCAACGCGAGCGTCGCCGCCGGCCTCGAGCCGTCGGCGTGGGGAGAGCTCGCCGACACCGTCACGATCTGCTTCTCCAAGGGGCTCGGTTGCCCGTTCGGCGCGATCCTCGCCGGCCCGGTGGAGACGATCGAGCGAGCCTGGGAGGGGAAGTTCCTCTCCGGCGGCGCGCTCCGCCAGTCGGGCATCGTCGCGGCCGCGATGCTCTACGCGCTCGACCACCACGTCGAGCGGCTCGCCGACGACCACGCGCGCGCGCGGCGGCTCGCCGACGGGATCGGCATCGATGCCGCCACCGTCGAGACGAACTTCGTTCCGATTCCCGACGAGCCAGACCTGCGCGAGCGGCTGCTCGAGCACGGCGTCGGCGTCGGTGGTCTCCGCCCGGGCTGGCTGCGCGCGGTCACGCACCTCGACATCGGAGACGAGCAGATCGACGAAGCTATCGAGCTCATGCAGGGAGTGCTCTCTGTCCACGCCTGAGACGCTGGCGGCGAAGCTCGATCAGCTCGTCCGGAAAGAGCAGCGCGAGAAGCGCCTGCCGAGCCTCGCAGCGGCCGTTCTCCGCGACGGCGAGCTGATCTGGGAGACGGCCGTCGGCTCGGCGGACCTCGAGGCGGGAGTCGAGACGACACCGGACACGCAGTACCGCGTCGGCTCGATCACCAAGACGTTCACGGCCGCGGCGATCATGCAGCTGCGCGATGCCGGCAAGATCGACCTCGAGGACACGCTCGATCGGCACGTCGACGGGGCCGCGCATACGCCGACCATCCGCCGCCTCCTCTCGCACTCCTCCGGCCTGCAGCGTGAGACACAGGACGACTCGTGGCTGACGCTGCGCTTCGCGCCCGCGGACGAGCTGCTCGAATCGCTCGCAGAGGCGGAGATGGTGCTGCCGTCCGGCGCGCGCTTCCACTACTCGAACCTCGCCTTCGCCCTGCTCGGGATCGTCGTCGAGCGTGCCTCGGGCCAGCCGTACACGGACTACGTTCGTGAGCATCTGTTCGAGCCGGTCGGGCTGAGACGGATGAGCTTCGAGCCGGAGCCGCCGGCCGCCAAGGGCTATCTCGCGCAGCCGTACGCGGACGGCGTCTGGGACACGGTCGGGGTGGAGACCGGCGCCTGGGCGTCCGCAGGCCAGATCTGGGGAACGGTCGGCGACCTGTGCCGCTGGGGTGCCTTCCTCGCCGACCCGGACGAAGCGGTGTTGGCGGAGAAGAGCGCCGAGGAGATGCGGACGGTGCAGGCGATCGCCGACCACGAGCGTTGGCTGAGCGGCTACGGGCTCGGTTTGGGGCTCCGGCGCGACGGCGAGCGGATCCTTGCCGGCCACGGCGGCTCGATGCCCGGGTTCATCGCGGGGCTCTACTTTTCCGCGAAGGAAAAGGTCGTCGTGACCGTGCTCACGAACGAGAGCGAGGCCGCGCTCGGGGAGCTCGAGCTCGCCCTCGTCAGGACGACGGTCGACGAATGGCCGGTCGCACCCGAGCCGTGGCGGGTCGGCGAGCCGCCGCCCGACGACGTCGTGCCGCTGCTCGGGATCTGGTTCTTGGAGGCGTCCCAGCTCGTCGTTCGCTGGCGCGAGGGGAAGCTCGAGGCGAGGTACCACGGGATGCTCGACTGGGAGCAGTCCGCGGTCTTCGAGCGCGAGACGGACGATCGCTGGCGCACGGTCTCGGGGCCCGAGCAGGGCGAGGCGCTCAGGATCGAGCGCGGGTCCGACGGTTCCGTGGAGCGAATGGTGTGGGCCGGCTACCCGGTCACCCGCGAGCCAGGCCCCTGGCGGGGCAGCGAGCAGAGCTGACGCTCTGCTCGCTGTCGGAACGGAACTTCGCCGCCGGGAGAGCGTGGTCTCCCGGCGGCTTCGTGCTGTTTTGGTTTTCGCTGCTCTGGACGGGAGGGCTGTCTGGTGCGCTCGCGCGCGGCGGAGGCCGGCGCGAGCGCGGTTCGGCCTGCGGCTAAGCCCCCGCTAGAGCGGATGTCTTAGCCTCCGGCCTTTCGCCTGGATCGTT
>DASYOZ010000035.1:0-28172 GCA_036007185.1 Gaiellaceae bacterium | reverse complement strand
TCGACGCGCTCGGCGTCGAGCGGGCGGCGCTCGTCGGCCTCTCCATGGGAGGCAAGCTCGCGTTCGACGTCGCGCTCGCGAACCCCGACCGGTTGTGGGCGGTCGCGGGCGTCGCGCCGGGCCTCGGCGGCCACGACGGCGGGGCGTATTCGGCGGAGCAGGAAGCGCGCTACGAGGCGGCGGAGGCCGCGGGCGATCTCGAGGCGGCGATGGAGATCGACCTGGAAGTCTGGGCGCCGCTCGGCGCCGACGAGGGGATCCGGCGGCTCTGGCGTGCGACGCCAGACGCGAACGGGGTTCCGCCGGGAATCGAACCTCTTCCGCCGGCCGGCGCGGCGGCGAAGGAGCGGCTCGGGGAGCTCGCGGTTCCGGTCCTCGTCGTCACGGTCAGGCACGACCCGGCCGGGATGCGCGAGATCGGGCCGCTCGTCGCGGGCGGGGCGTCCGACGCCCGCCATGTCGAGCTCGACTCCGACCACTACGTGACGCTACGCGAGCCCGAGCTCGTCGGGCGCACGCTGCTCGATTTCCTCAGCGAGACGACGCCGGGGCAGTAGTCGCCGCGGGCTTCGGGTCCGGCCGCTGCGCAACGACGATTTCCCGCACGATCGCGAGCGCGACGACGGCGCCGACCGCGACCCCGATCGCCTGTGAATGCGCCCGCTCGCCGGCGGCGACGAGCGCGCCCCAGACGACGAGGTAGACCCAGCCGCCGAGGGCGGCGCCGTAGACGAGCCCGACGCCGAGGTACTGCGAGGCGGGGATCAGGCCGAAGAGCTTCGGCGTGCCTTCCTCGCCTCCCATGAGCGGGCCGGCGGAAAAGAGAACGGACTCGAGGCGGTTGACCCGGTCGGTGGCACGACGGCACAGCTCGCCGTTGCGCAGCTCGTACGCGAGGATCCCGGAGGTGGCGGCGAGGCCGAGCCCTCCGATCGCAAGGAGCTCGACACCGCTCCGCCCCGGCGAAACGAAGGCCACGACTGCTCCGGAAAGCGTCGGCACGAGTGCGAGCAGCTTGAAGCGAATCTCGGTGAGGTTGCCGAGCAGCCGCGACGCAGATTCGTACTCGAGCCGCAGCAGCTCGTCCGTGTCCGTCACCGATCCCTCCTTGCGCGCATCTTCGCGCTCCCGGGCGCCCGGGTCAACGACTCCGAAGAGGGATTCGCCTCAGGCTTCGATCAGGAGCGCATCGCCCTGGCCGCCGCCGGAGCAGATCGCGGCGAGGCCGAGGCCGCCGCCGTTGCGGCGCAGCTCGTGCACCATCGTGCCGAGGATCCGGCCGCCGCTCGCGCCGATCGGGTGCCCGAGCGCGACCGCGCCGCCGTTGACGTTCGCCGTCTCCGGGTCGGCGCCGAGCATCGCAACGGAGTTGAGCGCGACCGAGCAGAACGCCTCGTTCACCTCGACGCGCTCCACGTCGCCGATCGACTTCCCAGCCTTCTCGAGCGCCATCCGGCCCGCGTTCGCCGGCGTGCGGGCGAGCCACGCGAACTCGTCGGCGACGTAGCCCTGCGAGACGATCGTCGCGAGCGGCTCGAGCCCGCGCCGGTGCGCGAACTCCTCCGAGCACACCACGACGCACGAGGCGCCGTCGTTGACACCGGGCGCGTTGCCCGCGGTCACCGTTCCCTCGGGATCCATCGCCGGCTTCAGGGCGCCGAGCTTCTCGACCGATGTGTCGCGCCGTACCGACTCGTCCGCCGTCACCTCGCCCACCGGGACGATCTCGTCGTCGAAACGGCCGGCATCCTGCGCCGCCGCGGCCCGCTCGTGCGAGCGGAATGCCCACGCGTCCTGGTCTTCCCTCGAGATGCCGAGCTCGCGCGCGACCTTCGCCGCCTGTTGCACCATGTGGAGCTCGTCGAACGTCGAGCGCAGCCCGTCCCAGATCATCAGGTCGACCAACGTCCCGTCGCCCATCCGGTAGCCCCGGCGCGCCTTGGGGAGCGCGTACGGCGCGTTCGTCATCGACTCCATGCCGCCGGTGACGACGAGCTCGACGTCGCCGGCGCGGATCATCGAGTCCGCGATCTCGACCGCCCGGATCGACGAGGCGCACACCTTGTTCACCGTGTCCGACGGAACGTCGATCGGGATTCCCGCCCCGACCGCCGCCTGCCGCGCCGGAGCCTGCCCGGCGCCCGCCTGGAGGACCTGGCCCATGATCACGTAGTCCACCTCCCGCCCCTCGAGGCCGGCGCGCTCGAGGCCGGCCCGGATCGCGATCGCGCCGAGCTCGGTCGCGGGATGCGAAGCAAGGCCGCCGTTCAGCTTCCCGAACGGCGTCCGCACCGCAGAGACGATGACGGAGCGGGTCACGCTCCCAACTTAGCCCGCGAAGCTGAGTCCAGGCTCGAGCCTTCCGGCGAAGGCGACGATGAGCCGCACCGCTTGCTCGATGTCGTCGAGATCGACCGTCTCGATCGGCGAGTGCATGTAGCGGAGCGGCACCGAGACGAGACCCGTGGGCACACCGCGGCGGCTGAGGTAGACGGCGTCGGCGTCGGTCCACGTCGTGCCGCGCGAGACCTCGACGCTGAAGGGGATCCCTTCCGCTTCCGCAACGTCGTGAAGTAGCTCGAAGACACCGGGGTGGAGCGGCGGGCCGCGTGTGAGGGTCGCGCCGCTCCCGAGGACGATCTTGCCCTCGTCGTCGTGGTCGCCGCCGCGGATGTCGGTCGCGTGGGTCACGTCGATCGCGAGCGCGACCTCGGGCTCCGTGGCAAATGCGGTGGTGCGCGAGCCTGCGAAGTCGCCGACCTCCTCCTGCACTGCTGCCACGGCGATGACGTCGCCGGGGCCTCCGCCGCGCTCGGCGATCCTGCGCGCCGCTTCGAGCGCCACGTAACAGCCGATCCGGTTGTCGAAGGAACGCGAGGCCATACGCTCCCCGCGCAGGGCGAGCGGCGCGCCGTGCCAGACGACGGCGTCGCCGGGCCGGAGGAGCCCGCGCAGCTCCTCGCCGTCGGCAGCGCCGACGTCGAGGTAGAGGTCTTCGTAATCGATGGTCTTCCGGGGCTCGAGCCGCTTCCGCCTCTGGTACCGGGCGGCGACGACACCGGGCACGACGCCGTCGCGGGCGAGGACGTCGACGCGCTGGGCGAGCATCGTGTGCGGGTCGAAGCCGCCGATCGGCCGTATCGCCGCGAAGCCGTCGTCGCCCAGGTGCGTGACGACGGCCCCGATCTCGTCGATGTGCCCGACGAGCGCGAGCGACGGCCCTCCGGCCCTGCCCGGGACGCGCACCCACGAGCTGCCGAGTGTGTCGGACGAGACCTCGCCGACCGGGGCGGCCGCCTCCCGCCACACCGCGGCGGCGGCACGTTCGTGCCCGGAGGGACCGGGCGTCGTCAGCAGGCGCTCGAGCAGGTCGGGGAGCGGCATAGCCGCGCGACTTTACCTGCGCCCCCTGGCGCGGTTCCGCGCTAGCGTCCCGGCGTGAAGCTCCGGACGCTTCCCGATAGCTACGCCGTCGTCCGCCTTCACCCCGGCGCCGAGCTGCCGGAGTGGGTCGACATCGGGCCGTTCCGCTCGGTCACCCGCACGGAGCACGAGGTCTCCGTCGTCTGCCGCGACCATGACGTGCCCGAGGGCGAGAGCGTCGACCGCGGCTGGACGGTGCTCGAGGTGATGGGGCCGCTCGACTTCTCGCTCAGCGGGGTCGTCGCGTCGCTCGTGGTGCCGCTCGCAGAAGCCGACCTGCCGATCTTCGTCATCTCGACCTTCGAGTCGGACTACGTCCTCGTCCGCTCGGCCGACCTCGGCCGCGTCGTCGACGCCCTCGAGGACGCCGGCCACGTCTTCGCCGCGTAAGTGGAGCTCCCGGCCGACCTCCTGACGCCGCTGGGCGTCTATCTGCGCGTGCGCGAGGGCGCCGGAGGCGCGTTCCTGCTCGAGTCGGTCGAACGCGGACGGCTGGGGCGGTACAGCTTCGTCGGCGCCGGTTCCCGGCTCGTCACATTCGCCGAGGCTGAAGCGCTCGACGAGCCTGTCGTCGGCTACCTCGGCTACGACGCCGTGGCGACGTTCGAGCCGACGGTGCCGCTCCCGGAGGAGGGGCCTGACGTGCCGGGGAGCCTCTTTCTCGTCCCGGACGTCCTGCTTCGCTTCGACCATGCGCGCGGCATCGCCGAGCTCTTGCGCGGCTCGTCCGAGGCCCTGGGCGGTCCGGATCTCTTGATCCCGCGCGGCACGGGAACCCGTGGACCGCTGGAACGCCGGCCGGCGCGGGACGAGCACCTCCGCCGCGTCGAGCGCGCGCAGGAGCACATCCGGGAGGGCGACGTCTTCCAGGTCGTGATCGCGCAGCGCGCGACCCGCCCCACGTCGGCGTCGGCCGTCGAGCTCTACCGGGCGCTGCGCCGCGTCAACCCATCCCCGTACCTCTTCCTCCTAGAGCTGGGCGACCTGGCGCTCGTCGGCAGCTCGCCCGAGACGGTCGTGAAGTGCGCCGGCCGCCGCGCCGAGCTGAACCCCATCGCCGGGACGATCTCTCCGGGCGAGGGCGACGCAGCGACGCTGCTCGCGTCGGAGAAGGAGCGGGCAGAGCACACGATGCTCGTCGACCTCGGGCGCAACGACCTCTCCCGGGTCTGCGAGCCCGGCTCCGTGCGGGTCGAGCGCTTCATGGAGCCGGAGCGCTACTCGCACGTGATCCACCTCGTCTCGGAGGTCGTCGGGGAGCTGCGCGACGGGGTCACGCCCTTCGAGCTGCTCCGGGCGTGCTTTCCGGCCGGCACGGTCTCCGGAGCGCCGAAGGTGCGCGCGATGCAGATCATCTCGGAGCTCGAGGGCTACCGGCGCGGGATCTACGCGGGCGCGGTCGGTTACCACCTGCCGGAGACCGCCGAGCTGGACACGTGCATCGCGATCAGGACGCTGTGGCTGCGCGACGGCGTCGCACACTTGCAGGCGGGCGGCGGCATCGTCGCCGACTCGGACCCCGCCGCCGAGCACGAGGAGTGCCTCGCCAAGCTGCGCGCGCTCGAAGCTGCGATCGAGCTGGCAGAGTCGGAGCAGGACGGCGCCACGTGATCCTCCTCATCGACAACTACGACTCGTTCTCGTACAACCTCGCGCACCTGTTCGGCGCGCTGGGAGCGGACGTCGTCGTGCGACGGAATGACGAGCTCGACGCGGACGAGGCGGAGCGGCTCGCTCCCTCGCACCTCGTCGTGTCCCCCGGCCCCGGCCGCCCGGCCGCCGCGGGAGCGACGCCGGCCATCGTCGAGCGGCTGCTGCCGACGACGCCGACCCTCGGCGTCTGTCTCGGCCACCAGGCGCTCGTCGAGGTTTGCGGCGGCGAGGTCGGCTACGCGCGCGAGCTCGTGCACGGGAAGGCGAGCCCCGTCCGCCATGACGGGAGCGGGCTGTTCGAGGGGCTCCCGGATCCGTTCGCAGCCGGGCGCTATCACTCGCTCGCCGCGACGCGACTGCCGGACGTGCTCGCGCCGACGGCGTTCGCGGAGGACGGCGAGGTGATGGCCGTGCGCCACCGCGAATTCCCTGCGGTCGGTGTCCAGTTCCATCCCGAATCGGTGCTGACGCCGGACGGGCCGGCCCTCGCGCGCAACTTCCTCGAGGGACGCTGGTGATCCAGCAGACACTGACGCGGCTGCTCGACGGCCACGACCTCACCCGCGACGAGGCGCGCGGGACGATGGCCGTGATCATGGCCGGCGAGGCGACGGACGCCCAGATCGCCGGCTTTCTCGTCGCCCTGCGGGCGAAGGGCGAGACGGCGGACGAGATCGCGGGCTGTGCCGAGGCGATGCGCGAGCACGTCCTCCGCGTCAAGCCAGCGCGCACGGACCTCGTGGACGTCGTCGGCACGGGCGGCGACGGCGCGAATACGTACAACATCTCGACCGCCGCCGCACTCGTCGCGGCCGCGGCGGGGGCGGCCGTCGCGAAGCACGGCAACCGCGCCGCCTCGTCGCAGACGGGCGCCGCGGACGTGCTCGAGGCGCTCGGCTTTCGGCTCGAGCTGCCGCCGGAACGGATCGAGCGCTCGATCGACGAGCTCGGCTTCGGCTTTCTCTTCGCGCAGGCCCATCACCCGGCCATGCGGCATGCGGCGCTCGTCCGCCGCGAGCTCGCGACGCGTACCGTCTTCAACGTGCTCGGACCGCTGACGAACCCGGCCGGCGCACGCTCGCTCGTGCTCGGCGTCTACTCGCCGGAGCTCGCCCGGACTCTCGCGGACGCGCTCGTCCAGCTCGACGCGACGCGCGCCTACGTCGTGCACGGCGCCGGTGGCATCGACGAGCTCTCCCCCTGCGGGCCGAACCTCGTCTGCGAGGTGGCGGACGGGGTTGTCCGCGAGTACGAGCTCGACCCGCTCGAGCTAGGGATCGCGCGCTGCGACCCGGACGAGCTGCGCGGCGGCGACCCGCAGACGAACGCGGCCGCGTTGCGCGCGGTGCTCGGCGGTACGGACGGCGGCCACCGCTCCGCCGTGATCCTCAACGCGGCCGGCGGCATCGCCGCTGCCGGCCACGCCGAGAGCCTCCGAGACGGGATCGCCCGGGCGCGCGAGGCGATCGACTCGGGCGCGGCGGCGGCACGGCTCGACGAGCTGGCGGAGTTCTCGCGCGCATGAGGTTCGCGGAGGCATTGGCGCAGCCTGGCTTCGGCGCCGTTGCCGAGTTCAAGCGGCGCTCGCCGTCGGCCGGCGACATCAGCCCCGCAGCGCGGATGGAGGACGTCCTGCCGGCCTACGAGTCGGCGAACGCCCGTGCAGTCTCGGTCCTCGTGGACGACGCCTTCGCGGGCTCGCTCGACGACCTGAGCAACGCTCGGGCGACGACCGGCCTGCCGCTGCTCGCGAAGGGCTTCTTTTCGACGGAGGAGCATCTGCGCGAGCTGCGGGAGGCGGGCGCCGACGCAGCGCTCCTCCTCCTCCGCGACCTCGACGACGCGACGGCCGCGCGGCTGATGCGCGCTGCCGAGGAGCTCGGACTCGACACCGTCGTGGAGGCCCACGACGAGGACGAGCTCGAACGCGCGACCGCCCTCGACGCCCGCGTGATCGGCGTCAACGCGCGCGACCTCGGCACCTTCCGCATCGACCGCCGCGCCCAGCTGGAGCTCGTCGCGCGGGCTCCACGTGACCGAGTCGTGGTCGCGGAGAGCGCGATCCACACGCGCGCCCAGGCGGCGGCCGCAGAGCTCGCCGGCGCAAACGCCGTCCTCGTCGGCACATCGCTGATGCGGGCCGCTGAGCCGGGCGCGACGCTGCGTGAGCTGCTCTCGCGGCCGCTCGTCAAGGTCTGCGGCCTGACGCGGCAGGAGGACGTCGACGCCGCGGTCGAGGCCGGCGCGGACCTGCTCGGCTTCGTCCTCGCCGAGAAGTCGCCACGCCGGGCACCCGCCGTCCTCGACGTTCCAGACACTGCGCTCTCGGTCGCCGTCCTCGTCGGCGAGAAGCGGGAGACCGGCGCCGACCTCATCCAGCTCTACCCGGACGACGGCGCCACGGTCCGCGGTCGTGACGCGGTCCTCCTGCGCGACGGCGAGGCGGTTGCGCGCGTGCTCGACCTCCCGTGGCAGGGCGACGATCCGGAGCACTGGCGGAAGGCGGCGGCGGCCGAGGGCCGTGTCGTCCTAGCCGGAGGCCTCGGGCCCGAGAACGTCCGCGAGGCGATCGCCACAGTCGAGCCGTGGGCCGTCGACGCATCCTCGTCGCTCGAGCGCGAGCCGGGGATCAAGGATCACGACCGCGTCCGCGCCTACGTCGAGGCCGCGCGCGCATGAGCGACTTCGGCGACTACGGCGGCCGCTACGTCCCCGAGACGCTCATCCCGGCGCTCGACGAGCTCGAGCGCGGCTGGCGCGAGGCGCTCGCCGACGACTCGTTCCGCGCCGAGCTGCACGGCCTGCTGACGACGTACGCCGGCCGCCCGACGCCGCTCACGCTCGCCGAGCGCTTTGCGCCGGGCAAGCGCCTCTACCTCAAGCGCGAGGACCTCCTCCACACCGGCGCGCACAAGCTCAACAACGCGCTGGGCCAGGCGGTGCTGGCGCGTCGGCTCGGCAAGCGGCGGATCGTCGCCGAGACGGGAGCCGGACAGCACGGCGTCGCCACTGCAACGGTCTGCGCGCGCTTCGGCTTGGAGTGCGTCGTCTACATGGGCGAGGAGGACATGCGGCGGCAGCGGCCCAACGTCGAGCGGATGGGGCTGCTCGGCGCGGAGGTGCGCGCCGTCGGCTTCGGCACGCGGACGCTGAAGGAGGCGACGAGCGAGGCGATCCGCGACTGGATCACCAACGTCGAGACGACGCACTACCTGATCGGGTCGTGCGTCGGGCCGGCGCCGTACCCGGAGCTCGTGGCGGAGCTGCAGTCCGTGATCGGCCGCGAGGCGCGCGAGCAGATGCTCGCGGTCGAGCAGAAGCTGCCCGAGGCAGTCGTGGCGTGCGTCGGCGGCGGATCGAACGCGATCGGGCTCTTCCACGGCTTCATCGGGGACGAGGACGTGCGGCTCGTCGGAGTCGAGGCAGCAGGCGCGGCGTCGCTGGGGAGCGGCCGCGCGGCCGTGCTCCACGGGGCCCGCTCCTCGGTGCTCGCCGACGAGGACGGCCAGATCGCCGACGCGCACTCGATCTCGGCCGGCCTCGACTATCCGGGCGTCGGTCCGGAGCACGCGTTCCTCCGAGACAGCGGCCGGGCCGAGTACCTCACGGCGACCGACGAGGAGGCGCTCGCGGCCTTTCAGGACCTGGCGCGGACCGAGGGCATCCTCCCCGCGCTGGAGCCGGCGCACGCGCTCGCCCGCGCTCGCGACCTCGACGCCGAGCTGATCCTCGTCGGGCTCAGCGGCCGCGGCGACAAGGACCTCGCGGAAGTGCTCGAGCGGCTATGAGCAGTTGGGATCCCGCAAGGACGGCGGAGTTCTTCGACGAGTACGGCGAGCGCGAGTGGACGCGGTTCGAGGATGGGCGCACGCCGGGGCCGAGCCTCACGACCCATCTCCGGCTGCTCGAGGGCTACGTTCGCCCGGGCGACCGCGTCCTCGACGCCGGCTCCGGGCCGGGGCGCTTCACGCTCGAGCTGCTGCGGCTCGGCGCCCACGTGACGGCACTCGACATCTCGCCGGGACAGCTCGAGCTGCTACGGGCGCGCGTGCCCGACGTCGCGGCGGTGGTCGGCGACGTCACCGACCTCTCGCGGTTCGCGGACGACAGCTTCGACGTGGCCGTCTGCTTCGGCGGGCCGCTGAGCTACGTCCTCGACCGGGCGGAGCACGCCGTGGCCGAGCTCGCGCGCGTGACGCGGCCCGGCGGTCACGTCCTCGTGAGCGTCATGGGGCTCGGTGGAACGGTGATCCACTTCGCGTCGATCCTCGTCGAGCTCGCCCGGCGCGACGGCGCGGAGAGACAGGTCGAGATCGCGCGCACCGGCTTCCTGCCGGAAGGCGAGGGCTACGGCCATCTGGCCATGCGCATGTATCTCTGGGAGGAGCTCGAGGCGCTGCTCTCCCCGCACGGCGAGGTCGTGGACGGGGCAGCGGCGGGCGTCCTCCCGCACCTGGACGTGGAGGAACCGGAGATCCGCGCGCTCCTCGAGGAGTTCGAGGAACGCCTCGCGTACGACCCAGGCTCGCGCAGCTGCGGCGAGCACATCGTCGGCGTCCTGCGCGTCACTTGAGCAAGACGCTCGTGATCTACCTGATGGCGGAGCCGGAGACGCCGGATCTCGCACGGGCCGCGGTCGAGGGCGGGGCCGACGTCATCGAGTTCGGCTTCCCGTTCTCCGATCCGCTCGCCGACGGGCCGGTGGTCCGGCGCGCGGCGGAGCGTGCGCTCGGGCGCGGGATGCGGACGCGGGCCTGCCTCGACGTGCTCGCGCGTAGCCGGGCGCTGCTCCCAGACACGGCCCTGGTCCCGATGACGTACTCGTCGCTCCTCGAGGCGTACGGCTGGGACCGGTTCGCGGCGGACGCTGCCGACGCAGGCGCAACAAGCCTCATCGTGGTCGACCTGCCTGCGGGGGATCGCCCGGAGCTGCGCCGGGTCCAGCTCGTCGCTCCCACCTCCACCGACGAGCGGATCCGCCTGGCGGGCAAGCAGACGGACGGCTGGCTCTACCTCGTCACCGTCGCCGGAACGACCGGCGCCCGCGACGAGCTCTCGCCCGCGCTCGCCGGCCTCGTCGAGCGCGCACGCGGCGCGACGGATGTGCCGCTGTACGCCGGCTTCGGCATCTCTACGCCCGAGCAGGCCCGTGCCGCAGCCGAGCTTGCGGACGGCGTCGTGGTGGGCTCGCGGGCCCTCCAGGCAGCGGAGCAGGGAGCAGACGCGCTGCGCGACTACGTCGCTTCGCTCCGGGACGCGCTCGACTCTTAGCGACCTCTCACGCCCTGCTCAGGTCAGTCTCACCTGGGGCGGCGAAGATCCCCCCGAGTTCGACTCCCTCCTACGAGAGCGCCAGCTCAGGCCCGGCGCCGGCCAACTCCCCCTCAGCGGCCGGCGTCGGGCTCGGCGCAGTGACGGCCGCGGCCCGCACCGGCAGGTGGAGCCGGAACGACGTGCCGCGTGGCAGCGACTTCACAGAGCAGCGGCCACCGTGGCCCCGTGCCACGGCGGCGACGATTGCCAGGCCCAGGCCGGCGCCGCCGCGCTCGCGCGTCCGTGCGCCGTCCGCCCGGGCCCAGCGATCGAAGATTCGCGGCAGCGCTTCGGACGGAACGCCGGTGCCCGAGTCGGAGACCTCGATGACCACTCCGTCCGCGCCGTCCGCGTGAGCGGCCAGCTCGATGGCGTCACCCGGATCCGTGTACTTGACCGCGTTCTCGAGCAGCGCGTCGAGGGCGTTCCGCAGCGCCTCCGGATCCGCGAGCAGCCGCCCCGCGAGGTCGACGTCGAGTCGCCACGCGCGCTGCGCGACCTCCGACCAGCGGATGAAGAGATCGGAGAGGAAGGCTTCGAGGTCGATCTCCTCGAAGGCGAATCCCTGTTGCTCGGACTTCGCGAGGAGCAGCAGCCGCTCGACGATCCGCTCCATCCGGCCGAGCTCGTCGAGCGCCACCTCGAGCTCCGGCGCGTCGGGCTGCTCGCGCCGCAACAGCTCGAGGTGGCCCCGCGCGATCGTGACCGGCGTCCGCAGCTCGTGCGAGGCGTCGTGGAGGAACCGCTCCTGGCGCTCGAGGAGCGACGCGCGCATCTGGGCGACGCCCTGCACCTGCGCGAGCGCGACCTGCCGCCGTTGTGCGTGCCAGACCATCGCGAGGAACATCGCAGACATGAGCGGCACCTCGAACAGCTCGCCCCAGAGCTGGATGCCGTTGAAGGCATCGGAGGAGATGCTCGCGCCCGTCGCGAGGATCACGACGGTGAGCACGGCCCACATCGTCCTCGTGGACCAGACACGGACGCCGTAGACGAACGTGAGGCTGATCCAGACGAAGTGGAACGGGACCGTCTCCCAGGTCGGCCACGCGATCATGGCGACCCAGTTGGCCGCCGCAAAGACGGCCCACGCCGCTTCGAGCGGGTTACGCCGCAGCCAGCCGGTAACCGGCATGCCGCACCGTCTCGATCGCTGCCTCCGGCCCGAGCTTCTGTCTCAGCCTGCGCACGCAGACGTCCACGACGTTCGAGCCGGGGTCGAAGTCGTAGCCCCACACCTCGGCGAGCAGCCGCTCGCGGCTCACCACCTCGCCGGCGTGCACGAGCAGATGGTGGAGGAGCCGGAACTCACGGTCGGAGAGATCCGACGACCGCTCGCCGACGCGTGCCTGCCGTCGCGCCACGTCGAGCACGACGCTGCCGCCCCGCAGGACGTGCTCGTCGCCGAACGGGGCGGAACCTCGCAGCCGGGCCCGGATCCGCGCGAGCAGCTCGTCGAGCGAGAACGGCTTCGCGACGTAGTCGGTGGCCCCCAGCTCGAAGCCGCGCACCTTCGTCTGCACGTCGCCGCGCGCGGAGAGGATCACCACCGGCAGCTCCGGCTTCGCGCGCTGGAGCTCGCGCAGGACCTGGAGCCCGTTCAGTCCCGGCAGCAGCAGGTCGAGAACGACGAGGTCCCACCGCGCGTCCGTCGCGAGCGCGAGACCCTCGCGCCCGTCGCCGGCCGCGACGACCGTGTACCCCTCAGCCTCCAGCCCGCGCGCGAGAAACGCCTGGATACGCGCCTCGTCCTCGATGACCAGGATCCGCACTCGACCTCCCGGCCCGGGAATCTACACGGGATGAACCTCGCAGAGCTCCGCTCTGCTCGGTGGAAGGAACTCCGCCAACGGGAGAGCGTTGTCTCCCGTTGGCTCCGTGCAGTAGCGCCCGTTGGGGCTGACGCAGGATTCGAGATCGCGGTCCCGTCGCGAGCGGACGGGCCTACGGCGCGTCCACTCGCTACTTCGGCTGCGTCGTAACGTGCCGTTACGCCGCCGCCCCTGCCGTAGTGAAGGTTCGAAACCGCATGAACCACAACCAGGCGGACCACGCCTCGGCCAGCGGCGGAGTTCCGTCTCCCAGCCAGCGAAGCGCCAGCTTCGCGAGCTCTCCGATGACGTGTAGATGACCCGGAAATGACAGGTTCGTCATGAGGCGGCGCCGTGGCGGCGCGCTTGATAGGAAGCCGCCGATGCGGCTCGGGGTGAAGCTCGTGCTCGTTGCTGTGGTGGTCGTGGCCGCCGGCGTCATCATCGGCTTCTACGTCTCGAACCTGACGACGCTCGCGGGCTCGCCGGCGTATTCCGTTCCCGTCCAGAACGTCAACGGCCACCCGGTCGTGAACCTCGAGATCCAGACGGTGGCGGCCATCGGACCGAAACTCAGCCAGAACCCCGACTGGGTCTCATACCTCATCCACACCCAGAACGGTTGGAAGCGCGAGACGGTCTGGAACCTGCCGGCGAACGCGACCGTCCACGTGACGATCTACAACTTCGACGGCGCGAGCGGCCTGCGGAACCCGTACTACGGCCGGCCGCAGGGCATGGTCGGGAACCGCGTCCTCATTGACGGCAAGCCGGCGAACGCCGTCGACCCGAACGAGGCGTCGCACACCTTCGCCGTGCCGGCGCTCGGGATCATCACCGCGATCCCGGGCGTCGCCGACGACGCGAAGAACCAGTGCGGCTTTGCCCCGTGCCCGCTGTCGAACGCACACCGGACGATCCAGTTCGTCTTCCACACGACGACCCCCGGCCACTATCGCTGGCAGTGCTTCGTCCCCTGCGCGGCAGGCTGGATCTTCGGTTTCGGCGGGCCGATGCAGACGATCGGCTACATGGACGGCTTCCTCAACGTGAAGGCCTGATGGCAGCGAATCCGAACGCAGCGCCGGCGCAGCCGATCGACTCCACGAACCACGGCCTGCGCGTCGTCATTGCGTGGCTCGTCCTGAGCGCGATCGCGACGCCGCTTGTCGCGATCTACGTCGGTCCGCTCATCCCGCCGGGGAACGGGAGCGTGCAAGGGCAGGGACAGACCTTCAGCAACCAGGTGATGACGAGTCTCGTCACACCCGTCCTCTGCCTCATGGTCGTCTTCTTCGGCTACGGGCTCATCCGGTTCCACGCCCGGCGGAACGAGGCGATTCTCGACGGCCCACCGCTCCGCAACGACTCCCGCGTCCAGATCCTCTGGATCGTGATCACGTCCGCGATGGTGCTCTTCCTCGCCGGCTTCGGAACGTACGAGCTTCTCAAGGACGGCGCCGGCGGCGGCCAGGGGCCGAACCCGATCGCATTCCCGGCGAACCACCAGAGCGCGTTCCAGGTGCAGGTGATCGGCCAGCAGTGGCAGTTCACTTATCGCTACCCGTCGCTCGGCGGGATGGAGTCGAACCAGCTCGTGCTGCCCGCGAACAGCGTCATCGCCCTTCACGTGACGTCGCTCGACGTCGTCCATTCCTTCTGGGCCTACGAGCTCGGAGTGAAGGCAGACGCGAACCCGGGCGTCGACAACGTCGCCTACGTCGAGACGAAGGGCCCGATGCTGTTCCACGTCCGCTGCGCCGAGCTCTGCGGGCTCTGGCACGGCTACATGTACAACACCGGCCGCGTCGTGCCCTCCGCGCAGTTCAGGGGCTGGGCGGCACAGGAGCTGACGATTTACCACGCGATCAAGCCGTACGTGAACAGGCCGGCCGATAAGGGCGGAGCCCCGTATTCGCACATCTATCTCCCCGCCCCGGAGAGGAGAGCCGGATGACCGACGCCGCCGTCGCCGCACCGTCGCCGCCGCTCTGGCGCCGCTTGATCGGCTTCAACCTCCTCACGGCCGTCATCCTCGGCGTCGGCGGCTGGTACGTGGGCTGGTTCGGCGCCCACAAGGTCGTCGGGCCGAGCCTCGCTTACTTCGCCGACATCGACTACAACGAGCTGTCCGTCTACCTCGCCTATCTCGGCGGCGTCGTCGGTTTCCTGATCGGTCTCGGCTTCGCGAACTACCCGGTGCGTCGCCTCCTCGGCTACCCGCCTTCGCTGCGCGAGAAGGAGGAGGCCGGGTGGACGCGCTACTTCGGCCTCTGCACCGACCACAAGGTCGTCGGCATCCAGTACCTCTGGGGCATCGGGCTGTTCTTCTTCATCGGCGGCCTGAACGCGATGCTGATCCGCACCGAGCTGCTGACTCCGCACAACCAGGTCTTCCCTGCCGGTACGTATCTGACGATCGTCGGGATGCACGGCACGATGATGATGGGGATGATGTCGAGCGGGATCATCGGCCCGTTCGCGAACTACTTCGTCCCGATCATGATCGGCGCCCGGCGGATGGCCTTCCCGCGGATCGAGGCGCTCACCTTCTGGCTCCTGATGGCAGCCGGGGTGGTTCTGACGACGACGATCTTCTTCGGCGGCTTCCCGACCGGCTGGACGGGCTACGCGCCGCTTGCCACCCAGGCCAACCCCGGCCTTGACAACTACGTCCTCTTCTTCGCCCTCGTCGGTCTCTCGATGACTCTGCTCGGCCTGAACATGATCGCGACGATCCTGACGATGCGCGCGCCCGGCCTGACCTGGACGCGGCTGCCGATCTTCGTCTGGGGCGTCCTCTCGACCGCCGTTCTGATGGTGCTCGCCGCGCCGGTGCTGATCGCGACCCTCTCGATGGTGGCGCTCGACCGGACGGCGCAGACGACCTTCTTCGTCCCCGCTGCCGGCGGCAGCAACTACCTGTACCAGAACCTGTTCTGGGTCTTCGGCCACCCGGAGGTGTACATCCTCGCCCTGCCGGGCTTCGCGATCGTCCTCGAGCTGCTGCCAGTGTTCGCGCGCAAGCCGCTCTGGGGCTACCGGCTCGCGGTCGCCGGCCTGCTCGGGGTCTCGCTCCTCTCGTGGTTCGTCTGGCAGCACCACCTGTTCGTGAGCGGCATCAACGGCGACCTGCGCTCCTTCTACATGCTCTCCACAGAGCTGATCTCCATTCCGACCGGCTTCACGTTCCTGTGCGGGATGATGACCCTCTGGCGCGGCCACATCCGCTTCACCGTGCCGATGCTGTTCTGCCTCGCCTGGTTCTTCAACTTCCTGCTTGGCGGCCTGTCCGGCGTCTTCCTCTCCGACGTCCCGAGCGACGTAACGACGCATGGCAGCTTCTTCTCGATGGCCCATTTCCACTACACGATCATGGGCGGCCTAGTGTTCACCTTCTTCGCTGCGATCTACTACTGGGTACCGAAGATGACCGGCTGGGAGCTGAACGAGCGGCTCGGGAAGATCCATTTCTGGACGATGTTCCTCTTCTTCAACTCGACGTTCGCGCCGCTCTTCGCCGTCGGCTTCCTGGGCCAGCCGCGCCGGGTAGTCACGTACCCGAGTGGCCTCCAGTTCCTCAACGACTGGGTCTCGGTCTCGGCGTTCCTGCTCGGCACCTCCATGCTGATCTTCCTCTTCAACCTCGTCTGGTCGCTCGTTTTCGTGAAGAAGCCGGCCGCAGCGAACCCGTGGGATTCGCGCTCGATCGAGTTCCAGCTTCCGTCGCCGGTGCCGGTGCACAACTTCGACCGCATCCCGGTCTTTTCCAGTGACCCGTACGGCTACGGCGAGGGACCGCCGCCGACCTTGGTGCCGGCCGGAGCGCCGGCAGGGAGGGAGTGATGGCCGAGCCGCTGGCATACGAGGGCACGGGTTACGAGGTCGTCGAGCAGGAGCCGCCGGAGGTGCTCGGCCGCAACCTCGTCTCGGCGAGCTACCTGCTCGCCGGAGCCACCGCGTTCTTCTTCGTCGCCTTCCTCTTCGCCTACTTCTATCTCCGCGCGCTCGACAACGGCGGCATGTGGAAGCCCACGGGCGTCGACGCGTCGATCGGCTGGGGCACCGCAGTCGTCGCGTGCTACGTCGCGAGCGCGCTGCTCGTGCGGCTCGGGCTCACCGACCATCGCGCGCTGCGGCGCGACCGGTGGCGGGTGAAAGGGCTCGCCGCGCTGCTCGTCGGCGTCGTCGGGCTCGTCCTGCAGGTGATCGCGTGGACGCACCAGGGGTTCGGACCCTCCGACGGCGGGTTCGCGAGCGTGTACTTCGGGTGGACGGCGTACCTCTTCCTCTTCGGCTTCGGGACGCTCATCTGGCTCGAGATGACCCTCGCGACCTCGTTCCGCTATCGCAAGATGGAGACTGAGGCACCACCGCCCGGGCATGCGTCCGGCGACCCACATCGCACGGCGCACGACATCTCGGACCCGCTTTCCCTCGTCCGCGCGGAGCTCGTCGGGCTCAGCTTCTACTGGACCTTCCTCGCGGCGATCGCGGTCATCAGCTGGGTCGTCCTCTACCTCCTCTAGATGAATCCGCTGCCTCTCGTCGTGTGCGGCGCGGCGGCTGCGCTGTACGCCCTGGGACGACGGGGGAGGACGCGCGGCTGGCGCGAGCTGAGCTTCTACAGCGGCGTCGTGCTCGCGTTCATCGTGCTCGAGCCGCCGTTCGACGACTGGGCGGACACATGGCTTTCCGCCCACATGTCGCAGCACATCGTCCTCATGACCGTCGTGCCGCCGCTCGTCGTCCTCGGCCGCCCGTGGCCGCGCATTTGGCTGCCGTTCCCGCTCTCCACGCGGCGCGCCGTCGGCGGCGCGCTGTCGCGCTCGCCCTCGTTCCGCCGCAGCGCCGGGCTCCTGAAGCGCCCGGCGGTCGCGCTCGCGGTTCAGTCTGCGGCCGTTGCGATTTGGCACGTGCCGCAGCTGTACGACGCCGCCGCACGGAACGAGTGGATTCACGTCTTCGAGCACGTGTGCTTCGTCGTGCCTGCACTCGTCTTCTGGGGCGCGCTGCTCGACGCGCCGCCGGTGCGTGCGCGCATCGACCATCTCCACCGCGCGATCTGGTTCACCGTGGCGATGATCCCGAGCTGGATCCTCGCCATCGTGCTCGCGTTCGCGGCCGCGCCCGTCTACACCGCGTACCCGTCGATGACCGACCAGCAGCTGGCCGCGGGCGTCATGTGGGTGCCGGGATCGCTCACGTACTTCATCGCGGCGTTCGCCTGTTTCTACCGCTGGCTCGAGCCCGGCGCCTCCGACGCGCCGGCCCCAGTCGAGCCTCGACCCGAGGAGCTCTCATGGACGTGACCGCCTCCTTCCTCGCCGGCTCGATCCTCGGCTGGGCGCTACCGATCGCCCTGCTGATCGCGATCCTGATCTGGTGGATGGTGGTTCTGCGCCGCCGCGGCAGCGAAGACGCCTAGTCAGCCGGCCCGCAGGTCGACCACCGAGGGTTTGCCGCTGCGCACGATTTTGAGCACGTCCCACATGCGCGCGGTCTCGTGCCCCGGCACGAGGCACGCGAACCGGTAGACGCCCGTCCTGCTCGCGCGGAAGGTGAAGCGCGCCGTGTGCCCCTCCTCGAGACCGATCTGCGGCTGAGGCGTCGTGGCGCCGCGAAAGGCCGGCCTCGCAGAGCCGGAGCCCTGGACGACCGCGCACGAGTGGCGAAGCGGCCCGCGGTTCTCGCACACGACGCGCACGGTCCAGCCGCGCGGCACCGTCCACATCAGAAAGCGCGAGTAGCCGTCGAAGTTGAAGCCGCCGTTGGCGCCGTCGTAGGAGGCGATCAACGTGATCGTGACTCGGTGCCGGTGGGCGTCGACGGCGAGGAACCGGCTCGGCGGAGGAGGCGCCTTCGCCGCGAGCAAGAGGGCAACGACAGCGGCTCCGATCACTCCTTCAGCTTCGCAGACGGCCACCCGCGGCGCGGGTGCATGGGAGCGCTCTTACCGAACCCTCACAGCTCTCTCATCCCACTCCTAGGGATAACGGGCACTCTGCGGAGGACATCGTGCAAGGAGACCCCACCAGATGAACCTTCGCCCTGCCAATCGGCGCCTTCGGCGCCTCCTTCCCCTCGCAATCGCGACCGCCATCGGCATCGGAGCCGGCGCCGGCGTGTACGCCCTCGCCAACCACGGCTCCGGCGCGCCGGCCACATCCCGTTTGATCGTGCCCGCGCAGCCCGCCGCTTCCACCTCGACCGTCGACTCGCTCACGCAGCTCTACCAGCAGGACGCGCCGGGCATCGTGGACATCACCGTCACCTCGACCGCGAGCTCCGGGTCGGGCAGCGGCAACCCCTTCGGCATCCCGAACCCACAACAGCAGCAGAAGCAGGAGGCCGAGGGAACCGGCTTCGAGATCGACGCGCAGGGCGACATCCTCACCGCCGAGCACGTCGTCGCCGGCGCCACCTCGATCAGCGTCCAGTTCCAGAACGGCTCGACGGCGAAGGCGACTCTCGTCGGCAGCGACAAGTCGACCGACACGGCCGTGATCCACGTGGACGTGCCCGCGTCTCAGCTGCACCCGCTCGCGCTCGGCAACTCGGCGTCCGTGCAGGTGGGTCAGGGCGTTGTTGCGATCGGCAGCCCGTTCGGCCTTCCCGAGACAATGACCGCCGGCATCGTCAGCGCGACGAACCGGACGATCACCGCGCCGAACCAGTTCTCGATCACCGGCGCGATCCAGACAGACGCGGCCATCAACCACGGCAACTCCGGCGGGCCGCTCATCGACACCGCCACGAACACGGTGATCGGGATCAACACCCAGATCGAGAGCGACACGAACGACAACGCCGGCATCGGCTTCGCCGTACCGATCGACTCGGCGAAGAACGTCGCTCAGACGCTCATCGCCGGCGGCAAGGTCCAGCACGCGTACGTCGGGGTCCGGATCAAGGACGTCCCCGGCGGCGCCCAGATCACGCAAATCGTCGCCGGCTCGCCGGCAGCGAAGGCCGGGCTGAAGGTGGGCGACGTCGTCACCTCCTTCGACGGCAAGCCGGTCACGTCGGCCGACGAGCTCACTGCGGTGGTTTCCGGTGCGAAGCCCGGCGAGACGGTGACCGTCACCGTCAAGCGCGACGGGGCGACGAAGCA
This sequence comes from Gaiellaceae bacterium, assembly GCA_036007185.1. Taxonomy (GTDB): domain Bacteria; phylum Actinomycetota; class Thermoleophilia; order Gaiellales; family Gaiellaceae; genus Palsa-739. The sequence continues at coordinate 8,858 of DASYOZ010000035.1, read as the reverse complement.
CCTCTCCGTCAAGCTCGGGGTCCAGCCCGCCTCTCCTTCCTCCTAGCGCTCCTGCGCAGCGGCGGGCGGCCACGACGGCCGCCCGCCGCGACTTCTCCTCGTAGGATCGCTGCATGGAGACCGCGCACGACGCACCGGCGCTGTCGGCCGCCCGCGTGGCACGTTGGACGCTCATCGCGAGCATCCTCGGCTCGTCGATGGCCTTCATCGACGGCTCCGTCGTCACCGTCGCGTTGCCGTCCATGGTGCACGACCTCGGCGGCGGGCTCGCTGCGCAGCAGTGGATCATCGACGCGTACCTGCTTACGCTCGGCTCGCTCATCCTCGTCGGCGGCTCGCTCGGCGACATCTTCGGCGAGCTGCGCGTGTTCATGCTCGGCGTCGCGAGCTTCGCAGTCGTCTCCGTCCTGTGTGCGGTCGCCCCCGACACGACGTCCCTCATCGTCTTCCGCGGCATCCAGGGCGTCGCCGGCGCCCTCCTCACCCCCGCCTCGCTCGCGATGATCACGGCCACCTTCACCGGCGCAGCGCGCGGCGCGGCGATCGGGACGTGGACGTCCTGGACCGGGATCTCCTTCATCGTCGGGCCGGCGCTCGGCGGCTGGCTGATCGACGTCTCGAGTTGGCGCGTCATCTTCCTCATCAACGTGCCGATCGCGCTCGTGACGCTCCTGATCCTGTTCCGGCTCGGCGGGATGCGGCAGAAGCGGCGGGATGACCTCCGCGTCGACGTGCCGGGCGCCATCCTGTGCACGGCCGGGCTGGGTCTCCTCGTCGCCGGCTTCATCGAGCAGCCACGCCTCGGCTGGGGCGATCCCCTCGTGGTCGGCGGCATCGTGGGCGGTCTCCTGCTGCTCGCGCTGTTCGTCGTCTACGAGTTGCGCACGCCGATGCCGATGCTGCCGATCCGCCTCTTCCGGCTGCGCAACTTCTCCGTCACCAACGTCGAGACGCTTTCGGTCTACGGGGCGCTTTCCGGCCTGAGCGTCTTCCTGACGCTGTTCCTGATCGAGTTCAGCGGCTACTCGGGCTTCCAGGCCGGCCTCGCGCTGGTGCCGATCACGTTCGTCATGTTCTTCGTCTCCCCGCGCACCGGGCGGTTGTCGATGCAGTACGGCCCTCGCCTGTTCATGACGCTCGGGCCGGTAATCGCCGGCCTCGGGGTGCTCGCATACGCACGCCTACCGGTGCATCCGAACTACTGGGCCGATCTCCTCCCTGCGCTCCTCGTCTTCGCCGTCGGGTTGTCGCTGACCGTCGCGCCTCTGACGACAACGGTGCTCGCGGACGCGACAGCAGGCGACGCGGGAGTCGCATCGGGGGTGAACAACGCCGTGGCCCGCATCGCCGGCCTCCTCGCGGTCGCTGTGCTCGGCATCACCGCCTCGGGCGGCGGCGATCACCTCACCGTGCACGGCTTCCACCTGACGATGGTCCTCGTCGCCATCCTGCTGCTCTGCGGCGGCCTGATCGGTGGAGTCGGCCTCCGCAACCCGCGCACCTAGACGCCGTTACTTGCCGAGCATGACCTCGGTCGCCTTGACGAGCACCGTGACGTCGTCGCCTTCGGCGAGCTCGAGGTTCTCGGCGCTCTCGCGAGTGACGGCGGCGACGATGGTCTGACCGCCGATGTCGACGTCGACCTCGGCCATGATCCCGCCGAACTTGACGCTGGTGACCTTGCCGGGGAGCTGGTTGCGGGTGCTGAGCTTCACTTCGTTCCTCCTTTGCTCGCGACGATACGAGTTCCGGTTGCCTTGAAGCTGGCGAAGGCGTGCCGGCCGGTCTGCAGGTCGAGCCTGCGGAGCGAGTCGGCGGTGATCTCGGCGCTGACGGGGCCGATCGTGACGCGCGCCCGGTTTCCGAGCTCGGTGATTGCGGTGATCGCGCCGGCGATCACGTTCATGGCGGAATCGTCGGGCCGCGTTGTCGAGACGGTGATGTCCCAGGGATAGACGGCGAGGGTGATTGCCCCGTCGCCGTCGTCGCTCGTCGTGATCAGCGTGCCGTCGTCGAGGCGGACGCCGGTCGTGTCGGCAGCCGTGCCGTCCGGCTGGCCGTGGAGAAGGTTGGCGCCGGTGAAGGAGGCGACGAACGGGTCGGCGGGTTGCGCGACGAGGTCGGCCGGGCTGCCGGTCTGCCGTAGCTCCCCCTCGACCAATACGCCTACTCGGCCGGCGAGGGCTGCTGCGTCCTCGAAGTCGTGGGTGACCAGCAGCGTCGGGATCTCGAGACCCGCGAGGAGTTGCTGCAGCTCTGCTCGCACGTCGATCTTGGTGTGGGCGTCGAGCGCCGCGAGCGGCTCGTCGAGCAGGAGGATCTCGGGGTCTCGTGCGAGCGCGCGGGCGAGTGCGACGCGTTGCCGTTCTCCGCCGGAGAGGCTGCCGGGCCGGGCGCGCTCCAGGTGCCTGATTTTGAACCGGTCGAGGTACGCGTCGGCACTGTGGCGGCGCGCGTATTCGATGTTCTCGCGGACCGTCAGGTGCGGGAAGAGCGCGTAGTCCTGGAAGACGAGCCCCACCCGTCGTTCCTCCGGCGGCAAGAAGACGCGGTGCTCGGCGTCGAACCAGGTCTCGTCGTTGCAGCTGATCCTGCCGCCGGCCGGCTTGACCAGGCCCGCGATCGTGTTGAGCACGGTGCTCTTCCCGGCGCCGGACGGACCGACGAGCGCGACGGTCGAGTCGACCGTGAGACTTAGGTCGAGCTCGAAAGTCCGAAGAGGGACGGTGACCTGCTCGAGGGTGACCGTTGCCATGAGAGCCCGATTCTGAGCGTTAACAGCAGGACGGCGCTGATCAGGATGAGCACTCCGCTCATCGCCAGCGTGGCGTTGAAGCTCTGGTCGAACTCGGCATAGATCGCGAGCGGCAGGGTCTGGGTAACGCGTTGCAGGCTGCCCGCGAACATGATCGTCGCCCCGAACTCCCCAAGGCCGCGTGCGAAGGAGAGCGCCAGGCCGGCGATCAGCCCGCCGCGGGCGAGGGGCAGCACCACCCGGAAGAAGGTGCGGACCGGGCCTGCGCCAAGCGTGCGCGAGGCAGCCGTCAGGTGGGGATCGGTGGCCTCGAACGAGGCGATCGCCTGCCGGATGTAGAGCGGACTGGCGACGTAGGCAACTGCGACCGTGACCGCGCTCTGCGTGAAGGGAAGCGTGATCCCGAGCGCGCTCAGGCTCGAGCCGAGCAGGCCGTTGGCGCCGAGCGCGGCGAGCAGGCCGACGCCGGCTACGGCCGGAGGGAGCACCAGCGGCAACTCGACCAGGGTGACGGCGAGCGAGTGGCCGGGGAAGCGACGAGTGGCGAGCAGATAGGCGGTCGGGGTGCCGAAGAAGAGGATCAGCACCTGGGCGAGCAGGCTGGTCTTCAGACTGACGATGAAGGCGTCCTTGACGACGGGGTTCGAGAGCTGGTGGAGCAGGTTGCCCGGCGTGGTGTGGACGAAGATCCCGACGATCGGCAACGCAAGGAAGGCGAGCGTCAGAGCCGCGACTGCGACGAAGAGGCCACGGCCGATCGCTCGCCTCATCGTGGAGCCCCCGACTATCGCTTCTTCGGAGCGGGCTTGACGCGCGGCAGGAAGCCGTATTGGTGCAGCTTCCTCTGGCCGGCAGTGCTCAGCACCCGCTTGATGAACGCGCGGGCGTCGAGCTTGTCGCCGCTGTGGGCGACCACGCAGACGCCGTACTGCACCTTCGGCTGCGCCCAAGCGGGCACCTTGATCACGGTCACCTTCCCGGGCACGGTCTTCGCGTCGGTCGAGTAGACGAAGCCTGCGTCCGCCTCGCCGAGGGCGACCTTGGCCAAGACCTCGCGCACGTCGGTCTCCTGACTGACGACGTTCTTCAAGACGGCCGCCGACAGGTTCATGTTCTTGAGGATCTGCAGTGTGTAGCTGCCCACCGGAACGCCTGAGCCGGCGATGTCGAGCTTGATGCCGGACCTGGTCAGGTTGTAGATGTTGTGGATGCCGGCCGGATTCGCCTTCGGGACCACGATGACGAGCGTGTTGCGCGTGAAGACGACGGGCTTCGAGCACAAGCCCTTCTGGAAGAGCTGGATCGGAAGCGTCATGTTGGCCGAGGCGAACACGTCGGCGGGCGCCCCTTGCGTGATCTGCGCCGCGAGCGTGTTCGAACCGCCGAAGGAGTACTTCTCCTTGGAGTCGATGGCCGGAAAGACATTGGTCAGCGAAGCCGCGGCATAGACCGTGATCTGCGAGCGCGCCGCGTGGAGCGTCGCGGGCGACGCCGGACCGGCGAGCAGCGCGAGCAGGGAAAGGGCGGAGACGCCTGCTACGAGGGCCAGGCGGCGGCTGCGACGGCTTGGCACAGGTGAGACCCCCTTCATCTAATTCTGGATGATCACGTTGGTCGACTTGACGATCGCGGTCGCAGCCATTCCCTCCTGCAACCCCAGCTCTTCGACTGCGTCCCGCGTGACGATCGCCACGAGCCGCACCGGGTCGGCGACGACCAGCTCCACCTGCGCCATCAGGCCCTCGACCTGAACGTCGGTCACCGTCGCCCGGAAGCGGTTGCGGGCACTGATGTGTGTGCCCTGGCCGTCGCCGCGCAGCCGGTCGATTTCCCGCGCCGACACGACCCGCCGGTTGCTCCGGTCGCGCGTGACCCGGATGCGTCCTGTCCGATCCCAGCGGCGCAGCGTGTCGAGGCTGATCCCGAGCGCCGCCGACGCCTCGCTGGCCGAATATTGCTGCTTCGCCATCGCTAGCTCTCGAACTCGTCGAGCGCGTCCGACACGGCCGCCATCGAGAGCGACGGCGCGAATGCCCTCCCGATCGCCGGCCGGCCCGCAAGCGCCTCCAACGCGCCCGCATGCTGCGCCTCGTTCGCGGCGATCTGCCCGATCGGCAACCGCAGTTCCGGCGTCTCGACGTTCTCGATCGCCCCTACATATGCACCGAGCAACACGTGCTCGAGCCGCCCTGCCAGCCGCAGGGTCGACGCCTGGCCGCGGAAGGTCGCCTTCGGATAGGCGAAGTTGATGCCGCCCGCCGTCGCCGGTGTCTGCCCCGCCGCCGTGATCAGGTTCGCAAGCTTGGTGTAGTGAGCCTTCTCGTCCGCTCGCATCCGGCGGACGACCGCCGAGGAACCGTCGTGCCGCAGCTTGCCGCTCGCCAACGCGTGGGTCTGAAAGTCGAGCGCCAGCAGCTCTGCCGCAACCAACAAGCGCAGGTACGCGAGGTCACCGTCCGGAAGCGTCGCGGCCGAGGCGACGTCGGCGAGCCCGGACAGCCCGGTCGCCGAAACGAGCAACGCGCCGCCGCCGACCGCACTTCGACGCAAGAACCCTGCCCTGCTCAACCCAGTCGTCACTCGCCACGCTCCCCGTCCGCATGCCACTGCAATGCCTAGTCCCCGGTGGGGCAGCATATACGCGGAAAGTCCTCTATCTACCCAGGCAGGCAAAATCTCTGCATAGGACACGCTATGGCGTCGAGGAAGACTCTTGGCGTAGGATCCTGCCGGTGAGCGAATCAGGCGCAATCTCTGCCGGGGCCCACGTCGCCGCCGACCTGATGCTGCGCAGCCCGAAGACCCTGACCCCCGACGCGTCGGTCGCCGATGTGCGCGAACAACTCGCGAACCCGAAGGTGCAGATGGTGATCCTCGCCGAGGGCCGAGCCTTCAGAGGCGCCGTCACGGCAATACCCGACGAAGCCTCACCGACCGAATTCGCCCTCACCTACATCGACGCCAACCCCGAGACGATCCCGCCTCGCGCACCGGCCCAGGAGGCGTTCGAACGCGCCGCCGCTAGCCCCAACCGGCGCGTGATCGTGCTCGACGACGATAACCAGCTGCTCGGGCTGCTCTGCCTCAACACCAGCCGCACCGGCTTCTGCCAGACGGCGGAGCTCTAGTCCGCTCGAGTCGCGCGATAGGCGTCGACGACGAACGGGAGCCGCAGGCGGTCGCCGTCCCGAAGCGACGTGTCCGCATCGAGGATCTCCGCCACCCGCTCGAAGACGTCTGCTCGCTCCATCTCCTCCAGAGAGGCGAGCCCGGAGTACGAGCGCAGGTGGTCGCCGAGCGCGTCGCGAGGCAACTCGTGGACATGCGGAAACTCGGCGCGCTCGACGTCGCAGAAGAAGCCTCCCGCGGCGACGGCCGCTCGCCAGTCGCGCCTGCGCCAGCCCGACGTCCGCCGCGACGGCCGGCTCGCGTAGATCGCCTCCGACATCGCGGCGACCGTCGGATGGCTCTCGTCGCGGTGGTTCCAGCCGAACGCCAGCCGGCCGCCGTCCCGTAGGACGCGGTGGAACTCGGGGAGCGCGGTGTCGAGGTCGAACCAGTGGAGCGCGGAGCCGGCGACGACCGCATCCGCTTCGCCGTCGCCGACCGGTACCTCCTCCGCCGTGCCCTCGACTCCCTCGAGCCCGCCCTCGCGCAGCACGGCCAGCATCCGCGGGTCGGGCTCGACCGCGAGCACCCGCACGCCGAGAGCCGCGACGGCCCGCGTCAGCTTGCCGGTGCCGGCGCCGAGCTCGACGACGAGCTCCGCATCCGCGGGCAAGAGCCACCGCGCAGCCTCCTCCGGCCACGCCGGCCGCGCGCGCTCGTAGGCATCCGCGTGCGCTCCGAACGTCAGCCGGCGGGGGGTCGTGTCCACCCCCGGGAAGCTAGCGTCGCGACACGACTTGCCGAGCATTTCTTGAGGGAGTGTCGAACAGCGAGTCAACGGGAATGAGCGTGCCGACGTGGTAGCGGTCGCGCAGCAGGAACACGCGCTCGAGCCGGAGGAACGGCCGCGTCTCGTGTTGTTCTACTCGCCCCTCTCGGGCCGCTGCCGCCGCGTCGAGGGCTTCATCGCCCAGGTGCTCCAGCGCCGCGGCAACCACGACACGTTCGAGCTCGTCCGGGTCCCGGTCGACCGCCGCCCCGATCTCGCGGAGAAGTTCCGCGTCGACGAGGTACCCACGATCTGCGTCGTGGAGAAGCGGAAGCTGCAACGGCGGATCGTCGCGCCGAGGGGCTGCCACGAGCTCGAACGGGAGCTGGAGCCGTGGTTGCGCTGAGCTAGCTGATCTGGACGAGCTGCGCGGGCGGCGCGTGGTCGACCTGGAGCGTCGTGTGCTCGAGCGAGAAGCGTTCGCGGAGGAGCTGCTCGAGCTCGCGCCGGATGCCGTGACAGTCGGCGCCCGGCTCGACGAGCACGTGCGCCGAGAGGGTCGGAAACTCGGTGGTCACCTCCCAGACATGAAGGTCGTGCACCTCGACGACACGCGGGTGCGCCGCCATCGCGGTGCCGATCTCCTCGACGGACAGCCCCACCGGCGCGATGTCGAGCAGAACGCGGCCGGAGTCGCGCAGCAGCCGCCACGACGCACGCAGCATCAGGGCGGCTACGAACAGCGCCGCGACGGGGTCCGCGCGCACCCAGCCCGCGGCGAGGATCACGGCGCCGGCGAGCGCGGTCGCGATGAAGGCGAAGAGGTCGGTCAGGAGGTGCTGGAAGCTCCCCTCGATGTTCAGGGAGCGGCGGTTCGCGCCGGCGAGCTGCCAGGTGGCGAGGAGGTTGACGGCGATCCCGGCGAGCGCAACTGCGAGCATCGTCGCGCCGCTCGCGTCCGGCGGGGCGATCAGGCGGCGGACGGCGCCGTAGACGATCAGGCAGGCGAGTACGAGGAGCGTGGCGCCGTTCGCCTGCGCGGAGAGGATCTCCGAGCGGCGCAGGCCGAACGTGCGGTTCCCGCCCGCCGGCCGCGCCGCCAGCCGGAGCACGACGAGCGAGACCACGAGCGCGCCGGCGTCCGTAAGCATGTGCGCCGCGTCGGAGAGCAGCGCGAGCGAGTGGCCGACGATCCCGGCGACCACCTCGCCGGCCATGAAGAGGAGGATCAGACCGAGCGCTATCCCGAGCCGGCGGCCGTCCTCCGAGTCGTGCCCGTGCGCGTGGGCGTGCACGGGCCAATCATGCCGCGGGGCTCATCACCTCGTTCGCCAGGGCCCTCCCCCACTCTGCCGCGCGCTCGAGCTCGCCGTCCTCGAGCGGTCCGGGAGTGCCGTTCACGAAGAAGCTCTCCGGCTCGACGGCGAGCCGGTATCCGTGCTTCCGCAGCCGCCGGGCGATCCCGTGTGCGGCCGAGCCGACGAGCAGCTCCGGCTTGTGCGCGCGGGTGTCGAAGATGGCTACGCACGGACGCTCGAGCAGCGGCAGCTCTTCGAGCCAGCCGCGCACGCCGATCCCCGGCTCGGCGCTGTCCCCGTCGCGCTGCTCGATTGCACTCTTGCGGGACATCCCGCTCGAGAGGCCGTGCACGTGCGTCGGCGCTCCGACCACGAGCAGGTCGAGCTCGTCGAGCGGCGGGAGCGGATCGTCGACGGAGAGAACCGTGACCTCGCCCTCGGCGGCCAGCGCCGCGGCGACGGCCTCGGCCAGCTCCCGCGTGTTCCCGAACCACGACTCGTACACCACGAGCGATCTCATCGGACACCTCCAGTTCGCCTTTCTCCTCACGGTGGCGCCGGAGACGCGCCGACGCATCGGTGGATGCGCGGATCGGACTTGCTCATACACCGTGCCTAACCTACAATTTAGGCATGACTCAACTTTCGGCACCGGCAACACGCGACCTGACCGCTGCGGTCCAGGACTACGCGAAGGCGATCTACACGCTCGAGTCCCGCGAAGGCGCCGCCTCGACCACCGAGCTGGCCGCGCTGCTACAGGTGCGCCCCGCCTCGGTCTCGGGGATGCTGCACAAGCTCTCCGAGCTGGGCCTCGCCGAGCATGAGCGCTACCACGGAGTCCGTCTCACGGAGCACGGCCGCCGGGTCGCGCTCGAGGTGATCCGCCACCACCGGCTCGTCGAGCTCTTCCTCGTCGAGAGCCTCG
>DASYOZ010000034.1:0-5378 GCA_036007185.1 Gaiellaceae bacterium | reverse complement strand
GGACGATCCGACCGTCCTCGAACGTGAGCTCGAGGCCGCGGATGAGCTGCCCGGCGAGGCTGAGCGGCATGGTCGAGCGCAGTGTCCCCTCCGCGCGGCGAGGGTCCGGAGTTGTGAAGATCTCCTCGGTCGGCATGTTGGCGACGTACTCGATCCCGGACGCCGTCTCAAAGCGCGCGCTGCCCCAGCGTGCGGTCGGGAGCAGCCCCGCCGTGAAGTCGGAGCCCGGCCCGCGATAGCGCAGCGCGTCCGGCCGGAGCTCGGTCAGCGCGGCGCCTCGCGCGTCGAGCCGGTCGAGATGCTCGCGCCACGCGGCCACAGGATCGGGCTCGTCGAGCCGGAAGCAGAACGCGACAAGCTCCCACAGGCGCTCGACGTCGGGCTCGCCCAGCACCTGGCGCGCCCAACCCTCCGTCGGAGCACCGACCCCGCACCAGTTCACGGAGCGCTCTTGAAACTGTCGCCGGAAGATCTCCGTGACCTCGAGCGGGATCGCACGGCCCACCCGCTCGCCGTCGAGGTCGGCGAGCAGCTCCGGCTCGGGATCGCCCGTCGTTCCCAGCTGCGCGTTGCCTGCAGTCGTCTCCGCCAGCTTCTTCAGCCACTCGGGGGAGTACGTAAGCGCCTCGTCCGGCCCGATTTCGATCATCGCCCGCTTCACGTGCTGGTCGCGGTAGTCGACGTTGACGTACGACGCACCGGCCCGATACGCCTGCCGCGTCAGCGCGCGGATGAGCTCGGCGTGCTCGACGAGCCCATGAACGAAAACCTCCTGTCCTTCCTGGACGTTCGCCCCTACGCGAACAGCCAGCTCGGCGTAGCGCTCGAGGCGGTCGCCGTCGTTCATGCGAGCTGCCACTCCTCGTTGCGGATCAGCGGCACCGCCGTTCCGTCCGCCAGCACCGCGTCCACCTCGAGCTCGGGCCCGCCGACCATGAAGTCGATGTGCATGTTCGCGAGGTTCAGACCTTCCGGCAGCTCGCCGTCGACGAGGAACGGGAAGCCGGTGCCGTACGCGATGTGGCAGGTGGCGTTCTCGTCGTAGAGCGGGTCGTAGAAGAGCGTTCCGGTCTGGCCGACTCGCGACTCGCGCGTGACGAGTGCGACCTCGCCGAGCCGGTCGGCGTTCTCGATCGTCGCGAAGTGGCTGCGGACGAGTTCGGCACCGGTCTCCGCCTCGACGCGGACGGCCCGGCCCTGCTCGAACTTCAGCTCCAGGCCGCGGACGATCTGGCCGGAGAGCGGGAGTGGCAGGGTGGAGCGGATCGTCCCCTCGGTGCGTCGCGCGTCGGGCGAGGTGAAGACCTCCTCGGTCGGCATGTTCGCGACATACGTGATCCCCGCCGAGGTGTCGGAGGTGCCGGACATCCAGCGCACGTCCGGAAGCAACCCCACCGTCAGGTCGGTACCGGGGCCGCGATAACGGAGCGCGTCGGCCCGGAGCTCGTTGAGGCGCGCCGTCCGCTCGGCGAGGCGTGCGAGGTGCTCGTGCCAGGCCGCGGTGGGATCCGGCTCGTCGAGCCGCATGCAGAAAGCGACCTTCTCCCACAACCGCTCGACGTCCGGCTCGCCGAAAACCTGCGTCGCCCAGCCCTCGCTGGGAGCACCGACGCCGCACCAGTTCACCGTGTTCTCGGTCATTTGCTGCATGCGGATCTGCACGATCTCTTGGGGGACGGCTCGGCCGACGCGCTCACCGTCGAGGTCGGCCAGCAGCTCCGGCGCCGGATCGCCCGTCGTCGCGATCAGCGCGTTGCCGGCACATGAGGCGACGAACTCCTTCAGCCACTCTGGCGAATACGTGAGCGCTTCGTCCGGGCCCAGCTCGATCATCGCCTTCCGCGTGTGCGCGTCGTTGTAGAGCACGTGGACGTAGGCGGCGTCGGCGCGGTAGGCCTGCCGCGTCAGCGCGCGCGCGAGGTCGTGGTGCTCGACCGCCGAGAAGAGGAAGACCTCCTGACCCGGCTGGACGTTCGCGCCGACCCTGACGACGAGCTCCGCGTAGCGCTCGAGGCGTTCGTCCATCGCCGGCGATCCTACGTGGACCACTCCACTAGGATCGCCGCATGCGCGAGCTCCAACCCGGGCTATGGCACTGGCAGGCGCCGCATCCCGAATGGTCGCCGGACGCGGAGTGGCCGCAGGAGGTGTCGTCCTACGCGATGGACGACGGCACTCGGCTCTTGCTCTTCGATCCGCTCGCGGTTCCGGACGAGCTGCTCTCACTCGCGGCCGGGCGCGAGCCGGCGATCGTGCTCACGTCGCCCTGGCACGAACGCGACGCCGAGGCTCTCGTCGAGCGGCTCGGCGCGCCGGTTTTCGCGCCACCTGCAGACACCGCGCAGGACCTGATGGACAAGTTCGGCATCACGACCGAGCAGGCGGGTGACGGCAGCCCGGATCTGCGCTGGCTCCGCACGGGCGGCGGCGACGCGCGCTGGTACGGGTCGGGTGACGAGCTCCCGTTCGGCGCGAAGGCGTTCGCCGGCCGCGAGCGCAACGACCTCGTCCTGTGGCTCGAGGGCAGCCGAGCCGTGATTGCGGGTGACACGCTTGCCGACTTCGGCAACGGGCTCGGCTTGAGCGAGTGGCTCCGCGGCGACGCCGAGCGGGATCAGATCGTGGCCGGGCTGCGACCGTTGCTCGATCTCCCAGTCGAGATCGTCCTGCCGACGCACGGCGAGCCGGTGGATCGCGCAGCTCTCGAGCGCGCGCTGAGCTAGGCCGCGCTCGCCGCCTCGGCCTCTTCCCGCGGCAGGCGCCGCGAGACGACCTGCGAGACGCCGTCGCCGCCCATGGTCACGCCGTAGAGGACGTCGGCCGCCTCCATCGTCCGCTTCTGGTGCGTGATCACGACGAACTGGGCACGGTCGGAGTAGCGGCGCAGGAGCTCGACGAAGCGGCCGATGTTCGTGTCGTCGAGCGCCGCCTCGACCTCGTCGAGGAGGTAGAACGGGCACGGCCGCGCGAGGAAGAGCGCGAAGAGGAACGCGATCGCGCCCAGCGCCTTCTCGCCGCCGGAGAGGAGTGAGAGCCGCTGAACGCGCTTGCCGGCGGGGCGAAGCTCGACCTCGACGCCAAGCTCCTCGTCGTCCTCCTCGGCCTCGGTCAGACGCAGATGGCCCCCGCCGCTCGGGAAGACGGTCGCGGTCACATCCGCGAAGTGGCGCTGAACGGCGTCGAACGTCTCGGCGAAGCGGCGCTCGACCGTCTGCGTCAGCTCGCTGCGGAGCTTCTCGAGCTCGGCGAGGCTCGCCTCGAGGTCGGCCCGCTGCGCGGCGAGCTCCTCGAGCCGCTCCTTCTCCGCCTCGTACTCCTCGTGCGCGAGCGGGTTCACCTGGCCGAGCGTCTCGCGCCGCCGCTCGAGGCGCTCGACGGTTGCGGCGAGCTGCTCGCGGTCGTCGCCCTCAGCCGGCACATCCGCGTTCGCCTGCTCGAGCCGCCGGCGCGCTTCGCCAGCCTCCGCCTCGACCCGAGCCGCCTCGACCTCGAGCGCGGAGACACCCTCCGCAGCCGCGCCGAGCTCCTGCCGTACCTCGACCTCGGCCGCGCCGAGCCGGCGCAGCTCGGCACCGAGCCCGCCGCTGCGGGCCGCACCGGCGTCGACAGCCTGGCGGAGCGGACCTTCGAAGTGCTGCACCGAGACGTCGAGTGCGGCGAGAAATCGCTCGGCAAGTTGGAGAGAGCGGTCGGAGAAGGGATTCGGCTCGAGCGAGTAGGCGGTGTCGGGGATCGGCGTCTCGAGCCGCGCGCGAAGCTCGTCGAGCTCGGACGCGAGCGATCGCCGGCGTGCCTGCAGCTCGAGCAGCAGCGCCTCGGCGGTCTCACCCGCGAACCACAACTCGCCGCGCTCCGGGTCGTAGCCGAAGCCCTCCGGCGTCACCGCCGCGACCCGCGACGCGAGCAGCTCCTCCTTCGAGACGACGGGCATCTCGGCGACGAGCGCCGCGGGGTCGCGGCCGACGAGGACGACGAGGCTGCCAAGGCCGGCGTCCCGCGCTCGCTCGAGCAACGCGAGCGCCCCGGCCGGGTCGTCGCGGACCACCGCGGACGCGGAACGACCGAGCGCGGCCGCGACGGCGCGCTCACAGCCCGGCTCGACCTCGAGCAACGAGAGGGCGATCCGTTCCCCGTCCTCCTCCAGGGCGCGAGCCGCCGGCGGCAGCCCCTCGCGCTCGGCGAGCGCCCGGTCGAGCGTCCGCAGGCGCTCCTCGAGCAAACGCGTCTCGTCCGCGAGAGCGGCCCGCTGGGCGCGGACGCGTTCGTCCAGCACCCGGCGCGGGCGGGCCAGCTCGTCGCGGAGCCGGAGCACCCGCGCCTCCGCCGACTCCCGCCGCAACTCGAGACGCTCGGCAGCGCTGCGGAGCAGGTAGAGGGCCTGCAGCGCCTGCTCGCGGCCGCCGGCCGCGTCGGCGAGCTCCTCCTCGGCGCGCCCGCGGTCGGCGAGCAACGCCTCGAGCCTCGCTTCCACGTCGGCTCGTGCGGAAACCGCGCCACGGCGGCGGTCGCCGATCCCACGCAGCCGCTCCTCGAGCCCGGCGAGATCGAGCTGCGCGATCCGAGCCTGTAGGGTCGCGAGCTCGAGCCCCAGCTTCTGCGCCCGCTCGGCCGCGGTCGCCTGGAGCGCGAGCGGCCGGAGTCGCTTCCGAACCTCGGCCTCCACGTCGCGCGCACGCTCGACCTCGACCGCGACTCGCGCGAGCTTGAGCTCGGCCCGGTGGCGGCGAGCCTTGAAGCGCCCGAGACCGGCGGCTTCCTCGATCAGCGCGCGCCGCTCGGCCGGCCGTGACGCGAGGATCGCCTCGACCTTCCCCTGGCTGATGATCGAGTGCATCCCCTGGCCGAGCCCCAGGTCGGCGAGCAGCTCCACGAGGTCGAGCCGCCGCACCGCGGTCCGGTTGACGAGGTACTGCCCCTCGCCGCCGCGGTGCAGCCGGCGCGCGACCGAGAGCTCCGCATAGTCGACTGGCAGCGCTCCGTCGGCGTTGTCGAAGAGGAGCTCGACCTCGCAGAAGTCGGCAGGGCCGCGCGCGCCACCGCCGGCGAAGAGGACGTCGTCCGGCTTCTCGGCCCGCAGCTCCGTCGGGCTGAGCGAGCCGGCCGCCCAGCGGATGCCGTCGGAGACGTTCGACTTGCCGGAGCCGTTCGGGCCGACGATCACCCCCACGCCCGGCTCGAGACGGACCTCGACCGGGTCTGGGAAGGACTTGAAGCCACGCAGCTTGACAGCGCGCAGGTGCACCGCCCCGCACCCTAAAGAGGCGGCAGGACGCTACTGCCGGTCGTGCTCGGCGTCGCGCGCGAGCGGAGCGTCCTCGTCGGCCGGCTCGTCCTCGGCGAAAATCTCGAAGATCCCGCGCGGCTCCGCCGGCTCGGTC
>DASYOZ010000033.1:0-6248 GCA_036007185.1 Gaiellaceae bacterium | reverse complement strand
GGCCGGCTCGCTCCGCGTCGACGCGAGCGTCCGCGGAAGACTGGAACGACTGAGACACGAACTCGTAAGGAGCTGAGAGCGCTTTGAAGCTACGCCCGGAAGAGATCACGTCGATCCTCAGAGAGCGGATCGAGCAGTACGACGTCGAGACCGACCTCGCCGAGGTCGGCACGGTCCTCCAGATCGGCGACGGGATCGCCCGTGTCTACGGGCTCGAGAACGCGGGCTCGCTGGAGATGCTCGAGTTCGAGCACGGCGTCACCGGCCTCGCGTTCAACCTCGAGGAGGACGACGTCGGAGTCGCGCTCTTCGGCGAGTGGGAACAGGTGAGCGAGGGAGAGCCGGCGCGGCGCACGGGCAAGGTCGCGAGCGTTCCCGTCGGCGAGGCGCTGCTCGGCCGGGTCGTCGACCCGCTCGGCAACCCGCTCGACGGACGCGGCGCGATCGACGCGGAGGAGACGCGGCCGCTCGAGTTCAAGGCGCCCGGCGTGGTCGCGCGCCAGCCGGTGAAGGAGCCGCTCCAGACGGGCCTCAAGGCGATCGACACGATGACGAACGTCGGCCGCGGCCAGCGCGAGCTGATCATCGGCGACCGCTCGACCGGCAAGACGGCGATCTTGATCGACACGATCCTCAACCAGCGCGACACCGACGTGCACTGTGTCTACGTCGCGATCGGTCAGAAGGCGTCGACGGTCGCAGGCATCTACGAGCGGCTGCGCGAGGAAGGCGCGATGGAGTACACGACCATCGTCTCCGCCGCCGCGCACGAGGCAGCGCCGATCAAGTGGATGGCGCCGTTCGCGGGTTGCGCGATGGGCGAGTACTTCCTCTACAAAGGCGAGCACGCGCTCGTCATGTACGACGACCTCTCGAAACACGCGGACGCGTATCGCCAGCTCTCGCTGCTGCTGCGCCGGCCGCCCGGTCGCGAGGCGTTCCCGGGCGACGTCTTCTACCTCCACTCGCGGCTGCTCGAGCGCGCCTGCAAGCTCAGCGACGACAACGGCGGCGGCTCGCTCACTGCGCTCCCGATCATCGAGACGCAGGCAGGCGACGTGTCCGCGTACATCCCGACGAACGTGATCTCGATCACCGACGGGCAGATCTATCTCCAGTCGGAGCTCTTCTTCTCGGGCGTCCGCCCGGCCGTGAACGTCGGCATCTCCGTCTCGCGCGTCGGCGCGTCCGCGCAGACGAAGGCGATGAAAAAAGTGGCGGGGCGCCTGCGGCTCGACCTCGCGCAGTACCGCGAGCTCGAGGCGTTCGCACAGTTCGGCTCGGAGCTCGACCGGGCGACACAGCAGGCGCTGACGCGCGGCGCGAAGATGGTTGCCTCCCTGAACCAGCCGCAGTACCAGCCGTGGCCGATGGAGGAGCAGGTGGCCGCCATCTACACCGGGATCCACGGCTATCTCGACGACATCCCGTCGCCGCAGGTGCCGCGGTTCCAGGACGAGCTGCGCGAGCACCTCCGTACCGAGGAGTCGGTCTACAAGGAGATCCGCGAGACGGGCGACCTGCCCGACGAGCTCGCCGAAAAGCTGAACGGAGAAATCGAGAAGTTCAAGAACTCCTTCAACGTCGAAGAGGAATCGGCGCTGACCTAAGTGGCCTCGCTGCAAGATCTCCGGCGGAGGATCTCCTCCGTCCGCAACACGCGCAAGATCACGAAGGCGCTGGAGCTCGTCGCCGGCGCACGGCTGCGGCGGGCGCAGACGCGCATCGAGGAGATGCGCCCGTACGCCGACCGGATGCAGGAGCTGATGATCGGCACGGCGCGGGCGGCGTCCTCCTTCCGGAACCTCGCGCTGCTGCAACAGCGCGACGAGGTGCGGCGCGTGGCCTTCGTCGTCATCACGGGCGACCGCGGCCTCGCCGGCCCGTTCAACGGCCAGGTGTTGCGGCGGGCCTTCGAGCTCGAGCGGCAGGCGCGGGCGGAGCGGCAGGAGGCGGTGTGGCTCGTCGTCGGGCGCAAGGGCGCCTCGACTCTCCGCTTCCGCCGCTACGAGCTCACGGGCCAGTGGGCCGGCTTCTCCGACAAGCCGACGTACAACGACGCGCAGGCGATCGGTCACCGGCTCGCCGAGCTGTACGAGGCGGAGGAGGTCGACCGGGTCGTCCTCGTCTACAACCGCTACGAGTCGGCGCTCGTGCAGCGGGCGACGACCGTCGACCTGCTGCCGATACGCGAGGACGTGCTCGCCGGCGAGGAGCCCGCCGAGGAGGAGCGCCCGGGGCCGCGCGGCGACTTCATCTACGAGCCGGAGCCGGAGGAGATCCTCCAGCGGCTCCTGCCCGTCTACCTCGAGACGGAGATCTACCGCGCGCTGCTCGAGTCCGCGGCCGCCTTCCTCGCCTCGCAGATGACGGCGATGCGGAACGCCTCCAAGAACGCGGGCGAGCTGATCGACAGCCTCACACTCTCGCTCAACCGCGCCCGGCAGGCCGAGATCACGCAGGAGATCCTCGAGGTCGTCGCGGGCGCGGACGCGCTGACCGGCTAGTCAGCCTCCCCGTCCGGCAGGGTGGGACCGTCGGTGGGGTAGACGCCGACCGCGAAGCCGTACACGGTGCCGCCCGACCGTGGCAACCGGTCGAAGTCGTCGACGAGGGCGGCCATCCGCTCCCAGAACTCCGACGCCTGCGCCTCCCTGATGCGAGCGTGCCGGATGAAGCCCCACAGCTTCCCGTCCCGGAAAGCCTCGGCCGACTCTTGTGTGGCGACCTCGAAGTCGTTGAAGTCGCGCGGCATCTCCTCGCCTTGTCGGCCGCGCTCGACAGCGACGTAGAACATCCGGGCCGTACGGCCATAGAAGCGCTCCTCGATCGCTCGCACCCGGCGGGTTCTCACGACCTGGAGGAGCCCGGCTTCTGCGAGCACCTTGACGTGATGCGCGACCGTGCTCTTCGGCCGCTCGAGCGTGGTCGCGAGCTCGGTCACCGTCGCTGCGCGCTCGTGGAGCAGTCCCAGGATGGTGGTGCGTAAGGGGTGGCCGATCGCCTTCACCTGGTGGGGGCTCGTAAGCCCGATCCGGTCGGCGAGGTCGTAGTCAGGCGGAGACGGTTCAGTAGTCATGGCTGCAGTGAGACCAGCATTGTAATATGTTCCAACTTAATGGATCAATTCGCTCGGGGAGGAGCAGAAATGGCTGAAGTCGTGCTGTATCACCACGTGCAAGGACTCACCGACGGTGTGCGCTCGTTCGCCGACGAATTGCGCCAGGCAGGGCACACAGTCCATACACCCGACCTGTTCGACGGGCAGACGTTCGAGACCATCGAGAGCGGCATGTCGTTCGCGCGCGAGGTGGGATTCGAGGCGCTGCTTGGGCGCGGAGTGGCCGCCGCCGAGAAGATCCCGCCTGAGACCGTGTACGCGGGCTTCTCCTTCGGAGTCATGGTGGCTCAGCAGCTCACGCAGACCCGGCCTGGCGCCCGCGGCGCGTTGCTCATGTACTCCTGCCTTCCAGTCTCGGAGTTCGGAGAGGCGTGGCCCGAGGGCGTCCCCGTCCAGGTGCACGGCAAGGAAGCCGATCCGTTCTTCCTCGAGGACATCGAGGCAGCGCGGGCCCTCGTCGACTCGGCGGACGAGGCAGAGCTGTTCCTCTACCCGGGCGAGGAGCACTTGTTCGCGGACTCGTCGCTACGGGCCTACGACCCGGCCGCCGAGAGGCTGCTCACCGAGCGCGTGCTCGCGTTCCTCGACAGGGTCACGCAGTAGCCCGAACGAGCTCGCGTGCCCGCGCCGCCTTCACGGCGGCCGACAGCGTCGCGATGTCGTAGGCGCCGTAGTGGCGCAGCCCGTTGACGAAGAAGGTCGGAGTGCCCGAGACGCCGGAGAGATCGGCCGAGTCGACGTCCTGCGCGATGCGCGCCGTCCCGTCTCGCGTCCGTATGTCCTCCTCGAAGCGCTCGACGTCGAGCCCGAGCTGCCCTGCGTAGCCGACGAGATCCTCGTAGCCGAGCGCATCCTGGTGATCGAGCAGGAGGTCGTGCATCTCCCAGAACGCCCCCTGCGCGGCCGCTGCCTCCGCGGCCTCCGCGGCCTGCTGCGCGTTCGGGTGGACGTCGTTCAGCGGGAGGTGCCGCCAGGCGTAGGCGATGTCGCCGTGCTCGCGCAGCAGCTCGCGCACGACCGGCTCCGCTTGGCCGCAGTACGGACACTCGAAGTCGCCGTACTCGAGAACGGTGACCGGCGCCTCGACCGGGCCGCGGATGTGATCGCGGTCGGGGTCGACCGGCTCCGCGAGGTCGAGGATGAGATCGGGCGTGCCGAGCAGCGCCCGGATGCGCGAGCGTCGCGGCAGCCTCCTGATCCCGACGACGAGGAGCCAAGTGAGCACGGCGGCCAGCAGCGCCGCGCTGAGGACGCCGACCTTCGCCTCGGCGAGGTCCTTGCCGTGGAAGGCGAGATCGGCGATCAGGATGGAGACGGTGAAGCCGATCCCGGCGATCGTGCCCGCGCCGGCGACCGATCCCCAGCCGACCGGCGGGCGCACGCGGCCGCGGCTGACACGTGTGGCGAGCCACGTGGCGCCGACGATCCCGACCGGCTTGCCGATGACGTATCCGAGCAGGATCCCCAGCGTCACGGGCGACGTGTAGGCGGTGTTGAGGAAGCCGGCGCTCAGATGGACGCCGGCGTTAGCGAGTGCGAAGAGCGGCACGATGGCGTAGCTCGTCCACGGATGCCAGAGCGCCTGCAGCCGCTCGTTCGGCGAGACGGCCGCCCGCACCGCGCTTCTCGCCGTGCGTGAGAGGTCGCCGGTCGGCTGCTCGCGGAAGAGCCGGAAGAGGTCGCTCGCCCGCTCGAGGTCGCTCCGTTGCGCGGGGTACGCGAGCGCGATCACGCCGCCCATGAGGCCAGCGACGACCGGGTCCACACCGGCCTTGAAGAACGCGACCCAGACGGCCGTGCCGAGCACGAAGTAGATCGGGCCGAAGTGGATGTCGGCCGCGCGGACCAGCAGGATGCAGCCGAACAACCCGAGCCCGACGACGAGCGGCACTATCGAGATCGGGCCGCTGTAGGCGATCGCGATCACGAGCAGCGCGACGATGTCGTCGACGACCGCGACCGTCAGCAGGTAGGCGCGCAGACGGTCGGGGAGCCCGGGCCCGACGAGCGCCAGCAGCCCGAGCGCGAATGCCGTGTCGGTCGACATCGCGACGCCCCAGCCGTGGCTCGAGTCGTGGCCCGCGTTGATCCCGAGGAAGATCGCGATCGGCACGACCATCCCGCCGATCCCCGCCATGACCGGTAGGGCGACCCGCCTCCGCTCGCGGAGCTCGCCGAGGTCGAACTCGCGCCGCGCCTCGAGCCCGATCACGAAGAAGAAGAAGGTCATCAGGCCGGTGTTGATCCAGCCCCGCAGGTCCTGCGAGATGCCCGCGCCGCCGATATGGATCGAGAGGATCGTCGTCCAGACGCGCTCGTACGACGCCTGGTCCACGTTCGCCCAGACGAGCGCGGCGACGACCCCCGCGAGGAGGACGGCGGCACTCCCGGTCTCAGTGCGCAGGAAGGAGCGGAGCGGCGTCTGCAGGTTGCGCGTCCATGCCGTCCGGCCGCTGAATGAAGCCGTCGTGGCGCCTGTCTCCGACACGCTCGCAAGCTTCGCACGAGCCGCCGGTTCGACCGAGGGGCACGGCCGCGGGTCGGCTAGAGTCCCCGTGCTTGCGGCCGCCGGCGAGCGGCGCCGCGCCCGACCTCACGCATCAGGAGATTCATGGCCGACCAGAGCAACGGCAAGAACACGGGGAAGATCGTCGAGATCAAGGGCGTCGTGCTCGACGCGGTCTTCCCGGGCAAGCTCCCCGCGATCTACCACGCCCTCAGCATCGGCGTCCCCGAGGAGGACGGCGGTACGCGCGAACTGATCGCGGAGGTGCAGCAGCACCTCGGTGACGACCGCGTCCGCGCGGTTGCCATGGACTCGACCGACGGGCTGGCGCGCGGCGTCGAGGTCGTGGACACCGGGGAGGCAATCTCGGTGCCCGTCGGCGACGTGACGCTCGGCCGCATCTGGAACGTGATCGGCGACCCCGTCGACGGCAAAGAGCCGTCGAAAGGCGAGCGCTGGCCGATCCACCGCGATCCCCCGGCCTTCGGCGACCTGTCCCCGTCGATCGAGATCTTCGAGACCGGCCTCAAGGTCGTCGACCTGATCGCGCCGTACGTCCGTGGCGGCAAGGTCGGCCTCTTCGGCGGCGCCGGGGTCGGCAAGACGGTGCTGATCCAGGAG
>DASYOZ010000032.1:0-20629 GCA_036007185.1 Gaiellaceae bacterium | reverse complement strand
GAGCCGGCCGAGCTGACGGAGCACTTCGCGAACCTGAGCTGGGTCATCGACGTCGCCGCGCACGGGGACACGAAGGCGACGGTCGTCTCGCGCGACGGTCTCCGCTTCGACCTCCGCGTCGTCCCTCCCGAGTCGTTCGGCAACCTCCTCCAGCACTTCACGGGCTCAAAGGACCACAACGTGGCGATGCGCGAGGAGGCCGTGCGGCGGGGGCTCTCGATCTCGGAGTACGGCGTCACGAACATCGAGACCGGCGATGTCTTTCGCAGCGCGGAGGAGGACGCTGTCTACGAGTTCCTCGGCTACCAGCCGATCCCGCCGGAGTTGCGCGAGAACGGCGGCGAGCTTGAGGCGGCGCGGCGCGGCGAGCTGCCGAAGCTCGTCGCGCTCGGCGACGTCTGCGGCGACCTGCACACGCACTCGCACTGGTCGGCCGACGGCAAGAGCACGCTCGAGCAGATGCTCGAGGGAGCGGTCGCCCGCGGCTATGAGTACTACGCCGTCACCGACCACTCGCACTACCTCCGCGGTGGGCGGTTGCAGGAACAGCTCGAGGAGATCGAGCAGCTGCGGCCCCGCTTCTCGCCGCTTCGGATCCTCGCGGGAGTCGAGGCGAACATCCGCTCGAGCGGCGAGGTCGACGTGGCGGAGGAGGACCTCGCGCTACTCGACTGGGTCGTCGCGTCGGTGCACCAGGCGCCGGACTCGCGCCCGACCGAGCGGGTGCTCGAGGCGATGCAGAACCCGTACGTCGACTGCATCGGCCACCTCACCGGCCGCCGGATCGGCAAGCGTCCGCCGCGCGATATCGATGTCGGGCGGGTGATCGTGGCCGCGCTCGAGACAGGCACCTTCCTCGAGATCAACGGCCAGCCCGACCGGCTCGATCTGCGCGACGTACACGCGCGTGCGGCGAAGGAGGCGGGGCTGCGGCTCGTCGTCTCCTCGGACGGACACGAGGTTCGTTCGCAGGCGTACCTCGAGCTGGCTGTGGCGCAGGCGAGGCGAGGCTGGCTGGCGAAGGGCGACGTCGTCAACACGCGCACCTGGAATCAGCTCGACAAGCTGCGGAAGAAGCGGCCGTGACGGAGATGAACTTCCGCGAGGACGGCGCCGCAGCGCTCGAGTGGGCGGCGCGCTATCTGGAACGGGTCGGAGAACTCCCGGTACTCGCGCAGGTTCGGCCGGGTGAGCTCTCGGCGCAGCTGCCGGCGTCTGCGCCCGAGCGGCCGGAGTCGTTCGCCGACGTCCTCGGCGACCTCGACGAGCTCCTCCTGCCGGCCCTGACGAACTGGCAGAGCCCGCGTTTCTTCTCGTACTTCGCCGTGACGTCCTCGGAGCCGGCGATCCTCGCGGAGCTGCTTGCGGCGGCGCTGAACCAGGTTGCGATCGTCTGGCGCGCCTCCCCGGCCTCGACGGAGCTCGAGCTGCGCGTCGCGGATTGGGTGCGGCAGCTGCTCGGCCTTCCGGAGGGCTGGCACGGCCACATCGAGGACACCGCTTCCACCTCGACGCTCGCCGCGCTCATCGCCGCTCGCCATGTCACCGGCCGCAACGTTGTCGTCTGCTCCGAGCACGCGCACTCCTCGGTGGAGAAGGACGCACGGATGCTCGGGATGGAGCTGCGCAAGGTTCCGGTCGACGACGAGCTGCGGATGGCCGTCGACGGCTACGACCTCGCCGACGTCGCCGCGGTCGTCGCCACGGTCGGCACGACGTCGTTCGCCTCGGTCGATCCGGTGCGCGAGCTCGCCGGGCGCGCGCACGGGGCCGGCGCCTGGCTGCACGTCGACGCGGCCTACGCCGGCTCCTCGTGGATCTGCGAGGAGGAACGCTGGTCGGCGGACGGCGTCGAGCTTGCCGACAGTCTCGTCGTCAACCCGCACAAATGGCTGCTCGTCCCGACCGATTGCTCACTCGTCTGGACGGCGCGGCCGGACGAGTGGCGCGAGGCGTTCACGCTGACGCCGGAGTACCTGCGCACCGACGACGAGGCGTTCTCGCTCGCGGACTACGGGCCGCCGCTCGGTCGTCGCTTCCGCTCGCTCAAGCTCTGGGCGGTGCTCCGCTGTTACGGCGCCGAAGGGCTGCGCGCGATCCTCCGCGAGCACATCCGTCTCGCCGAGCTCTTCGCCCGTTGGGTCGAAGAGGCTCCGGGCTGGGAGCTCGTCGCGCCGCAGCGCTTCTCGCTCGTCGTCTTCCGCCGGGAGGGCCTGGACGAGGAGAACGAGCGGCTGGTGGAGCGGGTGAACGCATCCGGTGAGATCTTCATCACGCATACGAAGCTCGACGGGCGGTACGTCCTCCGGCTCGCCATCGGCAACGCGCGGACGACGGAGGACGACGTGCGCCGCGCATGGGAAGTGCTCAACAGGGAGGCAGAACGATGATCGTGACGACGATGAACGACATCCCCGGCTACCAGGTCGAGGAGGTGTTCGGCGAGGTGATGGGACTGACGGTGCGGTCGCGCAACATCGGTTCCCAGTTCGGCGCCGGGCTCAAGTCGATCCTCGGCGGCGAGCTGAAGGGGATGACGAAGTCCCTGATCGACAGCCGGCAGCAGGTGACGGAGCGGATGATCGAGGAGGCGGAGAGCAAGGGCGGGAACGCGATCATCGCCATGCGCTTCGACACGTCCGAGATGGGCGGCAACTGGACGGAGATCTGCGCCTACGGCACCGCCGTGCGTGTGAGGAAGGACGGCTAGAGCCGGCGCAGGAGGGCGAGGAACTCGCCGGTCGAGCCGAGCACCAGGTCGGCGGCGTCGAGGAGAGCGCCGGGCGCCTCGGGTGAGGTGACCGCCACGCGCACTGCCACCTCGAGGCCGTCGAGTGCGGCGAAAGAGTCGAGGTCGGTCGTGTCGTCGCCGGCCGCGAGCGCCCGCCGCAAGCCGCGTTCCTCGAGCAGCCGCCGCACCGCCGTCCCCTTGTGCGAGCCGATCGGCGGCAGCACCTCGAGGACCTTGCGCCCGTAGCGCGCGAGGAGCCCCTCGTCCCGCGCCGACTCCGCGATCGCGTCGAGCTCGCGCACCGCCTCCCGCTCGTCCACCCGGCCGCGGAAGTGGAAGGCCAAGGCGAGGCCCTTCACCTCGACCTCCTCCTGCGGCCACGGAGCTTCGGCCGCGAACGCCGCGAGCGTCCGCCGCCAGCGGTCGGCCTGCGGCTCGAGCTCGAGCCCGTGCGAGCCGACGCAGACCACGCCGTCCACGGCAACACGCGCCCGCACGTCCTCGCCCGCCCGGCCGCTCACGACCGCAACGAGCGCGTACCTCCCGACGAGCCGCTCGAGCTCGGCGCGGGTCTCGGGCGGCGCCGCCGCGTCCTCCGGCCGGTCGACGATCGGCGCGAGGACGCCGTCGAAGTCGAGAAAGAGGCCCGCTTCGCCCGGCTCGGCGGCCAGCCGCTCGAGCAGGTCGTCGGGAGTGCCGGCCACGCGGCAAGGATAGGCGCGAGGCGTCCGCGCCCTCGCGGCTGGGCATAATCCGTCCATGCCGGATCTCGACGAGCTCTGGATTCCACTGGTCGACGAGCCGATCGGCGGCATCGTCGATCGTGTGCTGCGGGACGACCCGGCGCTCGCGGCACGCGTCGAGACGCCGCACCGGATCCTCGCCTTCAAGACCTTCGCCTACATCCGCACCGGCATTCTGCTCGGCCGACTCCTCTTCGACAACGACGTCCCCGACTGGGACGGCTCGGAGAGCTGGGTCGACGCGCTGCTGCGCGATCCCGGCCACCGCGCCGCGATCGAGCAGGAGGTGCGGGCGGTCGCGGAGGAGATCGCGGCCGATCCTCAGTACGCCGACGACGGGCCGCTCGCGCCGGACGACGCCGCGCGCGACCGCTTCCGCGCCTTCGCGCGGGAGCACCTCGGCCAGGGCAGCTAGTTCTTCGGCCTACTTCGCGCTGCCGCCGTTCCCCTGGTAGACGAAGCCGTCCCCGCTGCCGAACAGCTTGCGGGCGAGCGCCCGCCGCACGGCAGGGCCCGTGATCGGGTTGAGCAGGATGCCGAGCGCGATCCCGAACAGCAGAAGCAGGCCGTTCCGTGCCGCCTCCACGGGCTCGGGCGAGCCGCGCTTCACGGCCTGGACGCGGCCGGCCGCGTTCCGGATCTCGTCGATGGCGTTCCGCAGCTCGCCCTGCAGGTCCTTGTCGCCGGCGAGCCGCGTCGCGGCGTCCGACACCTTGCGGCGGGATGAGAGCTCGTCGTAAACGGCACGGGCGGATGTGTAGGCGTTGCGGATGTTGTCGCGTAGCTCCTGGTCGCGGAGCGCGCGCTCGACATAGGGGCGGGCGCTCGAAGCTGCGTAAGCGACCCTCTCTTTCGTGTATGCCATCTGCAGCCAATCCTTTCTGTCGTCGATGGAAGCGATTCCTATCTTCGCGAAGTCTCGGGCCGAACGCGGCCGTTCGCCCGCGAGCCGTTCGAGCCGAACGCAGCCTCGAAGACCTGGTCGATCGAGTCGACGAGGACGAAACCGACGGCCTCGCGCGTCTCCGTCGGCAGCTCCTCGAGGTCGTGCTCGTTCTCGCGCGGCAGAATGACCCTACCGAGGCCGGCACGCTGCGCGGCGAGCACCTTCTCGCGAACGCCGCCGATCGGCAGCATCTGGCCGGCTTGGCGCCCGGTCATGGGGCGGAAGTACCCTGTGCGGCGCGGTGGCAAGCATCGTCAGGATCCTCGCCCTGGCCGCGGCTCTGCTCGCCGGCCTGCTCCACGTGTGGTACCGCGCCGTCCTGGCCGTGCCGGGGGTGAAGCGCCGGAAGGCGGCTAGGCGAGCAGCTCGGCGCGCTTGAGGAGGCTCTCCGCGAGCTTGCGCGACGCTTCGTCGACGAGTTCTCCCTCGAAGCGGGCCGCACCCGCGGCGGCGTCGAGGAGCCGCTTCGCGCGCTCGATCTCCGCCGGCGACGGCGTGAAGACGAAGTTGACGGGCTCGATCTGGCTCGGGTGGATCACCCACTTGCCGTCGTAGCCGTGTGCGAGCGCGCGCCGCGCCGAGACGACGAGGCCCAGATCGTCGCCGAGCCGCGCATGCGGCCCGTCGACCGTCTGCAGCCCGAACGCGCGCGCCGCCGCGACGACGCGGGCGAGCGCGTAGCCGGAGGTGCCGGCGCCGATCGTCAGTACCGGCACGCCGAGCGAGGCCGCGAGATCGGCCGGGCCGAGGACGAGCGCCTCCAGCCCGCGCCCGGTCGCTGCGATCCGCTCGACTTCGACGAGACCGCGCGCCGTCTCGATCAGCGCCTCGAGGCCGATCCCGTCGGGCAGAAGGTCGGCTGCCGCGGACACGTCCTCGGGATACTCGACCTTCGGGAGTACGACGACGTCGGGCCGCGCCTCCGCCGCCGCGCGCACGTCGTCCTCCCACCACGGCGTGGAGCGTCCGTTGACCCGGAGCGCTGTCGTCCGGCCGAGCGGTCCCCGTCGCAGCGCCTCGACCGCGAGCGTGCGGGCCCGTTCCTTGTCCTCGGGAGCGACCGCGTCCTCGAGGTCGACGATCGCCTCGTCGGCGGCGAGTGACGCCGCCTTCGCGAGCATGCGCTCGCTCGAGGCGGGGACGGTGAGACAGGAGCGGCGGGCGCGTGCGGGCACGCGCGAACGCTAACGCTGTCGAGCCGCCGTGGCCGCGCTCGGCTACGCCTCCCCGGCCGGCACGAGTGCGATGTCGCCCTCGCCGCCGTGCCGCCGGATCGCGCGCGCATAGAGCGCTGCCGCCGGGACGAGCGCCGTGGCCCCGGCGGCGAGCGCCGTCGGGATCCCCCAGACGTTGCCGACGAGCCCGAGCACCGGCCCGCCTCCCGCTTGCCCGATCGCGTCCGCCTGGCCGCTGAGCGAGAACACGGTCGCGCGGACGCTCGAGTCGGAGATCTTCGCGTTCAGCCACGTGGTGTACAGCGGCCCGGTGATGTCGCGGGCGAAGAAGACGCCGAGCAGCCCCACGATCGCCGGCCAGCTCGAGCGGCTGAGAGCGAAGAGGACCATCGCAGCGAGCTGCACGAACGTGAAGCCGAGCAGGAAGCGCGTGACAGCCTCCACGCCGCCGCGCTCGACGGCCGGGATCAGCCTCCCGAGCGCGAGGAACCCGAGCACCATCCCAACAAGCCAGAAGATCCCGAACCAGACCACCGGGGAGAGGTGCCCGACGGCGGGCAGCCCCACGTCGCGCAGGAAGTGCGCTTCCTTGAGCCGGTCGAACGCCTCGCTCGACATGCCCGTGAAGAGCGCGACCGCGATCAGGAGGCCGACGATCGGTGCGGCGCGCGCGTAGCGGATGCCCGCCATCGCCCCGCCGCCGAGCTCGCGGACGCGCGGTCTCGTCTCCGATCCGTGCCGGGGCCGGAACCCGGTCTCGGGCATCACGAAGATGCAGGCGAGCCCGCACAGCGTCGTGATCGCGCCCCCGACGACGACACCGGCGCGGAGGGATTCCGTCCCCACCGCCACCTGCAGCACGAGCCCGAGCACCGCGCCGCCGTAGCCGACGCGCCGTCCGCGGAGGAAGAGCGCGCCGACTCTCGCAGTGCCCACCTCGTCTGCGATCCAGGCTTCGTACGCGCCGCTCGTGAAGGTGTACGCGAGACCCCATCCCGCCCAGAGGACGATCGCGAGCCACGGTGCCGAGACGAGCCCGACCGCCATCCACGCGGCGCCCATGCCGACGTAGCCGATGATCTGCGACAGCGGCGGCCGTAGAGGTCGGCGACGACGCCGGTCGGCACCTCGAAGAGGAAGACGCTCCCCTCCATTGCCGTCCCCAGGAGCACGAGCTGGAGCGGCGAGAGGTGCAGCTCGCGGACGAGGTACACCGCCATCACGACCCATGTGGGCATGGAGAGGAAGAACTCGAGCCCGTAGAAGACCTTGGTTGCCGGGAGGCGCGTCATGTCGGCAGGGGGAGCGCGCGGCGAAGGGAGATCGACACGTCGCGCGTCACGTAGCCGAGCCGCTCGTTGACCGCGCGCATGTTCTCGTTGCCTGTCTGCGTCCAGGTGTAGAGCTCACGGATGCCGTTCGCCGCGGCCCACGCGATCGCTGTTTCCTTGAGCGCCCGCGCGACCCCCCGGCCACGCCAGTCCCGGCGCACGGCAGTAAGGCTGTTCTCCGCGCGGTTGGGGCGGTCGGAGTCGCGGATCAGCCCCGCGCAGCCGACCAGCCCTCCGTCGGTCAGTGCGGCGAACGAGCCCTCCGGCCACGTGATCCACCCGCGTTCCCAGTCCTCGAGCGAGATCTCGATCTTCCGCGGAGTCGGCATGTCCTCGAACGCCTCGAGCGCGAGCTCGTGGTACGTACGCGCCCGCAGCTCCGGCCGGGCCGCGAGGGAGACGATCTCGATTCCCGCCGGTACGCGCGCCCGCCGCTCGTCGGCGCGGACAGCGCGCACCTGCTCGACCTCGCGGCCGACCTCCTCGAAGCCGAAGTGCCGAGCGAAGGCGAGCGCACCTTCGTCGTCCGCACGGACCCCGAGGTCCGGGAAGCCGAGCGATTCGACGTGCTCCGCGAGCGCGTAGAGGAGCGCAGTCCCCACTCCCCGGCGCCGCTGGTCGGGAAGGACGCGCGGGATCGCGAAGCCGCTCGCGGTGTCGCCTCGACCCCCGGCACCGCTTCCGGCGAGCACGCCGTCGCGGTATGCGAGCAGCATCAGCCGCTCGGCCGTTGCGTCTCGCCGCAGCTCCTCTACCGAGTCGGTCCGTTCGTTCGGGACGAGCGCGAGGCGGACGCGCCGCCACGCCTCGAGATCCGTGTCGCTCTCGCAGGGACGGAGCTCGATCACGGCTTCTCCCAGACCGACACGTGCTTCGTGCTCTCGGCCGTGAAGGGCGAGCGATCCCAATCTGCCCAGCGATCGCGGAGCCGCATGCCGACGAGCCGCGCCATCAGGTCCAGCTCCGCCGGCGACACGGAGCGGAAGGGCATCGACGTTCGCTGCCAACTCCCGTCCACGAGGTTGAAGTGGTGCGAGACGAGCCGCTGCGTCGCGAAGTCCAGCTCGTCCACGCCGACGTGCGTGTCGCTCAGGTCGAACACCTCGAGCCGCCGCGTGTTGGGTACGCCGACCTCGACGACGAAGCAGCCGCCCGGCTCGAGATGGGCAGCCGCGTTCGCGAATGCACCCACCTGCGCGTCCTGCGCCGTCAGGTTGTTGATCGAGTTGAAGACGACGTAGACGAGCGAGAACGTTCCTTCGACCCGCGTCGTCGACATGTCGCCGATCGCGACCGGAATGCCATCGGTTTTCTTGCGAAGCTCCGCGACCATGTCGGGGGAGAGGTCGATGCCGGCGAGGTGAACACCGCGCTCGGCGAGCGGCACCGCGATGCGACCCGTCCCGATGGCGAGCTCGAGCGCGCCGCCGTCCGCGAGCGGGAGCAGGAAGTCGACGACCGGCTCGACGTCCATGTGCGCGGTCCACGTGTCGTAGCGCGTCGCGGCCTCCCCGGCGAACCAGTCCTTCATCCCGACCGCTTCAGCTTTCCGTGCTTCTTCGCGTGCCGCTCGCCTACGCGGAAGATCGCGAGCCCCACCGGCGTCGCCACGACGGCGATGATCAGCAGTGGCCAGACGTCCGCCCACTGCAGCCCCGTGCCGTGGACGATCGAGTTACGGTCGCCGCGCAGCGCGTACGTCGCCGGCGAGATCTTGGCGATCCACTGCATCCACTCCGGCATCACGCTCACCGGGTAGTAGACGCCCGAGACCACGAGCATCAGGCCCTGCGCGACGAAGCCGAGCTGCGCGCCCTTCTCCGGGGAGACCAGCGGCAGCACCGAGGTCATGATCCCGACGCCGATGAACGAGATCGACGCGATCGCGAGCAGTGCGAGCGCCGCGCCGTAGTTCGCGTTCGGTGTGTGGATCCCGATGAAGGCGGCGACCGCGAAGAACAGGATCACCGCCCGGATCAGGCCGTACAGCACCGCGAAGGCCCCCTGCCCGAACAGGTGGACGAGGCGCGACAGCGGCGCCATGAACGTGTACTCGATCGTCCCCTCCCAGCGCTCCCAGGCGACCGTCTCGGTCATGAACTCGAAGATGATCCCGAGGAACGCCCAGATCGTCGCGCCGACGAGCAGTAGCGTCGCCAACGTGTTCTCGTCCGCCGGCGGCAGGTTCGCCGCGCGCGCGATGAAGACGATCGTGAGCGTGTTCGCGATCGTCCAGAACATGAACGCGAGATCCCAGAGGAAGTAGCGCTTTGTGAGATAGACGTTGCGCTCGACGATCCCGAACAGCCCGACGAGCTGGTTGCGCATCTCGACTGCGTACGCACTCATGCGAACACCTCCCGGTACTCGTCGTCTTCGTCCTGGCCCTCGTTCTCGAACTCGCGTCCGGTCGCGGCGAAGAACGCCTGCTCGAGCGTCTCGACGCCGAAGCGCCGCTTCACGTCTTCGACCGGCTCCAGGAAGAGCAGCCGGCCGCGGTCGAGCAGCCCGATCCGGTCGGCGAGCGCCTCCGCCTCGGCCATGTCGTGCGTGCAGAGGAGGATCGTCGCGTCGTGCTCGGCGCGAACCTTGCGGATGAACTCCTGGACCTCGAGCTTCGAGCGCGGATCGAGCCCGGTCGTCGGCTCGTCGAGCAGAAGCAGGACAGGCGAGGTCAGGAGCGCCCGCGCGAGGGCGACCTTCTGCTGCATGCCGCGCGACAGGTTCTCCATCGACTCGTTGCGCCGATCGGGAGGGAAGCCGACCTCCGCGAGGATCTCGGGAATCGCCGTGCGCGTCTGCCGGGGCGTCATCCCGTAGAAGCGCGCCGCGTACGAGAGGTTCTCGGACGCGGACATCTTCTTGAAGAAGCTCGCCTCGACCGAGACGCGGTTGACCAGCCGGCGGATCGTCGACTCCTCCTTGAACGCGTCGTGGCCGAAGATCCGCGCCTCGCCGCCGTCGTTGATCAGCAGCGTCGAGAGCAGGCGGACGAGCGTCGACTTCCCCGAGCCGTTCTGGCCGAGGATGGCGACGCACTCGCCACGGGCGATCGTGAAGGTGACGTCGTCGAGCGCCGGCCACGGACGCTTGCGGGCGAAACGGCCGCCCGCTTTGCGATCGCGGCGCCGGAACGTCTTCCGCAGTTCGCGAACCTCGACCGCGGGGACGTCACGGTCGAACCGGGACGTCTTTTCGATTGTGGATGGTGCGAGAGTGGACATGCTGCTCCTTCGAAGAACGGAAAGGGAACGGAGGACGAGAAACCGCCGGCGAGGCGGTGCGCGGACCTAAAGGTCGCGCGGCCCGGCGAAGCGAGCGCTACCGCCCACCGGGTTCCAGTCCGTCACGTTCATCAGCAACATGGCCCTGCCAGGGTAGGTGCTTCGGCAGCCTGCGTCAAATCCCCGGCGTGTACAGGCGCTTTTCGCCGTCGACGCCGGCGCGCCAGCGGATCGACGTCTGCCCGTCGCCGTCGTACGTGACCCAGGCGGCGCGGGCGGCGAGGAATTCGAAGTAGTGCGAGTCGGGAGCGGGCCGCCACTCGATCATCTCCCCCAGAACAGGTCGTCGAGCTTGCCGCGGAGCGTCTCGTCCGTCAGCTCCCCGGCGCGGCCCGCAAGCTTGAACTCGGGCGATCCCTCCTTGGCGGTGGCCGGCGCGTGGACATAGACGCGCGGGTCGCGGAGGAGGTCGCGCGCCTTCAGCGAGCCCGGAATCATGTTCGAGAGGAGGTGCCCGTCGATGATGTAGGCCTCGACCGGCGTGATCCGCGGCGACCCGTCCTTCGTGAGCGTGCCGACCAGGACGAACTGGAAGTGGTCGATCAGCTCCCGGCCGTGCGCCGCGATCTCCGGCGCCGCCTGCTCGAGCTCCTGCCACGTCGACACGCCGGGTAGCGAAGCAGATGACGCCGCCCGACGACCCTGCTAGCTTCCGCGGCAGGCGGTGCGCCGGAGCAGGCGGCCGCCGAGGCGAAGGAGCCTCGTGACCTCAGCGGTCGCGGGGCTTTTTTCGTGGTCCAGAGGAGGGAGCGGGATGGTCAAGGTCGAGGCGGTGGTCGTGAGGGAGCGGGTCGAGACGGTGATCGACGCGGTCGAGGAGGCGACGGGCCACGTCGGCGTCACGGTCGTCGAGGCGATCGGCCACGGCCGGGAGCGCGGCGTTACGCACGAGTACCGCGGCCGCACGTTCGAGTCCCGCTTCCTGCCGAAGGCGTTCCTCACGTTCGTCGTGGAGGACGCGCTCGCCGAGCGAGTCGTCGCCGCAATCGCCGACGCCGCCCGCACCGGCCACTCGTCCGGCGACGGCCTCTGCTGGGCCTCGCCCGTCGCCGACGTCGTCCACCACCGCACAGGGGAGCGTCTCGGATGACCCACCATCAGCTGCTGATCGCCGTGAACACCGTCTGGGTGGTCGTCGCGGCCGTCCTCGTCATGTTCATGCAGGCCGGATTCGCCTTCCTCGAGGCTGGGCTGACGCGGATGAAGAACGCCGCCCACATCGCCGGCAAGAACGTGCTCATCTTCGGCGTCGCCTCGCTCGTCTACTGGCTGGTCGGCTTCGGGCTTGCCTTCGGGAACGGGAACGCGGTCCTCGGCACGCATGGCTTCGCGCCCTCGGTCGCCGCGCTGCTCGCCGTGGGGAAGGCGCCGTACGCGGCATTCACGTCGATCCCGGGCGCGGCGGGCTGGTTGTTCGAGGTCGTCTTCGCGGGCGTCTCGCTCGCGATCGTCTGGGGCGCGATGGCCGAGCGCGCGAAGCTCTGGGTCTACTTCGCCTTCGGCGGGATCTTCACGATCGTCTACTCGCTCGTCTCGCACTGGATCTGGGCGCCCGGGGGCTGGCTGCAGCGGTTCGGGATGCAGGACTTCGCGGGCTCGACGGTCGTCCACTACCAGGGCGCGCTCGCCGCGCTCGCCGGCGCGATCCTGCTCGGCCCGCGGATCGGGAAGTTCGGTCACGACGGTCGCGCAAACGCGATCCCCGGCCACAACATGCCGTACGCCGTGCTGGGGACGCTGATCCTCTGGTTCGGCTGGTTCGGCTTCAACCCGGGCTCGACCCTCGGCGTCGTCACGGGCGGTCACGTCGGCTTCTTCGGCTACGTCGCGCTCACGACGAACCTCGCCGCGGCGGCCGGCGGGCTCGGCGGGATCTGCGTCGCGTGGGTCGTCCTCCGCAAGCCGGACGTCTCGATGATGCTGAACGGCGTGCTCGCGGCGCTCGTCGCGATCACCGCGGCGTGTGGTTTCGTCGCGCCGTGGGCGGCGGTCGTGATCGGCTTCTTCGCGGCGCTCGTCGCCGTGCTGGCCGTGCCGCTCGTCGAGCGGCTCGGGATCGACGACCCGATCGGAGCGGTCGCCGTGCACGGGCTCGCAGGCGTCTGGGGGACGCTCGCGACCGGCCTGTTCGCGCTCCCGGCGCTCGCCGCCACGGTCGGGGTCGGCCGCGGCGGGCTCCTGTACACCGGCTCTCCGTACCAGCTCGGGATACAGGCGCTCGGGCTCGTCGCCGTCGGCGTCTTCACCTTCAGCGCCTCGTTCGGCTCGCTCTGGGCGCTGAACCGGCTGTGGGGGATCCGCGTCGAGCCGCACGTCGAGACGGCCGGTCTCGACGTGGCCGAGCACGGCATGTGGGGCTATCCCGAGTTCTACATCCCGGTGCCCGGCGGCTACGGGACCGAGTCGCACGGCCACCTCGGCCTCGCGCATGCGCACGCTCGGGAGCCGCTGCCCGAGGCGCGACTCGCCCCGGCGGCTGCCGAAGGTTCTGCGGGATAGGCTCGCCGCAGTGCCGTCGCTGTCGACGTACGCCGTCTTTCTCGCCACGGCGATGGCGCTGCTGCTCGTGCCCGGCCCGGCCGTCCTCTACGTCGTGGCGCGCAGCATCGAGATGGGGCGGGGCGGCGGGCTGGCCTCGGTTGCCGGGATCACGACGGCTACGTTCACCCACGTCGCCCTCGCGGCCGCCGGCCTCTCATCGCTCCTTCTCGCCTCGCGTGTCGCGTTCGACTTCGTGCGCTACGTCGGTGCGGCATACCTCCTCCTGCTCGGCGTACGCCGGTTGCTCGGACGCGGCCTCGAAGAGGCTGGGGATGCGCATGCGCCGCAAACTCGCCGCCGCGCCTACACACAGGGCGTGGTCGTCAACCTGACCAACCCGAAGACGATCGTCTTCGTCTTCGCCTTCTTGCCGCAGTTCGTCGACCCTCACGCGCATCATGCGTGGCTGCAGGTACTCGCCCTCGGGCTCAGCTTCGCCCTGCTCGGGTGCCTCAGCGACAGCATGTATGCGCTCGCAGCCGGGACGGTCGCCGACCGCCTGCGCGGCTCGGCCGGGATCGCGCGCGTCCAGCGCTGGCTCGGCGGCGGCGTGCTCGTGGGGCTCGGGATCCTCGCGGCCGTGTGGTCGCCGAGCCGAGCTCGATGACGGGTCGCGTGGTTGTCCGCGACCTGCGCGCGGACGACTGGCCCGAGGTGCGCGCGATCTACGAGAACGGCATCCGCAGCGGCAACGCGACCTTCGAGACCAAGCCCCCGTCGTGGGAGGCCTGGGACGCGGCGCACCCCGAGCTGCGGCTCGTCGCGCAGCGCGACGACTCCATGAGCGGCTGGGCCGCACTGTCGCGGGCGTCCGCCCGTCGCTGCTACCGCGGCGTCGGCGACGTGAGCGTCTACGTCGCCGAGGACGCGAGAGGCGAAGGTGTCGGGCGCGCGCTGCTGGAACGTCTCGTCGAGCTCTCCGAGCAGGCCGGCTACTGGACACTGACCGCCGGTGTGTTCCCCGAGAACGAGGCCTCGCTCCGTCTCCACCGGGGGTGCGGCTTCCGCGAGGTGGGGGTCCGCGAAGGGCTCGGCGAGGCGGGCGGCGTCTGGCGGGACGTCATCCTGCTCGAGCGTCGTTCTACGCTGGTCGGGACGTGAGGTACCAGTTCGTCGACTGCCGTTGGGAGCTCGGCGACCCGGAAGCCGGGCGGCGCCAGTACCTGGCAGGACACATTCCCGGAGCGTCCTTCCTCGACGTGGACGCCGACCTCTCGGACCTCTCGGTTCAGGACGCAGGACGTCACCCGCTTCCGTCGGCGGAGAAGTTCGCCGGCGCCGCCGGCCGCGCAGGGATCGGCGCCGGCGCCTTCGTCGTCGCCTACGGCTCACTCGGCGGTGCGGAGCGGCTGTGGTGGCTGCTCGGCCACTTCGGCCACGACGACTGCGCGGTCCTGCTCGGCGGGATCAAGGGCTGGGGAGGCGCGCTCCGGGCGGGCGACGAGGAGGTCGAGGCGGCGGAGTTCGTCCCGCAGGAGCGAAGCGGCGACACGATCGCGGCGGAGGAGATAGCGCGCCGCCTTGCCGACCGGTCGCTCGCACTCGTCGACGCGCGCACGCCGAACCGCTGGCGCGGGGAGCCGAACGAGATCGACGACCCGTCGGGCCGCATCCCCGGCGCGGCCAACGCACCCTGGAACGAGCCGCTGCCGGAATTGCCGGCCGGCGAGCTCGTCGCCTACTGCGGCTCGGGCGTCACGTCCTGCGTCACGCTCCATCGCGCCTGGCTCGGCGGCCGGGAGGGTCGCCTCTACCCGGGCTCGTGGAGCGAATGGTCGCGGCGCGGTCTCCCGCTGGAGCGCGGCTAGTGACGCGAGACGGTTGAGCTCGCCGCCGAGAAGGCCAGCTTCGTCAGCGTCCGCGGCTTCTGCGCGGCCTTGATCGTCGCGCGCAGCGCGTCCACGAACTCGTCGACGTCCCCGTCCGTCACGACGAGCGGCGGCAGGATACGGATCACGGCCATGTCGTGGCCCGCGACCTGGCTGAGGATGTGGTGCTTCTTGAAGAGCGGCACGGCGACGAGCTGGGCGAAGAGGCCGTGCTGGGCACGCTCGATCATCCGGTACGTCCTGCGCCCGCCGCCCGCCGGCTCGCCGAACTCGATCGCCCAGGCGAGCCCGATCCCGCGCACGTCGCGCACCACGTCGAACTCGTCCACGAGCGGCCGCGTCAGCTCGAGCAGCCGCTCGCCGAGCCGCGCGCTCTCCTCCACGAGCCGCTGCTCGCGCAGCTCGTGGAGCGTTGCTAGCCCGGCGGCCATCGCAAGCTCGTTCGGCGCGAAGGTGGAGCCGTGCGACATCGCGTGGGGCATCGAGTCGAAGACCGCCTCGTGCACCGAGCGCGCCATGAGGAGCGCGCCGACCGGGACGTAACCGCCCGAGAGCGACTTCGCCACCGTCACGAGATCGGGCTCGAGGCCACAGTGCTGGAAGGCGAACATCCGGCCCGTCCGCCCGAGGCCGCTCAGCACCTCGTCGACGCAGAACAGCGTCCCGTAGCGGCGGCACAGCCCCTGTGCACCCTCGAGGTAGCCGTCCGGCGGCAGGTGGATGCCCTTGCCCTGCACCGGCTCGACGAGGAAGAGCGCCACGTCCTCTCGCCGCAACTGCTCCTCGAGCGCCTCGAGGTCGCCGAACGGAACCTGCTTGAAGCCGGGCAGCAGCGGCTGGAAGCGGGCCGTGAACTCCTCGTTGCCGTTCGCCGAGAGGGAGCCGAGCGTGAGACCGTGGAAGCCGTGCTCCGCAGAGAGGACGCGCATCCGCCCCGTCGCGGCGCGCCCGAGCTTGAGCGCCGCCTCGACCGCTCCCGTGCCGGTGCTCGTGAACAGGCAGCGCTCGATCCTGCCGCCTGCGAGCCCGATCAGCGCCTCGGCGAGCAGCCCCGGGAGCAGAGTGGTTCCCATCGCGAGCATCCCCGGCGTCTCGAGCTCGAGTGCCTCGACGAGCGCCGCGCGGACGCGCGGGTTGTTCCGGCCAACGCCGTACATCCCGAAGCCGCCGAGCAGGTCGAGGAAGCGCGCCCCGTCGGCGTCGTAGAGGTACGCGCCCTCTGCGCGCGCCCAGGTGCGGTCGAAACCGATCGTCCGCAGCACCCGCACGAACTGCGGGTTGATCGTCCGCGCCCAGAGGTCGAGATCCTCGCCGCGGCGCGAGTCGAGCAGCGCCTCGAGGCTGAACTCGCTCATCGCGGCGGACTGTAGCTAGGCGGTCCCGAAGCGCTCGAGCAGCCGCGCTGCGTACCAGTCCTCCCAGCGCTCCTCGCGCGGTTCGGCCGTGTACTTGCGGTCGAGCTCGACCAGCGCGTGGACGAGGTGACTGCGGACGGGAGTGGCGCCGAGCAGCTGGGGCAGCTCCGAGAGCGTGAGTAGCCAGCCCGCGTACCAGGACGCCCAGTCGGGATCGTCGCCGTCCACGATGCGGTAGACGATGTGGTGCGTCTCGGCGGCCTCGTGGAGTAGGCCGGCGATGGTGTCCGTATCGCTCATGCCGGCGATCCTCGCATGTCGGACGGGAACTGTGGGAAGCGCCGGAACGGGAGGGGCAGCCTAAGCTGCCCCTCCGGTTGAGGCCCGTGCGGAGTCGGCGTTGATCAGGAGGCCTTGGTGGCGCTCCAACTGCCTCCGCCCTGAGGGCTCGTCCAGGTGCCGGACATCGAGTTCCCCCTGACGTGGCCCTTGTACTTGGCGCCGACGCTGACCGCGCCGAAGTTGATCTTCCCATTGGTCACGCTGCCGCCGATGTTGTACGTCCCCTTCGGATTCGAGAGTGCGATGTTCCCGTGCAGCCGCGAGCCGGTCTGCGTCCAGTGAATGGTGAAGTGACCCGAAACGGCGCCGCCGTAGTGGCCCTTCCACTTGCCGGCGAGCCCCGTGGTCGCGACGTCGGAGCTCGACGCGTTCGCGGCGGCGAGCGTCGTGCCGCAGCAGGCGAGAGCAAGAAATGCAGCGATCCACAGAGCGGGAAGCCGTCGCGTGATCCTGCGACGTAGAGGCTGGACGTCCATCATGTTGAGCTCCTTCCTTGCGGAGGTTCGAGTTGTGTTCTGTCGGCGCCGGCTTGTTCGGTACGTACCGAGACGGTCGTTGCGAGCAGGCGCTCGTACGGCACGCGCGCCCGCTCCGCGACCCGGCGGATCGCGCCGGCGGTTCCCTCGAAATGGCAGAGGACGACCTCGTCCTCGCGAATCAGCACCGATCCGAGGTAGCGAACGTCGTCGGAGAGCGAGGCAGCGATCCGTTGATCGAGCGTGCGCACTTCCTCCTCGTGCACGTCCGGCCAGTAGCACTCGGCGACGAAGCTCGTGGCATGTTCCGCCATGACGGCAACATGACCCGTCGGGCGGATCGGAGAAAGACCTGAAGACCCTACGAAATCGCCTGCGCGTCGTGGCGGTCGAGACGACTTCGGCTTACAGGCCCGCTACGGAAAGCCCCCGGGGACGCGGGGGCTTCCCGTACAGGCGCGTGCGGGTCAGGACGTCAGTTGCCGGTCGAGTTGCCGAGCACGACGAGGTTGAATTTGCAGTTAGAGCTGGCATTCGAACAGCCGGCCGTCAGCTTGTCGAAGTGGAGTGGATGCGTGAGATCGAGCTGGTACGAGTCCGATCCGTCGAGGCTCGACCCTTGGAGGTCGAGCACGATGTTGCCGTTCAAATAGAACGTCAGCGCGAGCGCGTCGTCCATGCCGGAGCCGGTAATGCTCGTGGCGTAGACGTCGTCGGTGCACAGCGTATGTTCGCCGGCGTTCGACAGGCTCCACTGGCTGACGACGCCTTCGTCCATGCATTGCTCCGTTACTGCGCTCGGCGAAGCGGTCTGCGCGGACGTCTCGAGGTTCCCAGTGCTGTCGAACTTGAGGTTGCCGAGGTCGCTCTCGACATTCGCGAGGTTCGCGGCGTCGGTCGAGTCGAGGTTAACGGTGTTTGCGACCGAGTCGAGCTTGACCGTGTTCTTGCTCGGGTCGATGCCGACGGTGCCGCTCACGCTCGTCGTGGACGTACCGATTTGCTGAACCGGGATCGGGTCCGTGCTCGTGTTCTGGACGACGACGTTCTGGAACGGCGTCGTCGCGGCGCTGACGATCTGCTCGCGGAACAGGGTCGAACCGAGCACGATCGCGGCTACCACGAGCAGGAACGCCGGTATCAGGGCCTTGCGCATGCTTCCTCCTTATGTTCTGCCAGGACCGCAACATGGCCCGTCGGACGGCTCGGAGAAAGACCTGAAGACCCTACGGAATCGCCTGCGCGTCTCCTCGATCGAGGGCGCGGGCGAGTTGCGCTCGCGAGGAGATGTCGAGCTTGCGGTAGGCGCGCTTCAGATTCGACTCGACCGTCTTGACGCTCACGAACACTTGCTCGGCGATCGCCTGGTTGCTCAGACCGTCGGCGGCGAGCCGTGCGATGCGGAGCTCGGTCGCGCTCAACTCCTCCGGCGCGCGCCGGACTGCGACCCGGCCCAGCTCGTCGTCGACGCGGGCGAGCCAGGTCTCGGCGCCTTGGCCGGCAAAGAGCTCACGCGCCTCTTCCAGAGACAGTCGCGCTTGCCGCTTCCGCTTCAGACGCCGCTGCAGCCGACCTTGGACGAGAAGCGTCCGTGCGCGCTCGAAGGGCATCGGACAGCGCTCGTGCTCCGCGAGCGCGCCTTCAAGAGCCTCCGCGGCGGCGTCGAGCTCGCCCCGCGCCGCGAGCACCAGGCCGCGGCACCGCGCCGAGACCGCGAGACTCCACGGGATGCGCGAGCGTGCCGCACGCTCTTCGAAGCGGGCGAGCAGCCCCTGTGCTCGTTCGAGGTCACCGACCCCCAGCGCCGCTTCGATCGCGTCGCCGTCGACCCGCCAGATCGCCGGTTCGCGGAAGGCGATGCGTTCGAACACCTCGAGCGCCTCCGTCAGGTGCCGGTCGGCGGAGGCCGTCTCGCCGGCCGCGAGCTCGGCCAGTCCCACGCAACGGCTCCAGATCGCCGCCACCATCGGCTCCCCCGGATCTGTCTTCGCGGCGGCTTCGCGGACGGATTCGACGCGCCCGGCATAAGCGTCCACGTACGTGCGCCAGAGTTGTCCGGCCTCCGGACCGACCCCGTGCTGGCCGAAGGCGTCGAGCATGCGTTCCGCGAGCTCCGTCGCTCCGGCCAGGTCGCCGGCCCAGGTCGCGACGATCACGCGATTGAGCAGGATGTTGGCGAGCGACGACTCGTCGCCCTCCTCGCGCGCCTGCTGCTCCGCCTCCTCGAGGCGCGCACGCGCGCCGTCGAGATCGTCGATGTAGCGAAGCCACTGGCCGAGCTTGAAGACGACGCGCGTGTCGACTGTCGCCGGTGGGCCGCTCTCCTCGAGCGCGAGCGCCCGCATAGCCGTCTCCCGGTCGAAGCCGTCGCCGAGGAAGAGGTCGGTACGCACGCGCGCGCTCAACGCCGCCGCGACAAGGCCAGGATCCGGGGCTGGAACGCCCTCGAGCAGCGCCAGCGCCTCCCGCGCGGACGCCGCCGCCTTCGCAAGGTCGACAGTGCCGGCGTAGCCGGCGACGACGACGTGGCACCGCGCCTTGAGAACGGGATCGCGGGCGTCCGCGAGCGCTTCCTCTGCGAGCGCCGTCGCCGCGGATTCGCCGCTGCCCCAGTAGTCGATCTCGACGAGCGTCAGCAGCGCTCGCGCGCGCAGGTCACCCGGCTGAAGTGTCGTGCGCAACTCTTCGAGCAGCGCCCGCGCCGCCGGGAAGTCGCTTGCGAGATGGAGTTGCTCGGCAAGCTCGAGCTGGAGCTCCGGTCGTGCGGAAGCGTTCGCAGGAAGCAGCCGTAGTGCGAGCCCGGTCAATTCGGCGGCGGAGTCCGGGGAGCCGCGCATGCGCGCGTGGCGGGCGGCTGCCTGGAGTTCCCGCACGACCCCGGCGTCGGGCCCGGGCGCTGCAAGTGCGAGATGCCGCGCTCGCTCCTCTGGGTCACGCGCGAGGTCGGCGACGGCGCGATGCGCCTCGCGGAGCCGGGCCGCCGGAGCGGCGGAGTACACCGCGGAGGCGAAGAGCGGGTGGACGAACTCGATCCGTCCGTCCACCTCGACGCGCACGAGGCCCGCCTCCTCCGCGGGCGCGAGGTCGACCGGATCGATCGTCGCCGTGTCGGGCCGCGCCGCGACCGCTGCGCGCAGCAGCGCGTCACGTGCCTCGGCCGGAAGGGCCCGGACGCGTGCCCGGACGAGCGCATCGAGGCCCTGTGGGACCGGAACGCGGCCCGAGATGTCGTGCTCGCCGCGGCGGTCGAGCTCGCGCGCGATCTCGATCGCGTAGAGCGGGTTGCCGCCCGCCGCCTGCGCGATCCGCACGAGAGTCGGTCGCGGAAACGTGCGCCCGAGCTCCTGCATGAGCACGCGGTGCAGGGCGGCGACCGAAAGCGGTCCTAGTTCGATGTGCTCGACCTCGACGTCGCGCTCGAGCGTAGGGATCGGCGCTCGGGCAAGCTCCGTCGCGCGCACCGAGACGAGGGCTCGCACGGGCTCCTCGCCGAGCCGGCGCAGCGCGAACTCGACCACCGCCGCCGACGAAGCATCGAGCCAGTGGAGGTCGTCGATCGCGCACACGACCTCGGATTCGGCGGCGAGCGCGCGCAGAAGCGTGAGGAATCCGGCGCCGACGACGCGACGCTCGGGCGGTCGTGCCGAGGCGGCGCGCAAGAGCGCGACGTCGAGACCCACCCGCTGCGGCTCGGGCAGTCGCGCGAAGAGCTCGTCCGGCACGTCGGCGAGCAGGTCCGCGAGCCCCGCGAAGGCGAGCCGGGCTTCTGACTCCGTCGGCCGTGCGATCAGCACTCGCGCACCCTGCGCACGGGCATCCTCGACCGCCGCCTGCCACAACGTCGTCTTGCCGATTCCCGGCTCGCCGACGATCGCG
>DASYOZ010000031.1:0-21462 GCA_036007185.1 Gaiellaceae bacterium | reverse complement strand
GAGCTCGACGTCGGTGTACGTCTGCGCGAGCGGGTGAGAGACGGCCTGGTACGTGCCGATCGGCTTGCCGAACTGCACGCGCGTCTTCGCGTGCTCGACGCCGAGGTCGAGCGCCCGCTGCGCGACGCCGAGCGCCTCCGCCCCCAGCGCGGCGCGCAGCCGCGGGGACTCGTCCGAAGCCTGTGGGAGGCGGCGGAGCGGCCGGGTCGCGTCGACCGTCTCGATGCCGCCGTCTTCTCCGAAAACCTCGGTCTGGCCTGTGACGTGAGCGAGATACGCGCCGGGGTAGAGCGCGTATCCCGTTTCCTCGAGCAGCAGCGCCTCCTCGACGAAGCCGAGCCCCGCCTCCGCGACGTCGAGCCAGCCGAGCTCGGCGAGCTCGCTCCAGCGGTCGTCCTCCGCATCCCAATCGCGGTCGAGCGGGAAGCGGTCGGCGAGCCACACGCGCGCCTGCTGCTTCAGCTCGACCTGGTCGTCGTTGAGGGCGAAGTCCATCAGCGGCTCCGGGGAAGTCCGAGCACACGCTCGGCGATGATGTTGCGGAGGACCTCCGACGTTCCGGCTTCGATCGTGTTGCCGCGGCTGCGGAGCTGCTGGTGGTTCCACCAGCCGTCGTCGAGGATTCCCTCGGGCCCGAGCACCTCGCGAGCGAGCTTCGTCAGGCGCTGGTTCGCCTCCGACCAGCGCAGCTTCACGCCCGAGCCCTCGGGGCCGGGGACGCCGGTGCGCTCGTACGTGCCGAGCGCCCGGTAGCTCGTGTAGAGGAGTGCCTGCAGCTCCACCCACTCGCGCCCGAGCGCCTCGCGCAGGCGC
Organism: Gaiellaceae bacterium; assembly: GCA_036007185.1. GTDB lineage: Bacteria > Actinomycetota > Thermoleophilia > Gaiellales > Gaiellaceae > Palsa-739. The sequence continues at coordinate 20,649 of DASYOZ010000031.1, read as the reverse complement.
GGGTCGAGATCGCGCTCGCGCGCCTCCTCGAGCAGCCGCCCGAAGAGCGCGTTGAGCGCGGCCGTCAGGGCGAAGCCGAGGGTCGCGCGCTCGTGCAGGAGCGTCGTCATCGCCACCTGCCAGCCGTCGCCCTCCTCACCGAGTCGGTTCTCGACCGGCACCTCGACGTCGCTGAAGAAGATCTCGTTGAACTCCGCCTCGCCCGTGATCTGGCGCAGCGGCCGCACATCGACCCCGGGCGCGTGCATGTCGACGAGGAGGTACGTGAGGTTCCCGTACCGCGGCGCGTCGGGATCGCTCTGCGTGACCAGGATGCAGAAGTCGGCGATGTGCGCGAACGACGACCACACCTTCTGGCCGTTGACGACGTAGACGTCGCCGCGGCGCTCGGCGCGCGTGCGCGCGGCGGCGAGGTCGGAGCCCGCGTCCGGCTCCGAGAAACCCTGGCACCAGATCTCGTCGGCGGCGAGGATCGGCTGGAGGTAGCGCGCCTTCTGCTCCTCCGTCCCGTGCGCCGCGATCGTCGGACCGGCCATGCTGAGCCCGATCACGCCGATGTGGGGAGGAGCCTGCGCCGCCGCGAGCTCCTCGTAGAGGATCGCCTGGAAGCTGTGGGGTGCTCCCGCGCCGCCGTACTCCTTCGGCCAGGTCAGCCCGGCGTAGCCGGCCGCGTACAGCTTGCGACTCCACTCGCGCATGAACGGATCGCCGAAGCGTTCTGCACCGCCGCGACCGCCGCGCTTCTCGGTCGGCAGGTTCGCCGCGACCCACGCGCGCAGTTCGCCTCGAAACTGCGCCTCTTCGGGCGTGTCCCGCAGGTCCACGGAAGCGAGCCTAGCGGGCCGTTGACTCGCTGATCAATCCGGCGTCCAGATCGCGGATGGAGGAGCCGCCGCAGAGCGCGAGCGTCAAGTCGACCTCCGCCAGCAGCTGCCGGATCACCGCCTCGACGCCCGCGGCGCCGCCGACCGCGAGCCCATACGCGTACAGCCGCCCGAGCAGGACGGCGTCGGCGCCGAGCGCCAGCGCCTTCACGACGTCGGCGCCGCGACGGATGCCGCCGTCCACCAGCAGCGGAAACTCGGGCCCGACCGCCTCACGTACCTCGACGAGCGCGTCGAGCGCCGCGACGGCGCCGTCCACCTGACGGCCCCCGTGGTTGGAGACGATGATCCCTTTGACCCCGTGCTCTCGCGCCAGGAGTGCGTCGCCGCCGCGGAGCACACCTTTCACGAGCAGTGGCAGCGAGGTCTGCTCGCGCATCCAGTCGAGGTCGTCCCAGGTGAGCCCGAGGTTGGAGAAGGTCGCGAGCATCGCGGCCGCGGCCGCGAGCACGTCGTCGGCAGGCGGACGCTCGAGCTTCGCGCAGAAGACCGCGTCGCTGAAGAACTGGGCGCAGCCCTCGCCTCGGAGGAACGGCAGGTACGCGGCGCGCAGGTCACGCGGTCGCCAGCCCAGCGTAGGCGTGTCGACCGTGACGACGATCGCCGAGTAGCCCGCCGCCTCCGCGCGCCGGACGAAGCTCGCCGCCACCTCCCGATCCGAGATCCAGTAGAGCTGGAACCAACGCGGCGCGTCTCTCATCGCCTCGGCCACCTGCTCGATCGTCGACGAGGCTGCGCTTGAGAGGACGAACGGCACGCCCGTCTCCGCGGCGCCGCGCGCCGCGCCGACTTCGGCCTCAGCGTGCGCGATCGAGAGAACGCCGACCGGCCCGAGCCAGAACGGCGCGGCGGAGCGCGTCCCCAGCACCTCCACCGAGAGGTCGCGCTCGAGGTTCCCCGCCAGCATCCGGGGCCGCAGCCGTCGCCGCTCGAACGCCTCGAGGTTCGCGCGCATCGTCGCCTCGCCGCCTGCGCCGCCCGCGATGTACCCGAACGCACTCGGCTCGAGTGCCGCCTCTGCGGCTGCCTCCCAGTCTTCGGGGCCGACCGGCCACTCCGCCTGTCCTGCGATGTAGATCGCGTTCTGGACGAGCGAGCCCTCGAAGGCGTTCACCCGCCGATCATCTCACCGCAGAACTATGCGGATGCGGGTGCCGCCAGCAGCTCGCGCGGCGCCTCGGCGACGACGCGCCGCCGCCGCACAGGCAGCAGCGTCACGGCCCCGAGGATCAGGGCGATGCCCAGCCACTGCGTCCAGCTCAGGTGCTGGTTGTAGGCGTAGATGCCCGCGAGCACGGCGACCGCCGGATACGCGAGCTCGGCGAGCGACGAAAGGACGGCAGGCGTGCGTTGCAGCCCGTAGTAGTAGAGCGTCAGCGCGAGCAGGCCGGTGACGAGCGCGAGGTAGAGGATGAGCACGCTGTCGTGCCCGTTCGAGTACGCCGGCGCGCCCATGACCGGCAGCAAGAGCGCGCTCGCGATGAGGCCGAAGAAGAAGCGCAGGGTGAGGACGTGCTGGAACTCGAGCTCGCGGGAGAGGTAACGCCCGAGCACCGTTCCCAGCGCCCAGAGCACCGCTGCGGCGGTCGCTTCAGCGATCACGACGGCGCCCTTCGCCGACGGGTCGAGCGGATGCGCCTGGTTGACGAGCCAGAAGCCTGCGAGCGCTGGCAGGAAGAACCACGCGAAGCTCGGCCGCGGGCGCTCGCCGAGCAGAATCGCAGCAGCGGCGATGGCGACGAACGGCTGCACCTTCTGGATCACGACGGGGGTGATGTAGTCCGCGTGCCCGATCAGCGCGTCGGTGAAGAGGATCGTCGCGACCGCCGACGCGCCGGCGCCGACCACGACCGCTGCCGCGACGTAGTTCCAGCCCGCGCGGAACACGGAGCGCAGCGCGGGGAGGAGGAACGGCAGCGTCAGGGCGACGAGGATCACGTGCTCGCCGAAGACGATCGTCGTCGCTGTCGTCGTCCCGCTCATCGTCTTGCGGATGATCGGGTCGGTCCCCCACATCGCCGCGGCGACCGCGACGAGGATGACTCCGGGTACCCGCGCGAGGCTCATGGCCGCTCGAAGCGTAGAAGATCGTCCACGGTCTCCCGCTCGCGGATCAGGTGTGCCTCGCCGTCCGTGACGAGCACGACCGCCGGCCGCAGAACGCCGTTGTACGTCGAGCCGAGCGCGAGCGTATAGGCGCCCGTCGCCGGCATCGCGAGCACGTCGCCCCGCCGTGGCTCGGGCAGCTCGGCCGCCTCGATCAGGACGTCGCCCGACTCGCAGTGCTTGCCGGCGATCCGATAGACGCCGGTCGGCAGCTCTTCCGCCCGGTGCGCGAGCAGCGCCTCGTAGCGGGCGCCGTAGAGCTGCGGGCGCGGGTTGTCGGACATGCCGCCGTCGATCGCGGCGTACGTGACGCCCCCCGACTCCTTGACCGAGCCGACGCGGTACAGCGTCACGCCGGCGCGGCCGACGAGCGAGCGCCCCGGCTCGAGGATCAGCGAGATGCCCGCCGGCACCTGCTCGACGAGCGGGCCGACGAACTCGGCCACCGACGGCAGCTCCTCGTCGCGGTTGTGGCGAACGCCGAGGCCGCCGCCGAGGTCGAGCACGCGAGGCCGCCAGTGCAGGCGCTCGAGGAACGCGAGCACGCGGTCGAGCGCGAGGACGCTCTCGTCGGCGCGTCCGAGCTGCGAGCCGACGTGGACGTGCACGCCCTCCACCTCGAGCCCGAGCCCGCGCGCCCGCTCGATCTCCTGTTCGGCGGCGTCGGGTGCCAGGCCGAACTTCGACTCTTCGTGGGCCGTCCGGATCGAGCGGTGCGTCACGGCCTCCACGCCCGGCGTCAGCCGAACGAGCACCCGCCGCACGCCCGCGGCCGCAGCGACCTCCGCCTCGCCGGGCGCGTCGAGGACGACGAGCGCGCTCGTCTCTGCCGCCGCTCGCAGATCCTCCTCCGATTTGTTGTTGCCGTGGAAGACGATCCGCTCGCCCGGAAGGCCCGCCGCCTCCGCGAAGGCGAGCTCGCCGAGCGTGGAGACGTCCGCCCCGACGCCCTCCTCCGCGAGCAGCCGCAGCAGCGCGACGTTCGCGAACGCCTTCGTCCCGTACACGATCAGGGCGCCTGGTGCCGCCTCGCGGTACGCCTGAACCTGCGACCGGATCGTCTGCCCGCAGTAGACGACGAGCGGCGTCCCGTGCCGATTCGCCAGCTCGCTCGCGCGAAGACCGCCCAGCGTCAGCTCGCCGTCCTCGATCCGCGCGGTTTCGGGAAGGAGCTCGAGCACCCTGCTAGTATCGGGATCCCAATGCAGGAGCTGCTTCTTACCTAGTCCAGGGAGCCACGCGCGGCGAGGCCGCGCCGACCTCCCAAGGCCTCTCCTCGGAGAGGTTTTTTCGTTCCGGGAGACGTTCTCGATGGCACCGAGATACGAACCGCAGGAAATCGAGGCGAAGTGGCAGCGCGTCTGGGAGGACGAGCAGGCGTTCCACGCCCCGAACCCGGTTCCGGGGGCTCCGACGCCCGAGAACCACTGGTACCAGCTCGAGATGCTGCCGTACCCGTCGGGCCCGAGCCTCCACGTCGGACACGTCCTCAACTACACGATGGGCGACGTCCAGACCCACGTCCGCCGGCGCAGCGGCTGGCACGTCGTGCGCCCGATGGGCTGGGACGCCTTCGGGCTGCCCGCCGAGAACGCGGCCATCCGCGAAGGCGGCCACCCACGGGAGATCGTCGCGCGCAACATCGAGCTGATCCGCGCGCAGATGAAGCGACTCGGGTGGGCGATCGACTGGGAGCGGGAGGTCTCCTCCGACGACCCGCGCTTCTACCGCTGGACGCAGTGGCTCTTCCTGAAGTTCTGGGAGAACGACCTCGCCTACCGCAAGGAAGCCCCGGTCAACTGGTGCCCGAAGGACCAGACCGTCGTCGCCAACGAGTACGTCGTCGACGGCCGCTGCGAGCGCTGCGGCACGCCGGTCGAGTTGCGGCAGATGACGCAGTGGTTCTTCCGGACGACGGCCTACGCGCAGGAGCTGCTCGAGTACGACCTCCCCGAGGACGGCGCCTGGCTGGAACGGACGAAGACGATCCAGCGCAACTGGATCGGCCGTTCCGAGGGCGCCGAGATCCTCTTTCGCGTCGAGGAGGCGGGGGAAGACATCGCGGTCTTCACGACGCGGGCCGACACGCTGTTCGGCGCGACGTTTTTCGTCCTCGCGCCCGAGCATCCGTTCGTCGAGGCGCACGCGAGCGAGGAGGCGAAGGAGTACGCGCGTCACGCCGGCGCTCGTCCGGTCGAGGAGCGCGCCGCTGAAACGAAGAAGACCGGCGTCTTCACGGGCCTCCACGCTGTCAACCCGATCAACGGCGAGAAGCTCCCGATCTGGGTCGCCGACTACGTCCTGATGGACTACGGGACCGGCGCCATCATGGCCGTCCCTGCGCACGACGAGCGAGACGGAGAGTTCGCCGAGGAGTTCGTCCTGCCCGCGAAGGTCGTGATCGACGAGGACGGGAAGCTCGTCAACTCCGGCGGCTTCGACGGGCTGCCGGCGGCGGAGGGCGCCCGCGAGATCGTCGCTGCGCTCGAGCAGGAGAGGCGCGGCCGCGCCACCGTCTCGTACCGGCTGCGCGACTGGAGCTTCTCCCGCCAGCGCTACTGGGGCTGCCCGATCCCGGTGATCTACTGCGAGCGCTGCGGCGCCGTGCCGGTGCCGGAGGACGAGCTGCCGGTGCTGCTGCCGGAGGTGGAGGACTACGCGCCGAAGGGCAAGGCGCCGCTCGCCGGCAACGAGGAGTGGATGCGCGTCGACTGTCCGAAGTGCGGCGGCGAGGCGCAGCGCGAGCCCGACACGATGGATACGTTCGTCGACTCGTCCTGGTACTTCCTCCGCTACATCGACTCTGACAACGACGAGGCCCCGTTCGACCGGTTCGTCGTCGACTATTGGTTGCCGGTCGACCAGTACATCGGCGGCATCGACCACGCGACGGGGCACCTGCTCTACTCCCGCTTCTTCGTCAAGGCGATGAACGACTGGGGGATGCTTGGCTTCCGCGAGCCGTTCGCGCGCGTCTTCCACCAGGGCTGGGTGACGCTGGGCGGCTCGAAGATGTCGAAGACGCGCGGCAACCTCGAGGGGCCCGACGAGCTGGTGGAGCGCTACGGCGCCGACGCGGTGCGCCTGTACATCCTCTTCATGGGGCCCGCCGACCAGAACATGGAGTGGACGCCCGACGGCGTCGAGGGGATCGTGCGGTTCCTGCGCCGGCTGTGGCGCGTCGTGCACGAGGTCGCCGACGCGGCGCCGTCGCCCGGTTCGGGCGAGGGCGCACTGGCGCGGAAGGCGAACGAGACGATTGCGCGCGTCACCGACGACGTGCTGCGCCGGTTCCAGTTCCACACGCCGATCTCGGCCGTGATGGAGCTCGTGAAGGAGCTGGGCGGCGCGGTCGATGCGCCCGACGCGCGCTTCGCGGCGGAGACGGCCGTCTCGCTGATCCAGCCGTACGCGCCGCACGTCGCGGAGGAGTTGTGGGGCGTGCTGGGATACGAAAGGCTGTGGGAGGCGCCGTGGCCGGAGGCCGACGAGTCGCAGCTCGTGCGCGAGACATTCGAGCTCGTCGTCCAGGTGAACGGCAAGGTGCGCGACCGCTTCGAGGCGGACGCGGAGCTGACCGAGGAGGAGCTCGTCGCGCTGGCGCGGGAGAGCGAGCGCGTGCGGAGCTACCTCGACGGCAGCGAGCCGCGCAAGACGATCGTCGTCCCGCGGAAGCTCGTCAATTTCGTGATCTAGCGCTCCCGAGGGTCAGGGCGGTCGACGTTCCAGTGGCGGCCGACGGCCGCGTACCAGCGCACGCCGTCGTCGGTCTCCCGCGGGGTGAGCATGAAGCGGCTGATCACGCGCTGACCGCCCTCGAAGTCCCCGTAGAGGATGTCGACGCCGATGCGTTGCGGCGCCTCGACCGCGCGACGGGCAGCGCGGTAGCCATCGCTCGCCGGGTCGCGGAACGAGCCCTGCCAGAAGCCGATGTCGCCGGGGGCGACGTAGAGATCGCGGCTGAGCGTCGTGAAGTCCTCCAGCGGAGGCGGGACGACGTGGGCCCCACGCTCGAGCCGGAGCTCTGGCAGGAGGTGCCAGCCGTGGAGGACGGCGATGCCGGTGCCGACGTTGCGGACGGCGATCACGAAGTAGACGGCTTGGTCCGTCGCGCTCGCGATCCCCTGGCCGCCGGGTACCGAGAACCAGACGTCGTCCTGGAAGCCGGCCTTGACGGCCGGATCCTGCATGCGAGCAGGGACGAGCAGTGGGCGCTGGCCGGCGAGGAGCGACTGCTCCGCGACCCGCGCAGCACGGTTGGCTGAGCGGACTGAGGCCAGCGTGACCCCGGCGAGAGCGAGCGTGCCGGCGGCGGTCGAGAGCGCGGAGATCGTCACCCAGTCGGCCACGGCGCGAGTTTACGGAGCCGCGAGGAAGCTGGCACCCACGGGGCACATCTGCGTTGTCAGAGTGGACGACGTGGACGTTCGGCTTCCCGCGCTCTCGCGACGGCAGCTCTTCGGCGCCGCCGCGGCGGTCGCGGTCCTGCTCGTTCTCCTCGTCCGGCACCTTGGCGGTGGAGCGGGGACGGCCGCTCCCGCCGTGACGCCCTTGCGGACGCCGGCTCCCGCGAAGCCGGCTGCCGCGAAGCTGCTCGTGATCGACGTCGCGGGCGCGGTGCGGAGGCCGGGGCTCTATAGGTTGCGCTCCGGCTCGCGGATCGACGATGCGATCGCCGCAGCGGGCGGCGCGACTGCCAAGGCGCAGCTCGACGCGGTGAATCTCGCCGCGCCGGTCGCCGACGGCGAGCAGGTCGTCGTCCCTGGACGCGGCGCGGGCGGTGTGGCTGCCGCGGCGAGCCCTCCCGCCGCCGGCTCTTCGCCCTCCGCGCCGCTCGACCTCAACACGGCGACGGCCGAGCAGCTTGACGGGCTGCCCGGAATCGGGCCTGTGACGGCCCAGAAGATCCTCGACTACCGGCAGGCGCACGGGCCTTTCCACTCCGTGGCCGAGCTCGAGGGCGTGCCCGGCATCGGAGCGGGAAGGCTCGCCCAGCTGAAAGGGCTCGTGATCCCGTGAGGTGACCTTCCGCCTCCCGCACGCCGTCGTCGGCGCTCTCTGCCTCGGCTTCGCGCTCGCGAACCTCGGACACCTGGCCGTGTTCCCCGCGTTCCTCGTCGCGGCGCTCCTCGGCGCAGTCGGCCTCGCGGTCGGCGACGCCCGGTATCGCTCGACGGCCGCCGCCGCGGCACTCGTGGCCCTCGCCTGGGGTTGGGGAAGCGTGCGGCTCTCCCAGCTCGACCACAGCGTGCTGGCGTCGCGGATCGGCACGTTCGAGCCGGCAGTCGTCGAGGTCGAGGAGCCGCCGCGGCCGGGATCTTTCGACCAGCGCATGCGGGCGCGAGTGCTCCGCTGGGGGACGCTGCGGACGCACGAGCCGGTTCTGCTCGAGCTCCCGCTCGGCCGGGCTCCGCCGCAGGGCGCGCGGCTGAAGCTGCTCGGCGGGTTGCGGGCGCCGCCTGGCCCGTCGACCGGTTTCGACGAGGCGAAGTGGTTGCGCCGGCAGGGCATCCACGCGGTCCTGCGTGGACAGTCGTGGCACGTCGTCGGCCGGCGTGGCGGCGTCCCCGGAGCCGGCGACAGCGTCGGGCGGTGGCTCGCGGGCGACAGCGCACCGGGCCTGGACGGCGAGCGCCGCGACGTGATCGAGGCGATCGTCCTCGGCCGTTCGTCCGGTCTCGACCAGACGCTGCTCGCGGACTTCCGCGCCTCCGGGCTCTACCACTGCCTCGCCGTCGACGGGCTGAAGGTCGCTGCGGTTGGGGGCGGCGTCGCAGCTGTCGTCCTGCTCGCCGGCCTCGGAAGCTACCTCGCCCAGATAGGAGCCCTGCTCACGGTCGCGACGTACGCGCTCGCCGTCGGGCTCCATCCGTCTGTTGTGCGGGCGGCGCTTGCAGCTGCACTCGGGTCGCTCGCCTGGCTGGCCGCCCGGGAGCGCGACCGCTGGCAGGCGTTGCTCGTCGGCGCGGCGGTGCTCCTCGGCTGGAACCCGTACTCGCTGCTCGACGCCGGCTTCCAGCTCTCGTTCGCCGCCGTCGCGTCGATCTTCGTGGTCACGCCCCGCGTCGTCCGGGCGCTCGAGGGATACCCCGTCTCGCACGAGCTCGCGCAGCTCATCGGCGTCTCGACGGCGTGTGGCCTCGCCACGGCGCCGGTCACGTGGTTCCAGTTCCACCAGATCTCGCTCGTCACCGTCCCCGCGAACGTCGTGGCCGTCCCGGTCGTCGTCGAGGTGCTCGGTCTCGCGCTCCTGACCGCCGTGGTCGCGCCCGTCGCGCCTCCGGTCGCCTCGGCGATGGCGCAGTTCAACGGCTGGGGCGCCTGGTTCGTCGCCGCGTGCGCCCGCGCGTTCGGGAGCCTTCCCGGCGCGCAGATCACGTCCCCTCGGGCGGCCGCCTTGCTCGGCCTGGGAGCCGCCGGCGCCGCCGCTTATGCTTGGCAGCGTGGCGAGCGAGCGCGAGCTGAAGCCGGTCTACCTCCTGACGGGGACCGACCGTCCGAAGATCACGCTGGCGCTCCAGCGGCTGCGCGCGCGGATCGGTGAGGACGCGACCGAGCAGCTCCACGCCGCTGAGGCGTCAGGGGAGGACGCGGTGGCGGCCTGCAACGCGCTCGGCCTCTTCGGCGACGAGGCGCGCCTCGTCGTGGTCGACGGGGTCGACGTGTGGAAGTCGGCGGACATCAAGGAGCTCGAGTCATACCTCTCCGCGCCGGCTCTGACGACCGTTCTGGCGCTCGTCGGCGACGGGGTCAAGCGCGACTCCGCGCTCGCGAAGGCGGTGGCGAAGGCCGGCGACCTGCTCGTCTATGACGTACCGAAGAAAAAACTGCCCGAATGGGTCGGCGAGCAGTTCGCTCGCCTGGCCGCGTCGGCCGACCGTGACGCCTGCCGGGCACTCGTCGAGGCGGTCGGGGACAACGCCGGTGACCTCGCCTCGGAGATCCAGAAGCTCGCGACGTGGGCCAACGGCGAGCAGATCACGCGCGCGAACGTCGAACAGCTCGCGGTCGGGCGCGCCGAGACGCCGATCTTCGCCGTCACCGACGCATGGGGGAGACGAGACGTCGCGGCCACGCTGCGCGCGACCGAAACGCTGCTCGACCGCTCGCACCGGCCGCGCTCGGGCGAGCTGATTCGGCTCGTCGCCTCGCTCGTGGGGCATGTCGGCCGCGTCAGGAAGGTTTCGCGTCTGGCGGACGAGGGCGTCCGCTCGAGCGAGATCGCGAGCCGGCTGAAGCTGCACCCCTTCGTCGCGGAGAAAGCCGGGAAACAGGCGGGGAATTTCTCGTCGGAGGAGCTGGCGCAGGCGACAGTCCGGCTGGCGGAGCTCGACGCAGGCGCGAAGGGCGGCTCACGCCTCCCACCCGAGCTCCAGCTCGAGCGCACGCTGGTTGAGATCACGCGCCGGCCCGACGACCGGGGATAACACCTACTCGGCGGACGTGCCGGCGGCGACCTTCGCCGCCTGGGACTTGCGCCGCGCGACGGTGTTCCGGTGGAGGGCGCCGTTCGCCGCGGCCCGGTCGAGCCACTGGACGAGCTCGCGGTGGCGCGCCTCGGCCTCCTCCGCGTTGCCGTCGGCGACGGCCTCGTTCAGGCGCCGCATGAGCGTCTTCGCCGTCGACCGCCAGCGCAGGTTCTCCTGTCGCTGGCGCGCGGCCTGGCGGACGCGCTTCTCTTGCTGTCTGATGTTCGGCATCTCGGAAAAAGACCCGCAGCTCGCGGGCCGGGCGATGGTAGCAACCCCTCTCCCTATGCTGCCCTCGTGGAGGACGCCGAGCGGGAGCGCCACGAGCGGCGCATTGCGCGCGACCGCCGTCGGCGCGAACAGGGCAAGCCGGCGTACTTCGAGAGCGACGCGAAGCTCGACTCGTGGCCGGTCGCGCAGGATCCGGCTGAACGGTCGACGTCGATCCTCCGGCCACGCCGCGACGGCGGCGAGCTGCTCGAGCTCGAAGCCCTGGCGCTCGACGAGGAGGGGCAGGCGACCGCGGTCAGTTTCGCGGCGCCGGCCGGGGCGGCCGAAACGCCGGACACGGGCCGCGGCCTCGCCCGTTCGGGCGTCATATTCGCGATCGCGACCGGGATCTCGCGCGTCATCGGCCTGGTGCGGGAGATCGCGCAGGCCGCAGTCTTCGGCATCTCCGGCCCGGTCAATGCGTTCGAGATCGCCTATCTCATCCCGAACACGGTGCGGTCGCTCGTGGCCGACTCCGCGCTCTCGGCCGCGTTCGTCCCGGTCTTCAGCGACCTCCTCGTCAAAGGCGAGCGGCAGCGCGCCTGGCGGGTGGCCTCCTCGCTCTTCTGGCTCATGCTGCTCGGGCTCGGAGGGCTGACGGCCCTGTTTGTCGTGGTTGCGCCGTGGGTGATGGGGATCTTCGGCTACGGGCCGAACGACAAGTTCGGCGTGCTTGCGGCCGGGCTCGCGCGGATCCTCTTCCCGCTCGTGCTCATCCTCGGGCTGACGGGGATCGTGGTCGGGATTCTCAACAGTTACGACCACTTCACCGTGCCCGCGCTGAGCCCGGTGCTCTGGAACGTGATCATCCTCCTCGGCCTCGCATTCGGAGTGCAGAACTCGAGCTCGCACTCGACGAGGCTCTACATCTACGCGGTCTCGATTCTCGTGGCGACGATCGCGCAGTTCCTGCTGCCGCTGCCGTGGCTACGTGGGCTCGACGGCCACCTGCACATGGCGATCGACATCCGTGATCCGGCAGTGAAGCGGACGTTCGTCCTGATGGTGCCGATCACGATCGGTCTGGGCCTGATCAACATCAATGCCCTCATCGACCAGCTGTTCGCGACTCACTATCTGAACCAGTACCAGGCGCCCGCCGCCATCGTGCGAGCATTCCGGCTCTACATGCTGCCGCAGGGGGTGTTCTCCGTCGCGGTCGCGACGGTCCTCTTCCCGCTTCTCTCGCGTCACGCCTCGCGCGAGGACTGGACCGCCTTCCGGCGCACCATCGGCACAGGGCTGCGCCTGATCTCGTTCCTACTCGTGCCGGCGAGCGCCGCGGCCGCTGTCCTCGCGACTCCGATCGTCCGGCTCCTCTACCAGCACGGGCAGTTCACCGCCCACGACACACCGATCGTCGCGAGCTGCCTCGCCGCGTTCGCGCTGGGGCTGACGTTCAACGGGACGATGCTGATGCTTAACCGCGGCTTCTTCTCGCTCCAGTCGCCGTGGATCCCGAGCTTCGTCGCGTTCGGAAACCTCGGCTTGAACGCCGTCCTCGATGCCGTCTTCTACCGGTTCGGGATCTGGGGGATCCCCCTCTCGACGTCCCTCGTGAACATCGCCGGGACGGTGGCGCTCCTCGTCCTCTTCCGGCGGCGGATGGGCGGTTTCGACGAGCTCGGCGAGACGGCCCGGACCTTCGTGCTCGTAACCGTCGGCTCGGCGGTGCTCGCCGCCGTGGCATGGGGCGTCTGGCGTCTGTTCGACTCCGCGCTCGGCCGCTCGCTCCCGGCGCAGATCGTCTCGCTCGGCCTCGGCTTGGCGTTCGGCTACGGCGTGTTCTTCGTGGCGTGCCGGCTGCTGGGCGTGCGCGAACTAGAGACGATGTTGCGGCTACGGCGCGCCCGCACTTGACCTGGGAGGATGGCCACCGCAAGACTCGCCCGGACAGCGACGAGGAGGAACGGATGTCCGTGATCATGACGCTCTGGTCCGAAGGCGACCCGGCCGGGATCGAGCGGTACGCCGCGGAGAACCCGGGGAAGATGCGTGAGATCGTCGAGCACGCAGCGGAGCACGGCCTGATCGCCCACCGCTTCTACGGGGCGGACGGCCAGGTCCTCGTCATCGACGAATGGCCCGACGAGCAGAGCTTCCTCGACTTTTTCGCGCACATGGGGCCGCAGATCCAGCCGATCTTGGACGCAGGTGGGATCACCGCCCAGCCGCGTCCGGTGTTCTGGCGGAAGCTCGAGACGAACGACGACCACGGCTGGGGCGCCTAGCAGTAGACGCTCGCTGCGTCCCGGACCAGCGGACGCGAACAGGCCAAGCCGACGCTGAATTGCGACGGAGCTGCTCGCCCGCCGTCACGAGTCGGTCGATAGCCTCGATCGCGAGGGCGGAGGGAACCACACACCCCACCCTGGGTGGGGGAGTGCGTGCGGCCGCGTCCGGAACGGCCACGGTCGCAGCGGACGTGCGTCAGTACCATCGCCGCTCGTGGAACAGAGCCGGATCCGCAACTTCTCGATCATCGCGCACATCGACCACGGCAAGTCGACGCTCGCCGACCGCATCCTCGAGCTGACCGACGCCGTCTCCGCGCGCGAGATGCGTGAGCAGGTCCTCGACTCGATGGAGCTCGAGCGGGAGCGGGGCATCACGATCAAGGCCCAGGCCGTTCGCGTGACGTGGAACGGCCACGAGCTCAACCTCATCGACACGCCCGGCCACGTCGACTTCACCTACGAGGTCTCGCGCTCCCTGCAGGCCTGCGAAGGCGCGCTCCTGGTCGTCGACGCGGCCCAGGGAATCGAGGCCCAGACGCTCGCGAACGCCTACCTGGCGATCGAGAACGGGCTCGAGATCGTCCCCGTTGCGAACAAGATCGACCTCCCGGCGGCGGATCCGGACGGCACAGCCGTCGAGGTCGCCGACCTGCTCGGCGACGACCCGGCCCGCGTCCTGCGCATCTCCGCCAAGACCGGCGACGGAGTCGCCGACGTCCTCGACGCGATCGTCGAGCGCGTCCCGCCGCCCGCGGGCGATCCCGAGTCTCCGGCGCGCGCCCTCGTCTTCGACTCCTCGTACGACCAGTACCGCGGGGTCGTGGCGTTCGTCCGGGTCGTCGACGGCTCCTTCTCCACCCGGGACGCGCTGCGGACGATGGCCACCGATACCCGCTTCGACGCGGAGGAGCTCGGCTTCTTCTCGCCGGCGATGACGCCGGTCGAGCGGTTGTCCGCCGGCGAGGTCGGCTACGTCGTGACAGGGCTGAAAGACGTCTCGCGGTTGCGGGTCGGCGACACGCTCACCTTGGTGCGCCGGCCGGCGGCGGACGCCCTGCCCGGTTACAAGGACGTCAAGCCGATGGTCTTCGCCGGCCTGTTCCCGACTGACTCCGACGACTACCCGGAGCTGCGGGACGCGCTCGAGCGGCTCAAGCTCAACGACGCGGCGCTCGTCTACGAGCCGGAGTCGTCGAACGCGCTCGGCTTCGGCTTTCGCTGCGGCTTCCTGGGCCTCCTCCACATGGAGATCGTCCGCGAGCGGCTCGAGCGCGAGTTCGACCTCGACCTGCTCGTGACCGCCCCGAACGTCGCCTACCGCGTGAAGGAGAAGAACGGAGATTGGGTGGAGGTGCACAACCCCTCCGAGTTCCCGCGCGAGGTCGAGGAGGTCGAGGAGCCGTACGTTGCTGCCTCGATCATCGTTCCCAAGGAGCACGTCGGAGCCGTGATGGAGCTGAACAACGAGCGGCGCGGCACCTTCGGGAAGCTCGAGTACCTCTCCCCGGAGCGCGTCCACCTCACACACGAGCTCCCGCTCGCCGAGATCGTCCTCGACTACTACGACCAGCTCAAGTCGCGCACCCGCGGCTACGCGTCGTTCGACTACGACCTCGCCGGCTTCAAGCCGGGCAATCTCGTCCGGGTCGACGTGCTCGTCGGCGGCGAGCCCGTCGATGCGCTGTCCCTCATCGTCCACCGCGACTTCGCCTACGACCGCGGACGGCTGCTCGTGGACAAGCTCCGGGAGGAGATTCCGCGCCAGATGTTCGACATCGCGATCCAGGCTGCGATCGGCTCGCGCGTCATCGCGCGGGAGACGGTGAAAGCGAAGCGGAAGGACGTGCTCGCCAAGTGCTACGGCGGCGACATCTCGCGCAAGCGAAAGCTGCTCGAGAAGCAGAAGGCGGGCAAGAAGCGGATGAAGCAGGTCGGCGCCGTCGAGGTACCGCAGGAAGCGTTCCTCGCCGTCCTCAACATCGGCCAGGGGCAGCGTTCGTGAGGGCGGCCGCACGCCACCTGTACGTTCACCTCCCATTCTGCGCGCACCGTTGCGGCTACTGCGACTTCGTCACGGTCGTCGGCCGGCCCGGGCAGCACGCGGCGTATGTCGATGCCCTCCTGCATGAGCTGGAGATCGAGCGCCGGCTGCTCGCCCGCGAGCTCGAGACTGTCTTCGTCGGCGGCGGCACGCCCACGTTCACCGTGTTGCCGGACCTCGTGCGCCTAATGGAGGCGCTGCCTGCGGCCGAGGAGGTGACGGTCGAGGCGAATCCCGAGACGGTGAGGCCGGAGCTCGCCCGCGCGCTCCGTGCCGCCGGCGTGACACGCGTCTCCGTCGGTGCGCAGAGCTTTAGACCGCGGCTCCTCGAAGTCCTCGAGCGCGTTGCCCAACCGGACGACGTCCGACGCGCCGTGCACCATCTGCGTGATGCCGGATTCGACAACATCTCGCTCGACCTCGTCTACGGGATCCCCGGCCAGAGCGCCTCCGATCTCGAGGCCGACCTCGATGAGGCGCTCGCGCTCGAGCCGGAGCACCTCTCCTGCTACGAGCTCGAGGCGAAGCCGGGGACGCGCTTCACCCACTCCTGGGGAGCCGAGCTCGCGCGCCAGGCGGACGCGATGGAGGACTACTTCGAGCGCGTCGTCGCGCGGCTGACCGGCTCCGGTTACCGCTGGTACGAGACGGCGAACTTCTGCCGAGTCGACGCGGATGGGCGGGACCTCCGCGCGCGGCACAACCTCGCCTACTGGCTCGGACGCGACTATCTGGGAGTCGGGATCGGTGCGGTCAGCACAATCGAGAACCGGCGCTGGAGGAACACGCCGCGGCTGGGGCGCTACCTGGAGGCGCTCTCCGTCGGGCGGGTGCCCGAGCGGGATGTCGAGCCGCTCGATGCCGACGTGCAGGCCCGCGAGCGCGTGATGCTAGGCCTCCGGCTCGACGAGCCGCTGCCGCTCGGTGGACTGCGCTCGGCGCTCGACGCCGAGGGTCTCGCGCGCGCCGAACGGCTCGGCCTCGCCGTTGACGGCGGGCAGACCCTCGCGCTCACCCGGCGGGGCCGCTTCCTCGGCGGCGGGGTGACGGCCGAGATCCTCGCCTGAGCCGACGGGCCACCCCGAGGACGCCGGCTGAGCCTCCGGCTAAAATCTCCTGCAAATGCAGGAAACCGTGCAGTTGAGCGCGCGGCAGGGGGCCATCCTCCGCCGCGTCGTCGAGGAGTTCGTCGGCACGGGCCAGCCCGTCGGCTCGAAGACGCTCGTCGAGCGCTCCGACCTGCACGTCTCGCCGTCGACCGTCCGGGCCGACCTCGCCGAGCTGGAGAACCTGGGACTGCTCACCCATCCGCACACCTCGGCTGGACGCGTGCCGACGGAGCGCGGCTATCGCCACTACGCCGACGAGCTGCTCGGACGGCTCGAGCCGCACCCTGCCGCCTTCCCGCTCGACCTCACCACGAAGGGCACCGAGATCGAGTCGGCGCTACAGGCGACGACCGAGATGCTCTCGCAGGTGACGCGGCTGCTCGCGCTCGTCTCCGCGCCGCCCCTCGAGGCGACGCACGTGCGGCACGTGGAGGTGCTGCTCCTGCAGCCGCAACTCGTGATGGTGGTCGTCATCACGTCGGCGGGCGGTGTCTCGAAGCGGCTGTTCCACTTCGACGACCCGGTCGATGCAGGTCTCGCGCAGTGGGCGAACGACTACCTGAACGAGGCGGTCGCCGGGCTGCAGCTGGGCACGGGTCTGCTCGGCCGACGCTTCGAGGACGCGGGGCTCAGCCACGCCGAGCGTGCCTTCCTCGCGGCGCTCCGGCCGGCCTTCACGGAGCTCGTCTCGGCCGAGCAGCGCCTGTACGTCGGCGGCGCCGCCGACCTCCTCGGCGAGGTGCGCGCGGAGGAGCTCGACGCGTACCGGAGCCTGTTCGAGCTCACCGAGCGGCGCGCCGACCTGCTCGACGTGCTCGGGCAGCCGAGCTCGTCACAGCGTCCGTTCGTCCGCCTCGGCCACGAGCTCGCTCACCCGGCACTCGCCGAGATCGCGCTCGTCGGCGCGTGTTACGGGCTCGTCCACCGCGCTCTCGGTGCCGTCAGCCTCGTCGGCCCCGTCCGCATGGACTACGAGAAGGCGCTCGGAGCCGTGCGCTCGGCCGCGCTCGAGCTTTCCCGCTTCGTCGAGTCGATCTACGACGAAGCCTGAGCACACGACGGCGAGCACCGCCGTTCCCAGCAGGCCCCGAAGCTACATTCAGAGCGATGGCGACCACCGACCGCGATTACTACGAGCTGCTCGGAGTGTCCCGCCAGGCGAGCGAAGGGGAGATCAAGCGCGCCTTCCGGCGGCTGGCGCGCGAGCTCCATCCGGACGTGTCCGAGGCGCCGGATGCGCAGGAGCGGTTCCGCGAGGTGGTTGAGGCGTACGAGGTGCTGTCGAGCGCGGAGACGCGCGATCTCTACGACCGCTACGGCCACGCGGGGCTGCGCAGCGGCGGCTTCCAGGCCGGTCACGTCGACTTCGGCAACCTCGCCGACCTCTTCTCGGCCTTCTTCGGCGACGACGTCCTGCTCGGAGGCCGCGGCCGCGGCGGGCGCTCGCGCGGCGCCGATCTCGCGGCTGTGGTCGAGATCGACCTCGTCGAGGCCGCCCACGGCGTCTCGCGCGAGGTGCCGTTCGACGCGGCCGTCACCTGCGCGCGCTGCGGAGGCGACGGCGCGGAACCGGGCACCGGCGTCACGGCCTGCCCGACGTGTGACGGAACCGGGCGACTGCAACAGGTGATGCGAAGCGTCTTCGGCGAGTTCGTCCGCACGCAGACCTGTCCGGCGTGCGCTGGCTCGGGCCGCCGGGTCGAGCAGCCGTGCACCGCGTGCCGCGGCGCCGGGCGCAGCGTCGAGCAGCGGATGCTTGCGGTCGAGATTCCGCCCGGGATCCACCACGGCCAGCAGATCCGCCTCGGCGGCGAGGGCCATGCCGGGCTCGTCGGCGGCCGGGCCGGGGACGTCTACGTCGAGGTGCGGATCCGGCCCGACGAGCGATTCGTGCGCGAAGGCGACGACATCTACACGACCGTGGACCTCACGTTTATACAAGCTGCCCTCGGCGCCACCCTCGCAGTCCCGACCCTCGACGGGGAGGAGGAGCTCGAGCTGTCGCCCGGGACGCAGCCCGGCGAGATCGTCGTCCTGCACGGGCGCGGCATGCCCATCCTGCAGCGCCGCGGCCGCGGCGACCAGCGGATCCTCGTCAACGTCCGCGTGCCGCGCCGGCTGACCGACGAGCAGCGCCGCCTCCTGCGCGAGTTCGACGAGCACGCCGACGACGACACCTACGGCAAGGGCGAGGGCGGGATCTTCGACAAGCTCAAGAGCGCCTTCCGCTGAGACGGTACGTCGTCGTCGGCGGCGAGCCAGAGCTTGCGCTCCTACTCCACCTATTCCCCGAGGGCGTCGAGGAGCTCGACGGCGCGTACGCGGTCTACGGGGACGAGCCGCCGCTCGGCTTCGACGTCGTCGAAGTGGACGATGTGGCCGAGGGCTGGGAGGACGCCTGGCGCACCTTCCACCACGGCGTCCGGGTCGGCCGCCTCTGGGTCGGCCCGCCCTGGGAAGAGCCGCCCGCCGACGCCGTCCCCGTCGTGATCGATCCGGGCCGCGCCTTCGGCACCGGCGCGCACGCGACGACTCGGCTTTGTCTCGAGCTCCTCCAGGACGTGGGCGCGAGGAGCGTCCTCGACGTGGGCTGCGGCTCGGGAGTGCTCGCGATCGCGGCCGCGAAGCTCGGTCCGGGTCGCCCGGTTGCCGCTTTTGACGTCGACGAGGTGGCGCTCGAGGTGACGAGGGCGAACGCGGCGGCAAACGACGTCGCCGTCGACGTGCTCACCGAGCTGCGGCCGGCCCGGCTGGCCGTCATGAACATTGCGCTCGACGTGGTCGAGAGGATGCTGCCGACGCTTCCCGTCGAGTGGGCGATCACCTCCGGCTACCTCGAACGCGACGAGCCGCACGTCGTCGGCGTGCGCCGGCTGACGAGGCGCGTGCGCGACGGCTGGGCGGCCGATCTGTTCGAATTGCGGCCGTGACGACGTTCTCCGTCCGCTTCCTCGGTTGCAAGGTCTCCCATGTCGACGCGCACGCGGTGCGCGAGCGGCTGCTCGCCGACGGGCACGTGGAGCGGGAGGGCGGCGCCGATGTTGCGATCGTCAACACGTGCTGCGTCACCCATGAGGCGGTTGCAAAGTCGCGCAAGGAGGCGGCGCGCGCGGCGCGCACGCATCGACGGGTCTACGTCACCGGCTGCGGCGCCAACCTCGCCGGCGACGCCTTCGCCGGCCTGCCCGGCAACGTCGTCGTCGTTGCGCGTAGGAGCGAGGAGACGCCCGAGTACGTCGCAGGCGACGTCGGCGCGATCGGCTGCGTGCAGGCGGACGCCCGCCTCGACCGCGTCCGCGCCTTCGTCAAGGTGCAGGACGGCTGCTCGTTCTCGTGCCGCTTCTGCGTCATCCCGCTGGTTCGCGGCGCGTCGCGCAGCCGCACGGCCGAGGCCGTGCTCGGCGAGATCCGCCGCCGGGTCGCGCAGGGTCACCGCGAGGTCGTCCTGACCGGGATCAACCTCGGCTGCTACCGCGACCGCACAGCCGGCTACCGCCTGCCGCGGCTCGTGCGCGAGGCGGGCGCCACACCGGGGCTCGAGCGGCTCCGCCTCTCCTCGATCGAGATCAACCACGTCGACGACGAGCTCGTCCGCGCGCTGCGCGAGACGCGGACGGCGAGCCGCCACCTGCACGTGCCGCTCCAGTCGGGCGACGACGCCGTCCTGCGCGCGATGGGCCGCCGCTACTCCGCCGCCGCGTACCTCCGCCGGCTCGAGCCGCTGCGGGAGGACTTCAACCTCACGAGCGACGTCATCGTCGGCTTTCCGGCCGAGAACGAGCCAGCGTTCGAGAGCACGCTCCGCGTCCTCGCGGCAGTGGGCGTGACGAAGGTGCACGTCTTCCCCTACTCGGCGCGGCCCGGGACCGGCACCGCCGCCGAGGATCCGGTGCCACCACAGGTGAAGAAGGAACGCAGCGCGCGGCTGCGCGGGCTGTCGCAGGCAGCGTGCCTTGCGCACTGGCGCTCGAAGGTCGGCCGGGCCGACGTCGTCCTCGTGGACCGGCCGGGGCGCGGCTACGGCGACGACTACTCGCCGTGGCTCGTGCCGGAGTCGGCGCCCGTCGGGGACTTCGTCCACGTCCGCGGCGCGGCCGTCTCGGAGGAGGGGATCCTCGCTGCCTGACGACTGCCTGTTCTGCCGCCTCTATCGCGAGGGCGACCACGTCGCCGCGACCGACGGGTTCGTCGCGATCCGCGACATCAACCCGCAGGCGCCCGTGCACCTCCTCGTCCTGCCCGAGCGCCACGTGGACTCGTTCCGCGAGATCGGCGACTTCCCGCCCGAAGAGACGCAGCGGATGCTGGAGTTCGTCGCCGATGTCGCTGCACGCGAGGGGTTGACCGATTACCGTGTCGCCGTCAACGTCGGCCCCAGCGCGGGCCAGACGGTTTTCCATCTGCACTGGCACATCAAAGGTGGCTGGGCGTGAGCTTGATCGAGGAGATCGACGACGAGCTGAAGGATGCGATGCGCGCGCGCGACGCCGAGCGCCGTGATGCGCTGCGCCTGATCCTCAACGCGCTCAAGAA
>DASYOZ010000030.1:0-9253 GCA_036007185.1 Gaiellaceae bacterium | reverse complement strand
GAAGGGGAGGAAGGAGTCGGCGGCGATCGTGAGCACGTGGACGCCGATGAGCGAGCCCACGAGCAGGCCGCCGAAGCGATGGACGTCCTCGAGCGAAAAGCGCGGCCAGCGCCGGTTCTGCGCCTTGCCGCCGAGCGCCAGCCCGAGCGACACGACGACGCTCAGCGTGACGTAGGCCGCGACGCCGGACGCACGTGCCGCGTACCAGATCGCCGGGCTCGAGGTCAGATGCATGCCGGAACCCGAAGCGCACGCGACCAGCAGCCGTTCTCGACGATCTCGCCGCGGAGCGACACGAAGCGGCCGCCGATGCCGCGCTCGTCGAGCCAACCAGGCCCGCGCTCCCCGAGCAGGAAGGCCGCCTTCGCGGCGACATCGGCAGCGAGGCACGTCATGCCCGAGGCCGTCACCTGCTCCCACGGCGACTCGCTGGGGCGTCCGCTCAGCGGATCGATCAGATGAAGGCCGCGCGAGGCGACGCCGCTCGTCGCGAGGCCGCCCACAACGACACGGACCGCGCCGCCGCCGGGCAGCGCCACATCCACCGGTCCTTGCACGGCGATGTCGCCCCCGGCCGAGACGAAGCCCTCGCCGCCGATCAGCCCAGCCGCCTCGTCGACGGCGAGCGCCTTGACGACACCGTTCAGATCGAGAGCGAGCCCGGCCGGCCGGCGGAGCAGGCGGCCGGCCAGCCGAACTTCCCCGGGCGACCCGAGCGTCGGGTCGACGAGGCCGTCCGTGTCGGCTGCGGCCGCGAGCGCAACCTCGAGCGTCGAGGCGAAGAACGGCGAGACGACCTGAACCTCGGCCTGCAAGGCGTTCACACGGCAGAGCTCCGACCGGGGGCGAAAGAGGCTGAATGCCTCATCCCAGCGTTCGAAGACGCCCGTGACGGCGTCCGGGTCGGCGCCCGTGACGACGATCTCGCAGCCCATCGCGCGGAAGCGGTGCACGGCGTTCACGAGCTTGCGGTCGCAACCGCAGGCGGCTGCACGGGCGGCGCGAGCTGGCCGCCCTGTAATGCGCTCTTGCGCACCGCCCGCTCGAAGGACGAGGGTGCGCCGAGCGGCTTTGCCTTTCCCTTGGTGTGTCCAGGCGCGTAGGCCTTGGCGCCGACGAAGGCGACGCCGAAGACGAGCGCCGTCAGCCCTAAGATCGCGGTCTTGGCGCCACGCGCCCGCGCACGAGCCGCGTCGATTCGCGAGTTGCGTGCCATGGCGTTTGCCAGCGTGCCCGCGAGCAATGAGAGATCGATGTGAAGACGCTGAAGGATTCGTAGGTGGCCACTCAGGCCTCCTCGCGCGAACCACGCCGGCGGTTGGGCTGACTCAGGTCCGACAGGCCGGGGTGCCGCCCGGGAGGCGGTAGCGCCAGCGTGCGATCAAGGGGTACAGGCCGGCCGCGATCCAGCGGAAGGGAGGTACGAGAAGAACACGGCCAACGGCTGCAGGCCAGCCGGTGCCAGCGGCGAGTGCGTGGGCGATGGCGAGGTGCCCCCGAGAACGACGGCCCGTGTCGTCGATCCACCACGCGGCAGAGCGGACGTCGGCGGCGGTGAGAGCGCGTGCTGCGAGCTCGTCTGCCGCAAGCGTCTGCCACGCAACGGCCCTCGCCCCGCCGGCCCATCGAGCGGCTACCCAGGTGGCGCTCGAAGTGCAGAACGAACAATCTCCGTCGTAGATGAGCAGAGGCACCGCAGAATCAGTCGAGCTTTCCACCGCGGAGTCGGATCGGAGCATCGCTCTCATGGTATGCAGGTCCTTTGCTCCATCCCGCCTCTTCCAGCTGAAAGGGGCGCACAGGGACGCCCCTTTCCTGAAGCCGATCGCCGGTCTTTGCACTCGTTACCCCGGGTTGCCACCGAGCGCCGGGCAAAGCACCGCAGCGGTGTCCGGGCCCGAATTGGGCGTGAAGCTGGCGACATCGAAGTTGGCGTCGAGCGTGATCTGCCCGGCGTGGACAACGACGATCTTCCCGTTCGCGTCCCGGAGGTGCCAGAAGACTCCGAGCTGCTTCGACGTGCCGTCGTTGTAGTCCGTTTCGTTGATCACGTCGTACTCCGTCAACGTGTAGCCCGTGTCGACGTTGACATGGGTGACCTGCAGCGTGGTATGGCTCGTCACGCTGCCGTCGCTGAAGAACGTCAGGCTGATCGTCCCGGTGTAGGACTCGCCCAAGGTGAAATCACAGATGCTGCCCGCAGGCGACGTCCCCCCGCCCGAAAAGGTCAGCTGGCCAGAATGGGTCGTCGGCGCCGCCGAGGCAGCCCCCGCAAGCGCTCCGACCGCAGCGAGCACAGCAGCCCACAACAGGATAAATCTCTTCATCTTTGCCTCTCCTTCTGCCTATCGCTCAGGTGCTGGTTCGGTACTCGCTGTAGCGAGCACCGCTGGTCATCGTTCAGGCGAGTGCAGCGCAGAGTTGCGTCAGGTCGCCGTCCGGGCCATGGACGATCGCGTCGGTCGGCGTGAACGTCGCCGAGCCGGCGGTGAGGTTGATCACCCCGGATCCGGGGAGGATCACGTGCGTCACGAGCCCCTTGTTCGTCACCGTTCCGGTCGTGAAATCGAACGTGAGCGTGAAGTGGCCTTCATACGGCACGGCGGCGAGGGGATTGGATTCGTTGTAGAGCGTCCCGGTGAAGTCGATGTGCCGCCGTTCGAAGACGAGGTTGTCCTGCGCGTCATAGAAGTCCTCGTTCCGGCGTTGTGCCATGTATGTGGCGTCGATGGTGAAGGTTGGGCAGTCGCCCCACTCCTGGATCGTCTGCGGAGTCGTGTCGTCGTTGGACGAGATCACCGGGCCTGCGGCCCGCGACGCGGCCGGCACGGCCAGCGCCGCAATGGCGGCCGCAGCGACCAGCGCGAAGAGTGTGCAAGTAGTAGTGCGAATTGGGTGCATCGGCGCTCCTTTGTGGATGACGCGCCAACTGTCCCGACCCGGCGTAACTCCGGCGTAAGCCGCGAATAACTCCGGCTGGTCAGCCGATCGGGATCCGCCAGGTGGTATCGGCGATGAAGTTCGTCACCCAGAGCGAGCGATACGCCAGTTCGATGCCTCCCCCTCCGCCGGTTGCGGCGTATCGGCGGGTGATCTTCCCGGAAATGGGGTCGATTCGAACAACCTGGCTCGGGCCGTTTCGCATGAAGAGGCTGCCGGCGGCGGCGACGAGGTCGATGTAACCCCACTCGTCGAGGTTGCCGACGTGGATCGCCGGCACCTGCGTCGCCTGGTTCGTCCGCATATCGATGCGGTAGAGACCGCGGGGGTTGGTCGCCCAGATCGTCCCTGGAGTGACGGCGAGCCGTTCGAGCACAGCGTATCCCTGGTTGTCGCCGGGGTCCGCGAGTGCTCCCGGGAGCGGGATGATCGTCAGCTTGTCGTCGCTCGTGTCGACACGGGTGACCGTCGTCGTTCCGCCAATCCAGATCGAGCCATTGGCGACGTTCGACGAGCCCTCGCCGTCGATCCCGTGCCAGCGCTTGAGCACGACGTGCGACTTCGGATCGACTCGCTCGACCAGGCCGGGGGAAAAGATCCATTCGCTGCCGGCGTAGGTCAGGTTGCCCCAGTACGACGCATGCCCGAGGGGCCTGGTCGTGATCGACCACTGCGGGCCGCCGCCGAAGCGACGCATCTTCCCGGTTCGAATGTTCAGGACGGTGCCGCCGGGGCCGTCACAGGTGTAGAAGATGATCCTGCTGCCGCTTCCCTGGATATAGCAGGCGGACTCATTGGTCTGGTAGGTATGAACGATCCGGTCCGTCTTCGGGTCGATCTTGTAGATGGCGCCGCCGCGATGCGCGGCGACCCAGAGGAAGCCGTGATACGCAACGGGGAAGGCCGGGGCGCCAGGCGTCTTGAACCTGGCGGACGGCTTCGCGGCCGCACCGGCCACCGTCGTGACTGCGAGCACGGTCAGGCACAGCACGATGAGGAATGCCGTGAGTTTGCGGGCGGGCATGTGCTCCATCATCCTCCTCCGAGCGTGGACGTGACCCGAAGGAGCCTGGGCTCGGGAGATAACAGGCGGGGAGACGCCGCGTAAACGTCGGCGCGTGCCCGTGTTAGCGTCGCGTCGAGAATGCTTGAGTTCCGCGCCCTCGGGCCAATCGAGGTTGTTCGCGAGGGACAACCCGTGGAACTCGGGAAGGGGATCGAGCGTGCGCTGCTCGCGATTCTCGTTCTCGATGTCGGCCGCTCGGTTGGGGTGGACGAGATCGTCGAGGCGCTCTGGGGCGAACGGCTGCCGGCGACGGCGCGGGAAATGGTCCGGAACTACGTCGGGCGCCTGCGACGGCGGTTGGGGCCGGACGTCGTCGTGACGACCCCATCCGGCTATCGGCTCGTCGCGGACGCCGACGCGGTCGACATCACGCAGTTCGAGCGGCTCGCGTCAGCGGGAGCGCAGGCGCTCGAGCGCGGCGATGCCAAGAGTGCCTCGGTCCGGCTTCGGAAGGCGCTCGACCTCTGGCGAGGACGGCCGTTGCCCGAGCTCGACGAGTCGCAGGCGTACGCCGTGAGAATCGGCGCGCTCGAGGAGCTGCGCCTCCGGGTGGAGGAGGACCGGGTCGTGGCGGAGCTCGCCCTCGGCGAAGCACGCATGATGATCCCTGAGCTAGAGGCGCTCGTCGAGCTGCACCCGTACCGCGAGAGGCTCCTCGGCCAACTGATGCTGGCTCTCTATCGCAGCGGCCGCCAAAAGGACGCGCTCGATCGCTACGCGTCGGCACGCCGCCGGCTGGTCGACGAGGTAGGCCTCGAGCCCGGCGAGGACCTGCGGGAGCTACAGGGGCGGATCCTCCGGCAGGACCATGCGCTGAATGAGGCTGCGCCCGTACCGCCTGTCCCGCTCGCATGTCCCCAGCCTCGCCCGAGCCGTCGGAACCTGCTGTTCGTTGCCGCTCTAACCGCGGTGGCCGTCGTCGTGGTCGCCTCGATACTCGCATTCCGTCCCGCGAGCGCGGTGGCGGTTCCCGCACACGGCCTGGTCGAGCTCGCACCGTCGTCGGGAAAAACGGTCGGCGCGACCACGCTGCGGGCAGGGCTCGGGCCACTCGCCATCGACGCCCCGCGCGTCTGGGCGGCCTCTGCGCAGGAGCCGTCCGTCTACGAGCTGGGTGCGAGCTCCGGCAACGACGTGCACGCGGTGCCTGTCCCCGCGACTCCGTTCTCGCTCGCTGCGGCGGCCGGCTCGCTGTGGGTCGGGGACGGATTCGACGGGACTGTGAGCCGAATCGACGCTCGTGGACGCCTCCTCAGGACATTCCGGCCCCAGCCGAACGCCAGTGGACGGCTACCCCTCGCGGCCGGCAATGGCCAGCTGTGGGTCGCCTCGCAGGACGGTTCGCTGACCAGACTCGACCCGACTACCGGTCGCGCAATGCAAACCTTTGCCGGCGTGGGCGAGGCAGAGTCGATCGCGGTCGGCGACCACGCGATCTGGATCGCTCCGGCCAGGGCCGACTTCATCGAGCGATTCGACCCGAGTTTGGGCCGCGTCGTGCGGAGGATCCAGGTCGGCGGACGCCCGAGCGCCGTCGTCGTCGGCAACGGCGCCGTCTGGGCGCTCATGCCGAACGAGAACCGTCTGTGGCGCATCGATCCGGGGAAAAACACGGTCACCCAACCGTTCGCGTTGCCGGGTGAATCGACGTCGCTGGCAAGTGCCCCGGGAACCGTCTGGGTCGGCTCGAGACAGGGGTACCTCGCGACCGTTGACACCGCGACGAACACGATCGTCCGCACGAAGTTGCTTGGTCCGCCGGTCGACGATCTGGCGAGCGGCGCCGGTCACATCTGGGCGACCGTCGGGTGAGCCCAGCGCGGAGCGCGAGAACACCGGCTCGTCCGCACTCGATTGCAGGCGGATCCGTATGGAGCTAGCCGGGCTCGAACCGGCGACCTCCTGGGTGCGATCCAGGCGCTCTCCCAACTGAGCTATAGCCCCGCGGTGGCTCAGTGTAGCGAGGCAGTTTGTCGCTTCTCGTCCAGTCTTCCGGCTCGGATCGCTTCGGCCATGTCCTTCGATTCCTCGCGGTAGACGGTTCCGTCCTCGAACTCGATCCACGGGAACTTTTTCTGGCCCGTCTTCTCGATCGTGCTACCGCGGCTCGAGCCCTTGAACGACGAGCCCTCCGTGACGAGCTCGTACTCGATGCCCGAATCGTCCAGCGCCTTCTGGACACGCCAGCATGGATGGCCACCGAACTTCGCCCACATGCCGCTGCAGCGGTGCAGCTTCACTGGCATCTGAATCCTCCTTCGGCCGCGTCGAGGGTCCTACGATACGAGGGATGCGCGCAGTTTTCGAAATCAGGCCGCCGGCCTGGGGCGAGACGCTTGCGATCCTGCAGTCGGTCAGCCTGCCGGACGGGCCGGAGCGGGTGCGGGCGCGGGTTGTCGACGTGCGCGGCGAGCGCGTGACGCTCGCCTTCCCCGCGCTCGACGGGGAGACGAGCGCCGAGCAGCTTCTCGCCGCCTGCGTCGCCGGCGAGTGGGCCGATCGCGGCGACGTCGAGTCCTGCCGGCTCGTCGAGGTGGACTGGCCGGAGGGGATGCCGGGGCCGGCGTTTCCCGCGGAGCCGGGCGTCTCTGTGGGCGCGATCGTCAAGCCCGCGCTCGGACTGACGCCCGAGGAGGCGGCTGTGGTCGCCGCCGAGCTCGCGGCCGGCGGCGCCGTGCTGGTCAAGGACGACGAGTTGCAGCGATCGTCGCCAGAGCGTGTTCGCGCGATCAACGGTGCGATCGCGGAGCACGTCCTCTACGCGGCGAACGTCACCGGCGCAGACGCCGGCACGATCGTCGATGCGGGTGCGCGGGCACTGATGGTCAACGGGTTCCTCGCCGGCCTCGGCTCGATCGCGCAGCTGCGTGAGCACGGCCTGCCGATCTTCGTCCACCGGGTCGGCTCGGCCTTCCTGCGCCGCGGCGGCCCGGTGTCGGTGTCGGCGCGTGTGCTCGCCGAGCTCACCCGCCTGCTGGGCGCGGACTACGTCCAGGTCGGGTCGTTCTCTCCGCGAACCTTCGACACCGACGAGGAGGTGCGGGAGCAGATCGCGGCTGCGCGGCCGGCGACGGCCGTTATCGGCGGCGGGGTCGGCGCCGGGAACGCCCGCGAGCAGCTCGAGCGAGCGGGCACGCGAGACGGCGTCATGCTCTTGCTCGGCTCCGCCGCCTACGCGCACCCGGACGGCGTGCGGGCAGGCGTCGCCGCGGCGGTCGCGGCGGTTGCGGACTAGGCGGCGAAGAGCGTCAGGTCGGGCTCCCGCTCGCCGCGCAGCACGGCGAGGTCGACCGCGACGCAGCGGATCCCACGCGACTCCGCAAGCGCGACCGCCTGCGGCTTCAGACGCCCCGCAGCGAGGATCCCACGGCAGCCGGCCTTCGCCGGGTCGTGCCGGATGAAGTCGAGGTACCGGGTGAGCTGCTCGACGGCCTCGATCGTCCCGACCCGCTTGATCTCGACCGCGACCCATTCCCCTGCGTCGTCGCGGCACATGAGGTCGACCGGCCCGATCTCCGTCTGCCACTCGCGCCGGTCGAGCGTCAGCGGCTCGCCGAGCGCCTCGGGCGCGGCCGCGAGCGCCTCCTGCAGATCGCGCTCGACGCCGTCCTTCTGCAGCGCTGCCGACTCCCCCATGTCGTGCGCGACGTCGCTCAGCACCTCGAGCAGGCGAATCTCGAGGGCGTCGTCGCTCTTCGGCTTCGTCACGACGAGCCGCTCGCCCTCGTCGGCGACGAACGTCGGCGCCGTCATCCAATTGAGCGGCTTGTAGCCGCCGGCGTCGTCGTGGACGAGCACCGAGCCGTCGGCCTTGAGGATGAGGAGCCGCACCGCCTCCGGCAGGACGGCCGAGACGCGGCCCGAGTAGGTGACCTCGCAACGGGCGACGATGAGGCGCACGTCGCGGAACCTACTGTCCCTTTCGGACAGGTCCTCAGCCGCGTTCGACGCGCGAGCCGCCGACGGTCGTCTCGCTGCCGTCGTCGAAGCGGACCCACGCCTTGCCCTTGCCGTCGTAATCGGGCGACCAGACGAGAAGCGTCGCCTCGCGCCCGCCGACGCGCACGCGCTCGCTTCCCTCGGCCTCGTCGCCACTCCAGACGCGGACGAACGGATTCTCCCGGCGCTCCCGCCCGATCGTCGTCTCGTCTGCATGGCCCGGCAGGACACGCATCGTGTCCGGCAACTCGAGGAGAACCTCCATCACGGACCGGCGCACTGCGGCCACGTCACCGCCGCCGACCGCGTCGCGGAACAGCGTGTCACCGGTCGCGACCACCTCTTCGTCGACGACGAACGAGAGGCCGTCGTCGGAGTGGCCAGGCGTCGCGAGCGCCTGGACGCGCAAGCCGTCCCACTTCCACTCGCCCGGCTCGGCGAGGACCGGGACCGAGTACCGCCGCACGAGCTCCTCCTCGTTCTCGACGTGGTCTTGATGCCCGTGCGTGCGCAGGAGAGCCACCGGCGTGGCCCCCCACCGCTCGACCGCCTCGACCAGCGGCGCGAGGTCGGCGCCGGAGTCGACGAACACCGCCGGCCCGTCCTCGACGGCGAGCAGGTAGGCGTTGCTGAGCCAGCTGGGATGCGTGCTCCTCTCCACGAGCATGACGCTAGGCTAATACCTCGTTACCCACGAGGAGGATTAATGGCGGGCATGGCCTCACGCGCGTCGCTGATCATCAAGTCGAAGATTTCCAGCATGCTCAACCGGGCCGAGAACCCGACGCAGACGCTCGACTACTCGTACGAGCAGATGCAGGAGCAGCTGCAGAACGTCAAGCGCGGCGTCGCAGACGTGGTCACGGCGAAGAAGCGGCTCGAGCTGCAGACGCAGAAGCTCGAGCAGAACGTCGTCAAGCTCGAGACCCAGGCGCGCCAGGCGGTCGCGGCGAACCGCGAGGATCTCGCGCGACAGGCGCTCGAGAAGAAGGCGGCGGCGCAGCAACAGCTCCAGGAGCTCGACACCCAGGTACAGCAGCTCGACCAGCAGCAGCAGCAGCTGATCCAGTCGCAGCAGACGCTCGAGTCACGCGTCGAGTCCTTCCGCTCGCAGAAGGAGGTCCTCAAGGCGCAGTACTCGGCCGCCGACGCTCAGGTGCGCATCGGTGAGGCGGCGACCGGGATCGGACGCCACATGAACGACACCGGCATGGCGATCCAGCGCGCGAGGGACAAGACCGAGGAGCTGCAGGCACGCGCCTCGGCGATCGACGAGCTCACGGCGAGCGGAGCGCTCGAGGACTTCAC
>DASYOZ010000029.1:0-14233 GCA_036007185.1 Gaiellaceae bacterium | reverse complement strand
CTCAGCAACGTCGACGGCGCGCAGCTCCGCGACGCTCTCGAGGCCGGCGCCTTCGCGGCTGTCCAGAACTCGTACTCGCTGCTCGACCGCGAGGCCGAGCGCGACGTACTCCCGCTCTGCGCGGCGAACGACCTCGCCTTCCAGGCCTTCAGCCCGCTCGCCGGCGGCTGGCTGACTGGGAAGTACCGGCGCAACGCGCCCTCGCCGGAGGGCTCGCGGATGACGATGCGGCCCAGGCCCTACGAGCACCTGCGCGACGACCGCGTCTACGACACGCTCGAGGAGCTCGAGCGCCAAGGCGACCCCTCGACCCTCGCGCTCGCGTGGCTGCTCGCCGACGACCGCATCTCCGTCGTCGTCGGCCCGCGCCGCCCGGAGCACTTGCGGCCCGCGCTCGCCGCCCTCGAACGACCGCTCTCACCCGCGGAGCGGGACGAGTTGAGCGAGCTCTTTCTCTAGCCGGCGCGGGCTTCGGCGACCGCCGCGCGGATGTGCGCCGCGCCGTCGAGGAACTCCGGCTCCTCGCAGTGTGGGACGAGCACCCGCTCGACCGGTAGCTC
Source organism: Gaiellaceae bacterium (assembly GCA_036007185.1). GTDB lineage: Bacteria > Actinomycetota > Thermoleophilia > Gaiellales > Gaiellaceae > Palsa-739. Next base: position 13,673 of record DASYOZ010000029.1, on the reverse strand, counting down.
GGCCAATCGCTCGAGCGACGCCAGCAGCTGCTCCCTCTCGGCGTCGTCGACGAACACATGCATCACGCCGTCCCGGCCGGTGAGGACGTCGCCGCTGACGAGCGTTCGATGCTCGCGGATGAAGAACAGCACCTGACGGGGCTGGCCGCCGAGCTCGATCGGCTCGACGCCGGACGGGTGATCCCGCTCCGTCACCGGCGGCATCCAGACGGACGCGCCGTATCGCTCCACGAAATCGTCCGTCCCGCGGTAGTGGCCGTGCTGCGTGAGCAGCACTCGGACCGGCTTACCGCCTGGATCGAAGGACCTGTCGGGTGGGAGGAACGGATCGATGAGGACGACCGCGTCCTCGGTGTCGTATCGCACGACCGGCACATCCTCGGGCCAGTCCTCCCCCTCCTCCCACTCCGGATGCGGCGCGAGCCACCAGGTCAGTGCGCCCACCGCTAGCGCTGCGCGAGCGGAACGAACGCGCGCTCGTCGTAGCCTGTGTAGACCTGCCGCGGACGCGCGATCTTCTGCTCCGGGTCGGACAGCATCTCCTCCCACTGCGCCAGCCAGCCCGGCAACCGGCCGAGCGCGAACAGCACCGTGAAGTAGCTGGTCGGATAGCCCATCGCCTGATAGATGAGCCCCGAGTAGAAGTCGACGTTCGGGTAGAGCTTGCGTGAGACGAAGTAGTCGTCCTCGAGCGCGATCCGCTCCAGTTCGAGTGCGATCTCGAGCTTGGGGTTGAGGCCGGTCTGCGCGAAGACGTCGTCGGCGACGCGCTTGATCAGCTTCGCGCGCGGGTCGTAACTCTTGTAGACGCGGTGGCCGAAGCCCATCAGGCGTCCGTGGCCGGCCTTCACCGACTCGATGAACTCCGGCACGCGCTGCACCGTCCCGATCTCGTCCAGCATCCGCAGCACAGCCTCGTTCGCGCCGCCGTGCAGCGGCCCGTACAGCGCGGCGATCCCGGCGGAGACGGCGGAGAAGGGATCCACCTGAGTCGACCCGACCCCGCGCACCGCGTTCGTCGAGGCGTTCTGCTCGTGGTCGGCGTGAAGGACGAGCAGGATCTCGAGCGCGCGCTGCAGGACCGGGTTCGGCTCATGCCGGCCGCCGATCTCGAAGGTCATGTTGACGAAGTTGCCGATGTAGTCGAGGTCGTTGCGCGGGAAGACGTAGGGCAGCCCGCGGCTGTGCCGGAACACCCAGGCGGCGATGGTGGGGAATTTCGCGATCAGCCGCAGCCGCTGCAGGCGACGGCTCTCGACGTCGCCGATCTCTTTCGCGTCCGGATAGAAGGTCGAGAGCGCGGCGACGGCGCCGAGCAGCATCCCCATCGGGTGCGCGTCGTGGCGGAAGCCGTCGAGGAACTGCATGACATTCGTGTGCACGTACGTGTGCACGCGAACCTCCTCTTTCCAGCCCTCGAGCTGGTCTCCGGTCGGCAGCTCTCCCTCGAACAGAAGCCACGCGGTCTCGAGGAAGCTCGCCTGCTCGGCAAGCTGCTCGATGGGGTAGCCGCGGTAGCGCAGGATGCCCGCGTCGCCGTCGATGTACGTGATCGCGCTTCGCGTCGACGCGGTGTTGAGAAAGGCCGGGTCATAGGACATGAGCCCGAGCCGGCGGAGGTCCGTGGCGCGGATCGTGCCGTCCGAAATCGTGATCTCGACCTCGTCTCCGGTGCGGTTGTCCCGGATCGTGAGCGTCTCCTCGGCCACGCGGCCACCTTAGCTTCGGTCCGGCCGGTGGCAGCCACCGCACATAACCGTCGCGTCTCCGCGACGGAAGCGCAACGGCGCCGCATAACCATGCGGACGGGGTGGCAGCCACCGCACGTTGGCGTGCCGTCTCTGTAGCGACTTCTTCGCGAGTAGCATCGCCGGGGTGTCTGCGCCGCCGATCGTCTGGACGCCGAGCCCGGAGCGGATCGCGTCCGCGACGATCACCCGCTACCGGGAGTGGCTCGACGAGACCCAGGGCCTCGGGCTCGAGGACTATCACGACCTCTGGCAGTGGTCGGTCGACGAGCTCGATGCCTTCTGGGCGTCGATCTGGGACTTCTTCGAGGTCGAGGCGAGCGAGCCGTACGAGCGCGTCCTCGGCCGGCGCGAGATGCCCGGCGCGGAGTGGTTCCCGGGCGCGCGTCTCTCGTACGCCCAGCACGTGTTCCGCGGCCGGGAGGACGACGAGGTCGCGATCCGCCACGCGTCGGAGCTGCGCCCGCTGGGCGAATGGACGTGGGGCGAGTTGCGGGCGCGCACCGGCGGGTTCGCGGGAGCGCTGCGCGAGGCAGGCGTCGTCGCCGGGGACCGCGTCGCGGCCTACCTCCCGAACATCCCCGAGACGGTCGCCGCCTTTCTCGGCTGCGCGAGCATTGGCGCGACCTGGTCTAGCTGCGCGCCGGAGTTCGGCGTCCGCAGCGTCGTCGATCGCTTCGCCCAGATCGAGCCGAAGGTGCTCCTCGCCGTCGACGGCTACCGCTACGGCGGCCGAGACTTCGATCGGGGCGAGACGATCGCGGCGCTGCAACGGGAGCTGCCGACGCTCGAGCGGACGCTCGTGCTCCCGTATCTGGCCGGCGGTGAATGGGAGCTGGCGCCCGCGGAGCTCGAGCTCGCCCAGCTCCCGTTCGACCATCCTCTCTGGGTGCTCTACAGCTCGGGCACGACCGGCCTGCCGAAGGCGATCGTGCACGGCCAGGGCGGCATCCTCCTCGAGCACCTGAAGAAGCTCCGCCTGCACCTCGACGCGCGGGCCGGCGACAGGGTCTTCTGGTTCACGACCACCGGCTGGATGATGTGGAACTTCCTCGTCGGAGGGCTCCTCTCGGAGGCGTCGATCGTCCTCTTCGATGGCAACCCGGCGCATCCCGATCTCGGGACGCTCTGGGACCTCGCCGACGCCGCGGGCATCACGTGCTTCGGTACGAGCGCCGGATATGTCTCCGCCTGCCAGAAGGCGGGCGTGGACCCGCGGGCTGGCCGCAACCTCGGGCGTCTCGACAGCGTCGGCTCGACCGGCTCGCCGCTTGCGCCGGAGGGCTTCGACTGGGTGCGGGAGCGCCTCGGCGAGGACGTCTGGCTCTTCTCCACCTCGGGCGGCACCGACGTCTGCACCGCCTTCGTCGGCGGGGTGCCGACGCTGCCCGTCTACCGCGGCGAGCTGCAGTCGCGGGCGCTCGGCGCGAAGGTCGAGGCCTGGAGCGAGGACGGGCGGCCGCTGGTGGACGAGGTCGGCGAGCTCGTGATCACCGAGCCGATGCCGTCGATGCCTCTCTCTCTCTGGGGCGACGAGGACGGGTCTCGCTACCGCGAGAGCTACTTCTCCACCTTCCCCGGAGTCTGGCGGCACGGCGACTGGATCGAGATCACCGATCGCGGCACCGCGATCATCACGGGCCGCTCCGACGCGACGATCAACCGCGGCGGCGTGCGCATGGGGACGAGCGAGCTGTACCGCAGCATCCTCGCGCTCGACGACGTCGTCGACGCGCTTGTCGTCGACGTCCCGCAGGGCGAGGGAAGCCGGATGACACTCTTCGTCGTGTTGCGCGACGGGGCCGCCCTCGACGACCGGCTCGAGTCGGAGATCCGCCGCCGGATTCGCGAGGACTGCTCGCCGCGCCACGTCCCCGACGAGGTGCTCGCGGCGCCGGAGATCCCGCGCACGCTGTCGGGGAAGATCCTCGAGGTGCCCGTGAAGCGCCTCCTCGCGGGCGCCTCGCCGGACACCGTCGCGAGTCGCGACTCGCTCGCGAACCCTGAAGCGCTCGACTGGTTCGCTCGGCTTGCCGGCGGGCACGGACCGCACTAACTTCCGCCTCTGCAGCACGTCCCAGTGCTAGATGGGTGGCAGCCGCCCCTTCTTTGAGGTACCTTCCTCGGGTTCGTGAGCGTAAGGGTCGACATCCCGACGACGGTCGACGTTCCGGTCGGCCCGCCTGATCAGGTCGGCGCGCCTGACGAGCTCGCAGCCGTCAAGGCGCGTGGCTACTGGGAGCTCGTCTGGATCCGCTTCAGGCGGGACAAGATCGGGGTCATCAGCCTCGGCGCGGTCGTCTTCCTCTTCGCGGCCGCCTTCGGCGGCGCGCCGCTGGCGGCCCACCTCCTCGGCCACGGGCCGGACGCGATCTTCGGCTACGGCGTCGATCAGAGCACCTTCGTCCCGGTCGGGCCCTGGTCGCACATCTCGACCGCGCCGTACATCGGCGCGCCGAAGAGCCAGTACGGAACGACGCTCCTGATTCTCGGCGCCGACGGGCAGCTCGGCCGCGACCTCTTCCTGCGCATCCTGTACGGGGCGCAGACGTCGCTTGAAGTGGGGATCTTCGCCACGATCGGCTCGGTCGGGCTCGGGGTCCTCATGGGCCTGATGGCCGGCTACTTCCGGGGCTGGATCGACACCGTCGTCTCCCGGATGATCGAGATCGTGATGGTGTTCCCGTACATCCTCTTCATCATCGCGCTCCAGATCGTGGCCGGGAAGCAGCTCAACCAAATCACGTTCGGTTTCCTGCCGCAGGGCGTCTTCACGCTCTCGCTCATCCTCACGATCTTCGGCTGGTTCTATCCGGCCCGGATCATGCGCGGCGTCGTCTTCTCGCTGCGCGAGAAGGAGTTCATCGAGGCCGCGCGGATGACGGGCGCCAGCGATTGGCGGATCATGCGCTCGCACCTGCTGCCACATCTCGTGGCGCCGATCGTCGTCTACTCGAGCCTGCTCATCGCCGTGAACATCCTCGCCGAGGCCGGCCTTTCGTTCCTCGGCCTCGGGATCCAGCTCCCCACGGCGAGCTGGGGCACCCTGCTGGCGGCCGCGCCGGGCTATTACCAGTCGCAGGTCTGGATCCTGGTCTTCCCTGGGCTCGCCATCCTTTTCACGACGATCGCCTTCAACCTGCTCGGCGACGGCCTGCGCGACGCGTTCGACCCGCGGTCGCAGCTCTAGAACGCCTACAGCCGTGCGCATCGGGTCCCTAACTCTCTCGAGCCGGGATCGTCTCAACTAGACGCTGGTGTCTCTCACTCACCTCAAACGGGCCGCGCGTGAGGGCGCGCGGTGCGATGGAAGGAGTCTTATGCGCAGGAAGCATGTGCTCTCACTGCTCATGCTGAGCATGGGGGTCGCGTTGCTGGTCGCGGTGACGACGGTTGGCGTCGCCACTTCGGCAACGCAAAAGGCAGGCAGCGCGAAGGCGCTGCGCGGAGGCGTGCTTCGCGTCTCCCACTCGGGCGGCGGGTTCGACACGCTCGATCCGCAGATCGCGTACGTGGCGAACGACTGGGCCGCGCTCTACGCGACTTCAAGGTTGCTCCTGAACTTCCCGGACAAGCCGGGTAAGGCGGGTTCGGTCCTGCAGCCCGACGCCGCTGCGGCCATGCCCACGATCTCGAAGAACGGAAAGGTCTACACGTTCCACCTTCGGAAGGGCATGAAGTTCAGCGACGGCTCGCCGGTGACCGCGGCGGCGTATCAGCGGGCGTTCGAGCGTGACCTGAGCCCGCAGATGTACGTGCAGAACGGCTGCTTCCTCGGCATCGACCAGATGATCGCCGGCGGCACGAAGTTCGCGAACTGTGCCGGCGCCAAGGTCAAGACGTCGAACCACATCTCCGGCATCTCGGCGAAGGGGCTCACGCTCACCTTCCACCTGACGAAGGCGAACCCGACGTTCCTGTCAATTCTCGGCATGCAGTGGTTCGCTGCCGTGAAGCCGAACATGAAGTACTCGAAGAACCCCAACGGCATCCTGACGTACCCGTCCGCGGGGGCGTACTACATCGCGTCCGACAATCCGCAGCGCCTGGCGGTCCTCAAGCTGAACAAGTACTACACGGGCGCCCAGGAGCACAATCCGAGCCAGATCGTCATTCAGGAGAACGACGGTGGTGGCGAGGCGCAGGTGCTCCAGACCGAGAAGGGCCAGATCGACCTCGACTTCGGACAGGTGCCTTCTGACCAGGTCCAAGGGGTGGCCAGCAAGTACGGCGGCCCGAACAAGAGCCAGTTCCACGTCGGTCCGACGACGTGCATCAGCTGGGCGTCGCTGAACACGCAGAGGGCTCCGACGAACGTCGCGGCTGCCCGCAAGGCGCTCAGCTACGCGCTCGGTCGCGCTCCGGTCGTCAAGCTGCTCGGCCCGTACGCCGGCCGGCCGGCCGACCAGTTCCTCGTGCCGGGCATCCCGGGCTACAAGAAGCTGAACATCTATCCGAACTTCCCGAACTTCGCGAAGGCGAGGCAGGTCGGTGCCGGCCACCTGAGCGGCAATCTCAACCTGTACTACCGGCCCTCGAGCAGCTTCCAGTCGAACCTCGCTCAGTTCGAGCAGCGGGAGTTCGGGCTTCTGGGGTTCAAGACGACCCTGCAGCAGTCCGATCCGTCCGGCTACTACCACCCGCTCCAGACGAAGAGCATCGCGCTGGGCTCCGACGGCTACAACGTCGCCGGCGGCGGCTGGTGTGCCGACTACCTCGACGGGTTCGACTACCTGAACGTGAACCTCGACGGTCGCACGATCGGCGACTCGGGGAACGTGAACTACTTCTACTTCAACAACAGCAAGTTCAACGCAGGCCTCGACCACGCGGCGGCGCAGTTCGGCTCGAAGCGTGCGGCAGCCTACGCAGCTCTCGACAAGACCCTGATGACGAAGTACGTCCCGTTCATCCCGTACCTCGTCTCGAACAACCGGTTCCTCACCTCTTCGCGGGTGAAGAACTACCTCTATAGTTCCTACTTCAACTATCCGGTCCTCCAGGCCCTGTCGGTCGGCTAGGAGACCATCGGTCAAGGAACGCTGGAGGGGCGCCCGCCAAGGGCGCCCCTCCAGGACCACCAAGGGAAACGGACAGAGAACAGGACACCTGAACCGTGGGGACCTATGTCATCCGGCGCATTTTCTGGGCGTTTTTCCTGTTCATCGTGGCGACGATCGTCACGTACGTCATCTTCTTCGTCATCCCGTCGAATCCCGCCGAGCTCGCGGCCGGCAAGGCGGCGACGCCGGCGATCGTCGCCCACATCAGCCATATCCTGCATCTCGACCTGCCGATCTACCAGCAGTACTGGATCTTCCTCTGGAACATCATCCATAAGGGGTCGCTCGGCTACTCGTTCCGTTATGGCACGTCCGTGCGCTGGATCATCGCGCAGGACGCTCCGGTCACCGCGTCGCTCGTGTTCGGCGGCGCCTTCTTCTGGCTCTTGCTCGCGATCCCGACGGGCATTCTCTCGGCGCTGCGGCCGAGGTCGATCCTCGACCGCGGTGCGATGGTCTTCGTCCTCATCGGCATCTCGGCGCCGGCCGTCTGGATCGGCCTGATCCTCGCCTACATCTTCGGTTTCAGGCTCGGCTGGACGCCGATCGCGGACTACTGCAACTTCATCCCGAGCCACCAGACCGGCGTCTGCTCCGGCCCGGCGCGTTGGGCCTACCACCTCATCCTGCCCTGGACGGCGTTCATGCTCCTCAACGCGGCGCTCTACACACGCTTCGTCCGCGCGAGCATGCTCGAGACCATGTCGGAGGACTACGTCCGTACTGCGCGCGCGAAGGGCGCACCACCTTCTCGTGTGCTGTTCCGGCACGTGCTGCGCAACAGCATGCTGCCGGTTGTGACCATGCTCGGCATGGACATCAGCCTCGCCCTCGGCGGCGCCGTCTTCACCGAGACCGTGTTCAACCTGCACGGACTGGGTCAGGAGGTCGTCCTCTCGGCGAACAACAACGACCTTCCGGTCGTGGTCGGCATCGTCGTCTTCGCCTGTGTCGCGGTCATCATCTTCAACTTCATCGTCGACGTCGCCTACGCCTACCTCGATCCCCGCATCCGCCTGACCTGACCGGCTGAGATGGCACTACTCGAGGTAACCGATCTCCACACCCGCTTTCGGACGGACGACGGCATCGTCAAGGCGGTTTCCGGAGTCAGCTTCACGCTCGACCGCGGCCAGACCCTCGGTGTCGTCGGCGAGTCGGGCTCGGGCAAGAGCGTGACGTTCCTCACCATCATGGGTCTCGTCGACCCGCGCCGCACGGAAGTGACAGGCTCGGTTCTCTTCGACGGCCAGGAGCTCCTCGGCCTGAGGAGTACGCACTTGCAGAAGATCCGCGGACAGCGGATCGGAATGATCTTCCAGGACCCGATGACCTCGCTCAACCCGGTCAAGCGGATCGGCTGGCAGCTCGAGGAGGCGGTGGCGCTGCACAACGACGTCACCCGCGCCGAGGCCCGCCGCCGCGCCATTGCGGCTCTCGAGGAGGTCGAGATTCCCCGCGCCGACGCGAGGATCGACGACTACCCGCACCAGTTCTCGGGCGGGATGCGCCAGCGCGTGATGATCGCGATGGCGCTGATCAACCAGCCCGAGATCATCATCGCCGACGAGCCGACGACCGCACTCGACGTGACCACGCAGGCCCAGATCCTGCGGCTCATGGAGAAGCTCCAGGCTGATCACGAGGCCGCGATCGTGATGATCACGCACGACCTCGGTGTGGTCGCGGAGCTCGCCGACGACGTGCTCGTCATGTACGGCGGCCGCGTGGTGGAGGAGGCGAAGGTCGACAACCTCTTCGCCCAGCCCGAGATGCCGTACACATGGGGTCTGCTCGGATCGCTGCCGCGGCTCGACATCGTCTCGGCTCGGCTGGAGCAGATTCCCGGGCAGCCGCCGTCGCTGCTTCGTCCGCCGAAGGGCTGTGCTTTCAATCCGCGTTGCGCCTACGCCTTCGACCGCTGCCGCGAGGAGCTGCCGGAGCTGCGGCAGGCGTCCGACGGCGCGGAGCACCGTTTCCGCTGTCACCTCGAGGACGAAGAGCGGGCCCGCATCTGGGCGGCGAAGAAGGCTGCCCTGACGGGCTCGGAGGTGACCGCAGCATGAGCGAGCTGCTCGTGGTCGAGGACCTGCAGAAGTACTTCCCGGTCACGCGCGGGATCTTCTTCCAGAAGGAGGTCGCCCAGGTCAAGGCGGTGGACGGCGTGAGCTTCGCGCTCGAGCAAGGGCAGACCCTCGGCGTGGTCGGCGAGTCGGGGTGCGGCAAGTCCACGATGGCGCGCTGTCTCGCCCGCCTGCTCGAGCCGACCGGCGGCAAGATCGTCTTCGACGGTCGCGACATCACGCATCTCGACCGGGCCGAGATGCGCCCGATTCGGCGCGACATGATGATGGTCTTCCAGGATCCGTACGCGTCGCTGAACGCGCGCATGCGTGTCGGCTCGATCGTCGCGGAGCCTCTCGAGGTGCACGGGATCGGCGACGACAACGACCGGAGACGGCGCGTGCAGGAGCTGCTCGAGATCGTTGGGTTGAATCCTGAGCATTACAACCGCTTCCCGCACGAGTTCTCGGGAGGCCAGCGGCAGCGAATCGGCATCGCCCGAGCGCTCGCGATCAACCCGAAGCTGATCATCTGCGACGAGCCGGTCTCGGCCCTCGACGTCTCGGTCCAGGCTCAGATCCTCAACCTGCTCAAGGACCTGCAGCAGGACTTCGACCTCACCTACATATTCATCGCCCACGACCTGAACGTCGTACGCCACGTCTCGGACCGCGTCATGGTGATGTACGTTGGCAAGGCGGTCGAGACGGGCTCGAAGCAGGAGTTGTACGCGGCGCCGAAGCACCCCTACACCGGCGCCCTGCTGTCGGCGGTGCCGGTCGCAGATCCGACTCTGGGCCGCGCGCGCAAGCAGGTCGTCCTCGTGGGAGACGTTCCCAGCCCGCTCAATCCGCCTGCGGCCTGCCGCTTCCACCCCCGCTGTCCCCGCTTCGTCGACGGCAAGTGCAACGTGGAGGAGCCGCTGCTGACGCGGGCCCCGGGCGCGGCCGACCACGACTTCGCCTGCCACTTCCCGCTCGAGCGATGGCCGCTCGACGAGGAGGGGTTCCGCCGCTCGCCGGCGGTCGCCGCCTCCTCGGACTGAGTCTCGAAGCACGTGCTGCGCGCGGCATTCCGGCGCATCCTCGTCTTCGTCGCCGTCCTCGTCGGCGGCACCGCGGCCGTCTCGGCCACACTCGGGGCGCTGGTCGGAGCGAACATCTTGCGCTCGCTCGCGACGGGCTACTACGTGATCGGCGCCGCCGTGCTGATCGGGAGCTTCGCGCTGGGTGTCCGCGGTCCGGTGCGGAGGGAGGTCGTGGAGAACGACGACGAGGTCACGCCGACCCCGATGCGTCCCCTCCGAAGGCGACGGCGGAAGGCGACTCCGGAGGAACGTGCCGAATCCAGACGGAGCTCACTCGGGCTCTTCGCGCTGGGGATTGCGTTTCTCCTGCTCGCCGCCGCCGTCGATCCCGCCCGGAGCGTTGTCTAGGCGCCCCGGTTCGACGAGGCAGGGATTCCGTTCGGAAGCCCTAACTCTTCGCGGGCACTCGACGTCACAGTTCACGATGGGCCGGACCGACTGCGACAGGATGCGCGAGCGGGTCTCGCTGGAGCTGGACGGCGAGCTGTCGCCGCACGGGTCCTCGCTGCTCGAGCGGCACCTGAGCCGCTGTCCGGCGTGTGCGGGCTTCGCCTCGGACGCACGCCGCTATACGACTCTGCTGCGCTCCGCGCCCCTGGAGCAGGCTCCGGTGGTCGTGCTGCGGCGCCGCTCGGCTCGCATGCGCCTGTCCATGGGCATCGGAGCCGCGGTCGCATCCACGGCGGCTGCAGCCCTTGTCGCCGTGTCGACGCTGTCGTTCGCGAAGCCGTCCGGAGACCACCCGCGAGCTGTCGCGCTCAACTTCGCGCCGCCCGCCGCGGTCGTGGAGCGCGCCTCGGGCGGCATCGTCGGGTTGCGGCATCCATCCGCTGCACCGGCCACTCCGGCCCCGCGACTCGGACTTCAGAATTCGTCGCGGAACGGGCTCTTCGATTCCTGACCCGGCCCGGCTCGCGGCACCGGCCGTACGGTGCGTAGCTAGCTAGTACGCGGCTACGGACGTACTTACTGCGACATCGGGATCGGCGGGTGCCAGACCGGGATGAAGGTCGTGACGCGCCACTGCCCGTTGGGCTTGTCGCCCTTCCGCTCCAGGCCGACGAAGAAGGGAAGATGCGGCCGGATATTCGCGCCGGACCCCTTCTTGGCCACAAGGTCGACCTCGAGCATCATCTGCGTCCGGTACGACCAGTCGACGACGAACGCAGCGGTCTTCGCGTTGCCGGCGGGGTAGTCGATCACCGGGATGTTGCCCTTGTTCCACTGCTTTCGCGTCATGGCTCCCTTGAGCGACGGTCCCACGAGGGCGTACGCCTGGTCGAGGTTCCTGCGGAGGGGAGCCGTCTCGATGAACTGCCGTGCGACCCTCAACGCGCCCCTCGCGGGCGGCGCCTTGATCAAGTTCGGATGTGTCTGCGCGGCCACGGTCGAGATCGGCGAATGGATTCCGCTCGTGCCGCGCAGCGCGTAGCCGGAGATAAATGCGATCACGCCCGCAGCCAGCACCGCGCCGCTGAACCAGATCAGCCGGCGCTGCGCGCGGGGCGAAGAGAGAAAGCCGCCGGATGCAGAAGTGGAGTCCATACGGATTGAGACCAAAGTACCAGAGGAAAAGTTAGTGTCGCGGGCCGCCCACAGCGCTTGGGGCGGCCCCCTCTGCGGGCGTCTCCATCGTGCGCGGCAGCGGCGGCAGGTCGCGCTCGTGGGCCATGGCATATTGCCGCCGCCGGCGACGCGAGCGCACGCCTGAGGCGACGCCGAAGCCGATCGGGAAGAGGAGGGCGAGCCCGATCACCCCCACGACTGCGAGCAACCATGACTTGCCGAGAGCGGCTCCACCGTTCCGTGGCGGCGGCCCTGCTGAAGCCGTCGGCGCGGCGTAGTCCTGCGGCCCGAGCTGGTGCGTGCCGCTCTTGGTCGGCCGACGCATGATCGCGATCGTGTACAGACGGTTCACGAGCCAGCCCGAGCCGGACCTCACGACCTCCCCCGAGAAGATCCACGCTGAAGTCCGCGGACCGTGCCGCGGGTGGACGACGAGGTGGTCGAAGACGACGTAGCGAGGGCCTGCGTCAACCGGCGTCCAGTCGTTGAACGTCTTGTCGCGAGGCGGGAAGTAGGGAATCGGACTGGTGCCGTGCCGCCACTGACGGAGAGTGGATCCCGTCTTCAGCTCCGGGCCTGCGAGGCGCCACGCAGTAGCAGGCGAGCTGCGGTCGAGACCTGCGCGGAGAAACCGGCCCAGCGTCGCGCTGATCGCTTGCCGCTCGGTGCGCGTCACGTGCGTGCTGTGCGTGACCAGCTGTGCGGGCAGCGCGTTCCTCGCCGGCGCCGGATTCGGCTGCTTCGGATTCGGGATCAGCAGCCCGATGCCGGCGACCGCGCCGGCGACTCCCAGGCCGACACCGAACCACACGAGACGGCGGCGAACGCGTGGCGACGAGGGGAAAACCCGCATGTCGGCGAGGGTACCAGCGAGCACAGCCCGTGCTCGTGGCGTCGCCGCTAGATCCAGGCCGCTTCGTGTGCCTCGGCCCGTGCTGCCGCCGTCGACGCCTCGTCCGCGGCCGCAAGTTCGGTCGTGACGGTGTGCGTGCGCTCCGCTTCCTTCAAGGCGCGGGCGAGCAACTCGTGCTCGACGCAGTAGGTGCTCAGTGTGAAGGTCGAGCAACCCGGGAACGCACAGCCGTGCAGCATCGGCATTAACGGAACCCTAACCGTTCATGACCTGGAACGGAAGGTGCCGCAAGAGGCGGAACGGGTACACCTATGGTGGTGTTGAGGATCGCTTGCGCCGTCTGTCTCGCCGCGCTGGTCGCCGGCGGCTGCGGTGGGGGAGGGCCGTCCCGAAGCCAGGTCCCGGCGAAGCTGCCGCCCGGGCTCGCGGGAACCTGGGCAACTGAAGCCGAGGCGATCGCAACTGCCGACGCGGCCGGGCAGAGCTGCCGCGCTCGAGCGCTCGCCGTCTCGCTCCACAACGAGGTCACCCAGGCCCGAGACCAGGTGCCGTCAAGGCTCCGCTCGCCTCTCCTCGGTGGGGTGAAATCGCTCACCGACCGGATCGTCTGCACCCCTGCTCCGCCGGCGCCGGTGACGCGGCCGGCGCCGCCTCCCAAGCCGCCGGAGAAGCACCCGCACCACGACCACCACAAGCACCACGGCGACGGCGGCGACCAAGGGAAGGAGGGATGATCGTGCAGCCGCGCGTTGCGGGACGCTATGAGCTCGTCCGGCCGCTGGGTCACGGGGCGATGGCGACCGTCGACCTCGCCCAGGACGTCGAGCTCGAGCGGCCGGTGGCGCTGAAGCGGCTGGCCGAGAACCTCGCGCGGGACGAGGACCTGCGGCGGCGCTTTCTGCGTGAGGCGCGCCTGGCAGCGCGGCTCGCCCACCCGAACGTCGTGCGGGTCTTCGACGTCGGCGAGGACGACGGCCGTCCCTTCATCGCGATGGAGTACGTCGAGGGAGAGACGCTCGCCGACCTCGTCGCGCGGCGCGGCCCGTTGCCGGCGGCGGAGACGGCGACGCTCGGCGTGCAGGCCTGCGCAGGGCTCGCGGCCGCCCACGCCGCCGGTCTCGTCCATCGCGACGTGAAGCCGCAGAACCTCCTCCTCCGCACGGACGGCGTGCTCAAGCTCGGCGACTTCGGCATCGCCGTCGGTTTTGAGGGCACACGGCTCACCCTCGTCGGCACCGTGCTCGGCACGGCGGGCTACCTCGCGCCGGAGCAGGCGCGCGGCGAGCAGGTCA
>DASYOZ010000028.1:0-1560 GCA_036007185.1 Gaiellaceae bacterium | reverse complement strand
CCGTTCCCACGACATGTGGGAGGAGTGCATTCGCTGCGGCGAGGCTCCGGCCGTCGACGATCAAGGCTATTGCGGTCACTGTCATTGGGCCGTCCGGGCCGAGGTCGAGGAGGGGTTCTACGCCCTCCGCGAGTACCTGCGCGCGTGGGCCCGTTTCGACGATTGGTGCGTAACCCGCGGGATCGCGGCCTAGCCGGCTGCGCTAGTCGGGCTGAGCGCGGCTGAGCAGCCGCGGCGCGCTGCGCGCGTAGTCGAGTCCCGACACCCACGTGAGGATGACGGCCACGAGGAGCGCCCACCAGGCGGCGCGCTCCGTCCAGGCGCCCGCGGCGGCGAAACCGGCGACGGCCGCGGCGATCGCCTGAGCCCACGTCTTCAACTTCCCGAGGTCGCGCGCCGCAAGAACGACACCGCGCTCGATCGCCGCCTGCCGTAGGCCCGTGACCAGCACCTCCCGCACGACGATCGCCGCCACCATCCAGCCCGGCGCGACGCCTTGCTCGACGAGCATCACGAGCGCGGCGAGCACGAGCACCTTGTCGGCGATCGGGTCGAGGAGCGAGCCGATGGAGGATGCGCCGCCCTGCCTGCGGGCCAACCTCCCGTCGAACCAGTCGGTGGTCATGGCGACGCAGAAGACCGCCGTCGCCCAGTAGTCGTGCCCGGAGAAGTTCCAGGCGTAGAGCACGACGACGAGCGGGACGGACGCCGCGCGCGCGACGGTGAGCTGATCCGCAGGCGTCATGCCACTGGGCACGACGTGGAGAATACGGCCCGCTCATGTTCGAGAAGGTTCTGGTCGCCAACCGGGGGGAGATCGCGATTCGCGTGTTCCGCACGCTGCGCGAGCTCGGCATCGGTGCGGTGGGTGTCTACTCGGAGGGCGATCGCGCCGCGCTCCACGTCGCGTACGCGGACGAGGCGTTCCTCCTCGGGCCGACCCCGGTGGCCGAGAGTTACCTGGCGGTCGAGCGGATCCTCGACGCCGCGCAGCGCGCCGGGGCGCAGGCCGTCCACCCCGGCTACGGCTTCCTCGCGGAGAACGCCGGCTTCGCTCGGGCGGTGGAGGAGGCCGGGCTCGTCTGGATCGGCCCGCCGCCCGCCGCGATCGAGCTGATGGGGAACAAGACCGCCGCGCGCACGGCCATGCAGCAGGCGGGAGTCCCCATCATCCCCGGCACGATCGACCCTGTCCGCTCGGTGCGCGAGCTGCTCGAGCTCGGCGAGGAGATCGGCTACCCGCTCCTGATCAAGGCGGCGGCGGGCGGCGGCGGCAAAGGCATGGAGGTCGTCGAGGTGTCCGGCGATGCGGAGCAGGCGTTCGAGCGGGCGCGGCGGCAGGGAGAGTCGTACTTCGCCAACCCGGACGTCTACGTCGAGAAGCTCATCGCCGACCCGCGTCACGTCGAGGTGCAGGTTCTCGCCGACGCGCACGGCAACGTCGTCCACCTCGGAGAGCGCGACTGCACGATCCAGCGCCGCCACCAGAAGCTGGTCGAGGAGACGCCGTCGCCGGCCGTGGACGAGGCGCTGAGGCAGCGGATCGGCGGCATCGGCGTG
>DASYOZ010000027.1:0-9202 GCA_036007185.1 Gaiellaceae bacterium | reverse complement strand
CGCCGCTTGTCGGAGGGGCCGTTCCCGCGGCCGGTGCTCGCGGAGATGGGCGGCAAGAATGCAGCGATCGTCGGAGCGAGCGCCGATCTCGACGCGGCCGCCGAGGGAATCGCCAAGGCGGCCTTCGGCTTCTCGGGCCAGAAGTGCAGCGCCTGCTCGCGTGCGATCGTCGTCGACGAGGTACACGACGAGCTGGTCGACCGCCTCGCGGAGCTCGCGCGGACGACGAGCGTCGGCGACCCGGCCGACCCCGACGTCGCAACGGGGCCGGTGGTGAACGCGCAGGCAGTCGAGCGGTTCGAGGGCTCGGTCGAGACGGCGCGGCGCGACGGCCTGATCGCAGCGGGTGGACTGCGCGGAGACGACCTCGGCTGGTTCGTCGAGCCCACGGTCGTCTCGGGTCTCCCGCTCGGCCATCCGCTCACCCGCGACGAGCTGTTCCTGCCGCTCCTGACGGTCGTGCGCGTGCCGGAGTTCGCCGCAGCGCTCGCCGAGGCGAACGCCGTCCCGTACGGCCTCACCGCGGGCGTGTTCTCGCGCGACGAGGACGAGCTCGAGCGCTTTCTCGACGAGATCGAGGCCGGCGTCGTCTACGTCAACCGCCGCGCCGGCGCGACGACCGGCGCTTGGCCCGGGATCCAGTCGTTCTGCGGCTGGAAGTCGAGCGGCCTCACCGGCAAGGGCGGCCTCGGGCCGTACTACGTCCAGCAGTTCGCGCGTGAGCAGAGCCGTACCGTCGTGGTTCAGTGACGGCATCGGAGCGCGTGCTCGACCGGATCCGTGCCCTCGAGGGCACAGGAATGCGCACGTTCTGGGAGCCCGAGCCGCTCGTCTGGGCGCGGACGGAGGGTTGTCACGTCTGGGACGCGGAAGGTCGCGCGTATCTCGACCTCTACGCGGGATTCGCGGTCGCCAATGTCGGCTACTGCCATCCGCGCGTCACCGAGGCGCTCCAGCGGCAAGCGGGAGTGATGACGCACTGTCCGTCCGCGGCGCCCTCCGAGCTGCGGGCCGAGCTCTACAAGCGTCTGCTCGAGATCGTGCCGCCTTCGCTCGACCGCATCCTGCTTGCAATCACCGGCGCGATGGCGAACGAGACGGCCGTGCAGTTGGCGAGGGCCGCGACCGGGCGCCGGAACGTGATCACCTTTTCGGGGACGTATCCCGGACGCACCGTCGGTGCGCTGGGCTACGCGGGCAAGCACGCGTATCGCGAGCAGTTCGGGGTGGCCGCGGATGCGGCGTTCCTGCCCTACCCCGATCCGTACCGGAGCCCGTGGGCGGTGGACCGCGACCCGGGAGAGCTTGTATTGGGGCTCCTCGAGAACGCCCTCGCCGACCCCGCGTCCGGCGTCGAGCCGGCGGCGTGCGTCCTGCTCGAGCCGATCCAGGGGAACGGCGGCGTCGTCGTTCCGCCCGCGGGCTTCCTGCGCGGCCTGCGCGAGCTGTGCGACAGGACAGGCACGGTTCTCGTCTTCGACGAGATCCAGTGCGGCTTCGGGCGCAGCGGCCGTATGTGGGCGTCCGATCACGACGACGTCGTTCCCGACCTCATGACGGTGGGCAAGGGGATCGGCGGTGGCCTCGCGCTGGCCGCGCTCGTCGGCCGCTCCGACCTGATGACGACGTGGGAGCCGGACGCCGTCACGTCGACGTTCCTCGCGAACGCCCTCAGCGCGGCGGCGGCCTGCGCGGCGATCGACGTGCTCCGCGAGGAAAGACTGGTCGAACGGTCGGCGCAGCTCGGGGCGCACGCGCTCGCGCGCTTGGGAAGCGAGTTCGTCGACCATCCTGCCGTGGGGGACGTTCGCGGCCGCGGCCTCTTTCTCGGGCTGGAAATCGTGCGCGACCGGACGTCGAAGGAGCCGGCCGCGGAGCTCGCCGGCGAGCTCCGCGTCGCGTTGCGGGAGAGAGGCGTCCTGGTCGGGCGTGGGGGCCGCTACGGCAACGTGATCATCCTCGCGCCCCCGCTCGTAATCGAGCAGGACGTCCTCGACGACGGTCTGAACGCGCTTGTCGAAGTTCTCGGTTAGTGGCTGACCGGCCAGGCAGCCGCGGCAGGAAGAAGGCGAGCAGCCGGGGAACTCCGGAACGTGGAAGACGAGATGGTCCGTCTCCGCGCCTACGAGATTTCCCACGGGTGGGAGGCCGGGACGCCGGAGGAGAACTGGCTGCTCGCCGAGCGGGAATTCACGGTGGCGCACGACTACGACACGGTCGAACGGGATCTCGAGCGGCTCGGCATGACGCTTTCGCGGCTGCCCTCGGAGGCGGGCGTCGAGTGGCGGCTCACGCTGCCGCGCGGCGAGCGCGTCGAGGCCTGGGAGCCGGGAACGAACGGGCTGTCGCCGCCGGCCGAGATCATGGGCCTGATCGAGGGCGTCGCCGCGGGCAAAGAGCTCGTTCCGGGGCCGCCGGTGAGCCGCGACCCCGGTGCGATGCGGTTGCGCGAGATGCTCGAGGCGCAGCGCGTGGCACTGCTCACATACGACCCGGGCGTTCGGCTCGGGGAGGACCCGGAGAACCTGCACCAGCACCGAGTCGCGGCGAGAAAGGCACGCGTGTCACTACGGACGGCGCGCGCCTACCTCGACCCGGACTGGCGGCGATCGCTCGTCGATGCGCTTCAGCGGCTCGGCGAGGCGACCGGGCCGGTGCGCGACCTCGACGTCGTGCTCGGGCACCTGCGCGACGAGCTCGAACGCCTGGACGAGACCGACCAGGCGGCGAAAGCATTGATCCTGGAGCGGCTCGACGACGAGCTGGAGGGCGGCCGCCGGCGTCTGCTCGAGGCGCTCGAGAGCCGCGACTACCGGTTCGTGCTGGCCCGTCTTCGCCTGCCGCCGCGACTCGCCGACGGAGTCGACGCGGTGCCGATCGAATCGCTCGCCAAGAAGGAGTTCCGGCGGCTCGCCAAGCTTGTCGCGCGGCTCGGCAAGCATCCCGACGAGCACGCGATCCATCGGCTCCGGATCGCCCTCAAGCGCGCTCGCTACGCCGCCGAGCTCGCCATGCCGAAGGGCGGTGCCGGGAAGCGATTCCTCGCCGACGCCCGCGTTCTCCAGAACCTCCTCGGCGAGCACCAGGACGCCGTCGTGGCAGAACGGGCGCTGCGGAGAGCCTCCGTCGACGACGTGCGCACGGCGGCAGCGTTCGCCGCCGGCCGGATCGCCGAGCGGCAACGCCGGCGTCGCGATCGGGTGCAGAAACGGTTCCCGGCCGCCTGGAAGCTGCTACGGAAGAGCGGTTCACGATTCATCTGACCCGTTCCCGGTTGCGCCTCGACCGACAGGCTGTTAAACAGGCGCCGACACAACCCGATCATGCGAGCTGGGGGGAGGCAAGGGAGAGCATGAGACAGGTAGACGATCGGACCGGGCGCCCGCTGGTCGACGGTGATGACCGCATCGAGGCGTTGACCGACGAGGAGCTCGAAGCCGAGCTGACGATCGCCGTCGCCGAGCCGACGCGACGCGGCGAGCGGCTCGGCCTCCTGCTGCTCGAACGGACGAGGCGGCGCATCCGGCCCGTCCCGGCAGGCAGGTAGGCCCCCGGCGCTAGGCGAGCGGGGCGCAGCGCGGCTCGTGCAGCGCGGCGAGCTGGAGCAGGAGCCCGTGTAGCGCCTCCTGCTCCTCCGCGCTGAGCGGCGCGAGGAACTCCTCCTCGACCCGCTTCGCGAAGGCCCGCAACCGTCCGAGCGTCCGCTTGCCGTCGTCGGTGAGGCGTACCAAGTGCCGCCGGCGATCGTCCGGATCTCTCTTGCGCTCGACGAGCCCCTGCTCCTCGAGCTCGTCGAGCAGCCCGACGAGCGTGCCCCGGTCGTAGCCCAGCGCGTCCGCGATCGCCGCCTGCGTCTCGGGCGCGCCTTCGTCGAGTAGCGCGAGGATCGCGTAGTGGTACGGGTTGAGGCCCTCCTGCTCGTAGACCTCGAGCGAGCGGCTCTTGGCGGCGAAGCCGAGCCGCTTGAGCAAGAAGACATTCGACGCGACCAGCTCCGCCGGCAGCCGTGGCGCCCACTTTGTATCGATGTTGGTGTCAATGCTCATTTCTTGGAATATGGTAGCGCGACCAAGCGTTCCTCTCGTGTATAGTTGGTACTACCAACGATTGGAGGAACTGTTTGATTCCCACGTTTCATCAGCTTTCCCCGCGGCGGCGCTGGAGCGCCCTGGCACTCATCGTCACCGCACAGTTCATGGTCATTCTCGACGTGGCGATCGTCAACGTCGCGCTGCCCTCGATCAAGTCCGATCTCGGCTTCTCCCAGACGGGCCTCCAGTGGGTGATCACCGCGTACGCAATCCTCTTCGGCGGCACACTGCTGCTCGGCGGGCGCCTGGCCGACCTGCTCGGCCGCCGGCGCATGTTCGTCGCCGGCCTTGCGCTCTTCGCCTCGAGCTCCCTGCTCTGCGGCATCGCCTGGTCCTCGAGCTCGCTGGTCGCGTTCCGCGGGCTGCAGGGCCTGGGTGGCGCGTTGCTCGCGCCGGCCGCGCTCTCGCTCCTGATGACGACGTTCGCCGAGGGACGCGAGCGCAATCGCGCGCTCGGGATCTACGGCGCCGCTTCGGGTAGCGGTGCAGCCGCGGGCGTCCTGCTCGGCGGCGTGATCACCTCGTATCTCGGCTGGTCGTGGATCTTCTTCATCAATGTTCCCGTGGCGGCGGTGGCCATCGCCCTGACCCCGCTGCTGCTCCGGGAAAGCCGGGCAGAGCTCGCACATCGGCATTTCGACCTCGCCGGCGCCGGCACGGTCACCGCGGGCCTGATGCTGCTCGTCTACGCCCTGACGCGGGCGACGACCGACGGCTGGGGCTCGCCTGTCACGCTCGGGCTGCTCGGCGCTGCAGCGGCGCTGATCGCGGCCTTCGTAGCAATCGAGTCGCGCTCGCGGTCACCACTACTCCCGTTGCGGATCTTCCGCCGGCGCACCATCTCCGCCGCGAACGCCGCGATGGCGATCGTCGGGGCTGTCGCCTTCTCGGAGTTCTTCGTGCTCACGCTCTACCTGCAGGACGTTCTCCACTACTCGGCCGTGCAGACCGGCGTCGCCTTCGTGGCCTTCGCCCTGACCGTCGTGATCACGTCGAACGTCGCGCAGGTGGTGGTGGGGCGCGCCGGCATCCGGACGACCCTGACCGCCGGCCTGCTCATGGCCCTGGTGTCCGTCGCGTTGCTGACGCGCCTGCCGGTGGACGGGCACTACTTCTGGGACATCTTCCCGGCGTTCGTGCTCGGCGGCGCGGGGATGGGGTTCTCCTTCGTGCCGATCACCATCGCCAGCCTGACCGGCGTCGAGCGCGCGGACGCGGGAGTCGCCTCAGGGCTCGTGAACACGAGCCGGCAGATCGGCGGGGCGATCGGGTTGGCCGCGATCAGCACGATCGCGGCGAGCGCGGCGACCAGCTACGCGAACGCCCAAGGGATCGCCGTCGCGAGCGCGCCCGCGGCCGTGCACGGCTTCCAGACGGCGTTCGAGACGCTCGGTGGCGCGCTCATCGTCGGCATCGCGGTGACCCTCGCCGTGCTCCGGCCTGCTCGTGAGCCCGCCGCCGATCACGAGGTTCCCGAGCTCGAGGAGGCAGCGTGAGCCGCTCGGAGTATCGGCGGACGGTTGACGAGCTCCTCCAGCAGATCGACGCCCAGCGACGGCACCAGCTTCTGCTCGAGGCCGCGGGCGCGCAGGCGCCCGCCCTCGAGCAGGAAGCCGAGCAGACGCGGCAACAGCTGGCCGAGCTCGTCGGTTAGCCGACCGGCTCGGCCACGGCCCGTGGCCGGATATCGTGACTCGCATGCGGGCAACGAGCGAGCACGAGCGCAAGCTCGACGCTCCGGTCGGCTTCCGGCTGCCGCCGCTCGGCGGCCGGACGCTCGAGCCGCGCGTCTTCACTTCCGTCTACTACGACGTGCCCGGAGGATCGCTCGCGGCTGCGGGCATCACCCTCCGGCGCCGCATCGAGCGCGGGCGCAGTCTCTGGCAACTGAGGCTCCCCTCCGACGACTCGCGGCTCGAGCTCGAGGCGGCGGGGGGCCCGCGGAATCCGCCGCGGGAGCTGCTCCAGCTCCTCCATGCGCACCTCCGGCACGGGGCACTCGAGCGGGTTGCGGAGCTGCGCACGCGCCGCCGCGGCGAGCTCGTCGCCCGCGACGGAACGACCGCCGAGGTGACCGTCGACGAGGTCGCGGTGATGGACGCCCGCCGCGTGCGCGACAAGTTCGTCGAGGTGGAGGTGGAGCTCCGCAAGGGCAGTCCGGCTCAGCTCGACGTCCTCGCCCAAGAGCTCGCCCAGGCGGGTGCCGAGCCGGGAGGCGGCCTGCCGAAATTGTTCCGCGTAGTCGACCCCGGCGCCGGGGAGGCTCGCACTCCACGGACGCCGTTCGAGGTCCTGCAGAGCCGCCTCCGCGAACAGCTCCGCGAGATCGAGCGGCACGACCCGGGCACGCGCCTCGGCCGCGACCCCGAGAGCCTGCACGACATGCGTGTCGCGGTCCGCCGCCTGCGGGCGCAGCTGCACGCCGGCAAGAAGCTCGTCGCGACGGACATCGTCGAGCTCGACGCGCGGCTGCAGGAGCTGGGCCGCCTGCTTGGCAACGTGCGCGACCTCGACGTCCTCCTCGAGCGCCTCGGCATCGAGGCTGTCGGGTTGGGAGGGGAGGACGCGCAGCAAGCTCGATTGCTGCTCGCCGCCCTGCGGGACGAACGCTCCCGCTGTCGCCGCCGGCTCCTCACCGCGCTCCGTTCCGACAAATATCTGGCGCTGCTCCACGACACGGCTCGGACGATCGAGGAGCTCGAGCCGAGCGGATCGGAGGCGTCCCTCGACGAGGTCGCCGTCAAGGCGTTCGGCAAGGTGCGCAAGACCGTCCGCGAGCTCCCTGACGAGCCGTCCGACGAGGAGCTGCACGGCGTGCGCAAGAAAGGCAAGCGGGCCCGTTACGCGGGCGAGCTCGCGGGCCGGAAGAAGTCTGTGAAGCGGGCGAAAGAGCTGCAGGACGTTCTCGGCGAGCACCAGGACTCGGTTGTCGCCGGCGAACGGCTGCGGGAGCTCGCCGCCGTCGCTACGCCGGAGCAGGCCGTGGCGGCCGGCCGTCTCATCGAGCGGGAGAAGGAGCGTCGCGCCGACGCGCGGGCGGCGTGGCCAACGGCGTGGAAGCGGCTGCGGAAGACGCTCTGAGCGTCGTCCGCGCGGCCGGCGGAATCGTCGTCCGCGACGGTCGTGTTCTGCTCGTGCACCGGCCGAAGTACGACGACTGGACACTGCCGAAGGGCAAGGCCGAGGCCGACGAGCCGGACGAGGACTGCGCGCTGCGGGAGGTGCACGAGGAGACGGGTCTCGAGTGCGAGCTCGGCCGCGAGCTCGGGGTGACGAAGTACGTCGACTCGCGCGGCCGGCCGAAGCGGGTGCGCTGGTGGCTGATGCGTCCGCTCGCCGGCGAGTTCGTCCCCGGCAGCGAGGTGGACGAGATCCGCTGGCTCGACGCAGAGGCGGCTCGGGAGCAGCTCAGCTACGACCGCGACGTCGAGCTGCTGGAGCGGTTGTGACGAGCGTCCTCCTCCGTCACGCCTCGGCCGGCCACCGGCTCGACCCGTACGGCGATGACCGCCTGCGCCCTCTCGACGCGCGAGGCCGGCGTCAGGCCGCCGAGCTCGTCGAGCTCCTCCGCCCCCTCGAGGTGCGCCGCGTCGTCTCGAGTCCTTACGTCCGCTGTGTCGAGACGGTCGAGCCGCTCGCTGCGGCGCTCGGGCTGCGGGTGGAGCAGGACGAACGCCTCGCCGAGGGCGCGAGCGACGGCGCTCTCGACCTGCTGCGGGAGGAAGGCGTCGTCGCCTGCACGCACGGCGACGTCGCCGAGGAGGTGCTCGGCCACGGCCTGAAGAAAGGAGCCGCTGTCGTGCTGCGCGACGGCGAGGTCGTGCGCGAGATCCCGGCGCCGTAGCGGCTCGAGCTAGGCCGCGAGCGCGTCGAGCAAGGCGAGGACAGCGCCCTCGCGGATCCCGCCGTCGCAGACGTGGAGCGGCACACCGAGCTTCCGCTGCACCTCGGCGAGCAGGACGACGCCGGCAGGGAGGATCTCGGCGCGTGCCCGGTCGACGCCGAAGCGGCGCGCGATCTCACGCGGTGTGCTCGTGTCGACGAGCAGCAGCGCCTCCGCAAGCTCCGGTTCGCCGAGCTCCGCGCCGACGAGCCGGCGCGTCGCACGGGCGCTGCCGCCGACAGCGAGCGCGGCGTCGGCGGCGGGCGGCTCGAGGTGGGCGAAGTCGTTTCGCGTCTCCGACCCCATGTCTCCTGCGCGGGCGGTCAGGCGGACGGAGCCGAGATCGACCGACTCGATCCAGTCGGGCTCGCCCGCAGGGCTGCCGACGGCGATCTCCGTCGAGGCGCCGCCGATGTCGCAGACGGCGATCCGGCGAGGCAGCGGGACCCCCGCGGTGAGCACGGCGCCGCGGTAGGCGAGCGTGCCTTCCTCCTCCTTCGTGAGCACGCGCGCCTGGACGCGCGCCGCCCGAGACAGCGCGGCCACGAGCTCGGCGGCGTTGCTCGCCTGGCGCCCCGGAGCAGTGAGGAAGACGTCGAGCGACTCGACACGGTTGCGCTGGGCCACGCTTGCCATCTCGCGCACCGCCTTCGCGGCGGCGGCGACATGGACAGCGGAGACGGCACCGAAGCGCTCGATCTCCTCGCCGAGCGAGAGGCGCACCTTTGCCTTGTCGAGCGGGGAGAGACCGCCGTCGGGCCTGGCGCCGGCTACGAGCAGCCGAGTGGTGTTCGACCCCACATCGATGACCCCGATCCGCATCTCCACGCATCGTAGGTCCACGATCGGAGTGCACGGCAAACACGTGGTGACGAAGCGGGGACGGTCCGGTAGATGACTAGCGCGAGCGGGCGAGCGAGAGCCGCCGCCGGGCCCGCCGCATCAAAATCTGCTGCCCGGAGCGCAGACGTTCGTCCTTCTTCGGCTGGACGCGCTGCCAGGCCCCGCTCGCCTCGAGCTCGAACGAGCTCGTCGTGTCGCGCCAGAGCGCCTCGAAGGTGGAGGCGAGCTCGGCCTGGAGCGCCAGGTCCTCGACCGGCGTCACGACCTCGACCCGGTGGTCGAGGTTCCGCGGCATCAGGTCGGCGCTGCCCATGTAGCTGACGCTGCGATCTGCCGCGTCGAAGATGAAGAGCCGGCTGTGCTCGAGGAAGCGGCCGAGCACGCT
>DASYOZ010000026.1:0-4964 GCA_036007185.1 Gaiellaceae bacterium | reverse complement strand
TCGGCGGAGGCCTGGAGCTGGAAGACGGGGATCTGCCAGGCCTCGGTCAGCCTGCGCGCGATCGTCTTGCGGATGCTCGTGAGGGGCACGCGCTCGACCTCGCCCGTCGGGAGCGGCGCGGTGGCGGCGACGGCCGGTGCCGGCGGCGCGCCCGCCTCGGCGCGCTCGATGTCCTCGGCGACGATGCGGCCGTCGGGTCCCGTGCCGCGGATCCCGGAGAGCTCGATGCCACGCTCCCGCGCCATGCGGCGGGCGAGCGGCGAGGCCTTGGTCCTGCCGTTGCTGCCGTTGCCGGACGCGACCGCTGCCTGTTGCGACGCTTGTTGAACGGGCTCGGGCTCGCTGCGAGTTTCCTCCTCCCGCGGCGGCGCTGGCGCCGCGAGCTCGGGCACGTCCTCCCCCGCAGTGCCGATGAAGGCCACTGTCTGACCCACGGGAACCTCTCCCTCGGCGACCGCGA
The DNA here is from genome assembly GCA_036007185.1 of Gaiellaceae bacterium. Taxonomy (GTDB): domain Bacteria; phylum Actinomycetota; class Thermoleophilia; order Gaiellales; family Gaiellaceae; genus Palsa-739. The sequence goes on along the minus strand of DASYOZ010000026.1, from coordinate 4,504 downwards.
TCTTGAGCAGGACGCCTGCCGCCTCGGCCTCGACCTCCTGCGTCACCTTGTCGGTGTCGAGCTCGAAGAGGGGCTCGCCCTTCTCCACCGGCTCGCCCTCCGACTTGAGCCAGCGGACGATCGTGCCGGACTCCATGCCCTGGCCGAGCCGCGGCAGGATGACCTCCGTCGCCACCGCTCAGCTCTCCTTGCCGACCGTTCGCTTGATCGCGGCAAGCACGTCCTCGGCGTGCGGGACGACGAACGCCTCCATCACGGGCGCGAACGGCAGCGGGGCGAACTTCGCGCCGACGCGCTCGATCGGCGCGTCGAGCCAGTCGAACGCCTGGTACTGGAGGACTGCCGCGACCTCGGCGCCGAAGCCCATCCGCGTGACCGCCTCGTGCGCGACGACCGCTCGGTTCGTCTTCTTGACCGACGAGACGAGCGTCTCCTCGTCGAGCGGCTGCAGCGTGCGCGGGTCGACGACCTCGACCGAGATCCCGTCCCGCTCCGCCTCCTCTGCCGCCCTGAGGCTCTCGTGGACGAGCCGGCCCGTCGCGATCACGGTCACGTCCTCGCCCTCGCGGTGGACGCGGGCGCGGCCGAGCGGGATCGGCTCGATCTCCTGCGGCACGTCGCCCTTGAGCGGGTAGAGCGTCCGGTGCTCGAAGAAGACGACGGGGTTGTCGTCGTAGATCGCCGACCAGAGGAGCCCGCGCACGTCTTCCGGCGTGGATGCGAACACCACTTTGAGCCCCGGGATGTGGACGAACCACGCCTCGAGCTGCTGTGCGTGTTGCGCACCGGGCGACCAGCCGGCACCGCCCTGCGTCCGGAAGACGACCGGCACGGTGAGCTGCCCGCCCGACATGTAGCGGTGCTTCGCCGCCTGGTTGACGATCTGCTCGGTCGCGAGCGTGAGGAAGTCCTCGTACATGATCTCGGCGACCGGGCGCATCCCCTGCACCGCGGCGCCGATCGCCGCGCCGGCGATCGCCATCTCGGAGATCGGGGAGTTGCGCACCCGCTCCGGCCCGAACTCGTCGAGCATCCCGGCCGTCACGCCCATCGAGCCGCCCATCTCGGCGATGTCCTCGCCCATGATGAAGACGTCGTCGTCCTGGCGCATCGCCTGCGACAGCGCGTCCCGCACCGCCTCCCGGTAGGTCAGCTCAGGCATAGACGTTCTTCACGGCGTCTTCGGGCGCCGGATCGGTGCCGTTCTTTGCGAACTCGACCGACGCCTCGACGATCTCCGTCACCTCCGCGTCGACGCCGGCGAAGTCCTCGTCCGAGACCTCGAGTTTCGCGCGCAGCAGCTCGACCGGGTCACGAGTATCGCGGAGCTTCCGTGCCTCGTCCCGGTCGCGGTAGACCTGCGGGTCGCCGATGTAGTGGCCCGAGAACCGGATTGTCTCGAGGTGGACGAAGACCGGCCCGTCGCCGCCGCGCGCGTGGTCGAGCGCCTTGCTGGCGGTCTTGTAGACGACCTCGACATCCTGGCCGTCGGCCTTCAGCGCCTTCATCCCGAATGCCTTGGCGCGCTCGGACAGGTCGCGGATCGGAGAGTGCTGCGCCTCCGGCGTCGACTCGGCCCACTTGTTGTCCTCGAGCACGAACACGGCCGGTACCTGCCAGAGCTGCGCGAGGTTGAGCGCCTCGTGGAAGGTGCCGATGTTCGTCGCGCCGTCGCCGAAGAAGGCGACCGCGACGCGCGGCTCGCCGCGCAGCTTGAAGGCGAGGGCAGCACCGGTGATCTGCGGCAGCCCGCCGCCGACGACAGCATTCGCGCCGAGGTTGCCGCGCTCGACGTCGTAGAGGTGCATCGAGCCGCCGTAGCCGTGCGAGCAGCCCTCCTGCTTGCCGTACAGCTCGGCCATCAGCTCGTTCGGATGCGTCCCCTTCGCGAGCGTGTGGCCGTGCGCGCGGTGCGTCGACGCGATGACGTCCCCGTCCTCGAGCGCCCGGCAGACGCCGACGGCACAGGCTTCCTGGCCGATCGCGACGTGGAGGAAGCCCGGCAGCTCGCCCGCGCGGAAGCGCTCCTCGACCTTCTCCTCGAAACGGCGGATGAGGAGCATCTCCCGCAGCACGTCGCCGAGCTCGCTCTTTCCGAGGCTCGTCCTGTGCTCCACCTTCGCCACGGGCCGGAGTGTACGGTTCGCGCCGTGCGGCTCGTCGAGCAGTGGAACCGGGTCGAGAGCGGCCTGGATCCGAGGTGGAGCGACCTCCGTTTGAGCCTCCGGATCGGCACCGAGGAGGCCCGCGATCGCGCGGCTGCGCTGCTCGCGCCGGCCGGCCCGGGCATTGCCGGAAGCGCGATCCGCTTCTCCGTCAGCCGCAGCGGCCACGGGATCGGACCCGAAGCTGCGCGGCGGCTGCTCGGCCGGATCGACGCCGAGCGGATCAGAGGTGCGCTGGCGCTCGTCGGGACGAGCGAGGCCGAGGCCGTGCCGCAGCTCGCGCGCCCGACGCTCGCGGCCGAGTGGCAGGCGGCGCTCGAGGTCGTGCCCTCCGACTGGAGCGACCTCGTCGCCGAGCTCGAGCTCGACTCGAGCGCGGACGTCGACCGGGGCGCCGTCCTCTGTGCTCCGCTCAATCCCATGCAGTTGAGCGGCAGAACGGGGTTCGGCTTCCGTTGCGCAAGCGAGCGCGGCTACGGCGCTTCGGCCGGCATGGTCGGCCGCTGTCTCGCGCGGCTCGACGAGGCTGCGATCACGGGCCACGTCCGGATCACGCGGGTCCTCAGCGACGTGCATCCGGTCGGCACGCAGGGTGCGATGTTCCTCGTCGGCCGCCGCCCGGCCTGATGGCAGATCCCGTCGCCTGGACGATCGTCGAGCGCGGCTGGGCCGTCGTCGCGAGCGACGGGAGCGAGGTCGGCAAGGTCGGCAAGGTTCTCGGCGAGCCCGAGGCGGACATCTTCGACGGGCTCGCCGCCGGAGCCGGCACCGTTCTCGGCCGCGCGGTCTACGTGCCCTCGGAGCAGGTCGGGGCGATCGAGGAGGGAACAGTCCACCTCACCATCGATGCCGACGCGTACGGGCGACTGACGCCGTACGAGGATCCGCCGCCCGGCGGGCGATTTCTCCCGTCCTAGCGTGGTGTCGGTTACGGTCCGTGCGTCGTGGTAAGAACGAGCCTATGACCGGCCTTGGACTCACCGATGCCACCCGCCGCGTAGCGGAGCACGCGCGCTCCCTCGTGCGGCTCGAGCTGCAGCTCGCTATGGCCGAACTGAAGGCCAAGCTCGCGGCGCTCGGCACGGGCATCGGGCTCGTCCTGTTCGCGGCACTGTTCCTGTTCTTCACACTCGCCTTCGCCCTCGCAGCGGCGGCGGCCGCGATCGCGCTCGAGCTGCCGCTCTGGGAGTCGCTGCTCATCGTGTGTGGCGGCACGCTGCTGCTCGCCATGATCCTCGGGGGAATCGGCTATGTGTACCTGCGAAAGGGATCGAACGTGGTTCCCGAGCAGGCGATCGCGGAGGCTCAGGCGACCACGGAGGCGCTGCGCAATGGCGACAGAGTCTGAGCTCCGGGACGAGCTCGCCGAGGAGCGGCGCGAGCTGACGAGCGCTGTTGCCTCGCTGCGTACCGAGCTCGAGAACACGGCAGAGACCGGGAAGAAAGTCGGTGTGGTCCTCGGCGCCGCCGTGGCGGCGCGGATCGTGTTCCGCCTGCTGCACCGCGACCGGGACTAGTTACGCGCGCAACACAGCGTCGAAACGCGTCGCGAGCGCGTCGACGATCGACGCGCGCAGCGGCGCGACGTCCTCGTCCGTCAGCGTCCCCTCGGGCGAGCCGAAGGCGAGCCGGAAGGCGAGCGAGCGCTTCCCTTCGCCGATCTGCTCGCCGCGGTACTCGTCGAAGACGTCGAGCTCACGCAGCAGCTCGCCAGCCGCCTCGCGGATCGCGGCCAAGACTTCCGCTGCCGACACGGTCTCGTCAACGACGAACGCGAGGTCTTGCCGCACCTCGGGGTACGGGCTGACCGGCTCGAAGGCGACGACGTGCGGCGCCGCCTCCGCGAGCGCGTCGAGGTCGAGCTCGAACGCGCTCCAGAGGCCGTCGAGCAGCGCCGGATGGAGCTCGCCGAGCCAGCCCTCCGCCGTCCGCGCCGCCTTGCCGGGATGGAGGAACGGCTCGCTCGTCCGCTCGTAGCTCGGCTCGACGCCGAGCGCGGAATAGACCTGCTCCACGGCCCACTTCGCCTCGGCGAATCCGCCGTCGGCGATGCCGGCGACGTGCCAGTGCTCCTCCGGCAGGCCGGCGCCGATGTCGCGGTAGACGCGGGCGACCTCGAACAGGGCGACACCCTCCGCGCCGGCGTCCGCGTTGCGCCGGGCCGGCTCGAGGAGCGAGGCGTAGAGGACGGTGCGGATTGCGGCCGCCTCCGCGGAGAGCGGCTCGGGCAGGCGCAGGTCGCCCTCGGCGACGAAGGTAGGTGTGTACGCCTCGGCGTAGCCGGCGCCGACGAGCGCGTCCTCGACGAGACGGCGCAGCCGCTGCGGACGGGTCAGCCG
>DASYOZ010000025.1:0-6328 GCA_036007185.1 Gaiellaceae bacterium | reverse complement strand
AGCCGCGCCAGCTCTCCGCTTCCTCCCTCCGGGACCCGCTCGCTCGGCTCGCCCGTCTTCGCGATGCGCTCGGCGGCCGCCGTCAAGCGCCGCACCGGAGCCAGCGTCGCGCTGGAAAGGAGCCGGCCCGCGCCGGCGGCGACCGCGATTCCGCCGAGAGACACGAGGATGAGGACAAACCGCAGCCGTTCGAGGTCGCGGCCGATGTAGTCGATGTCGCGGGCGACCACGACCGCTCCTCCGCCGTTGGCCGGAACGACCACCTCGCGCATCGGGAGGACGACTTTCTGTCCCGTCGCCCTCTTGACGGCTGTGAGCTTGAAGTTGCGGAAGAAGCCGTGCTGCCTGACGCCCTCGGCCACTGCCCGGATGTCGGAGTCGATCGGCACCACCCCGGAGAGGCGGTCGCCGTCCGGTCCCACGGTCGTGAAGAGATCCTGCTGGTACGGGTTAGGCCCCTCGAACACGCTCTGGCCCTCGACGGCGTGTTGCCTGAGCTGCGTGTCCACCTGCGAGTAGAGCTGGTGCCGCATCAGGAAGTACGTCGTCGCGGAGGCGCTCGCGACCACGACGGCGACGACGCCGGCGGCGACGAGCGTGAGGCGTGCGCGGAGGCTCATCCTTCGCGCAGCACGTAGCCAGTGCCGCGGACCGTGTGGATCAGGCGCTGCTCGTCCTCGGCCTCCGTCTTCCGCCGGAGGTAGCCGACGTAGACGTCGAGCGCATTCGAGGAGTGGCTGAAGTCGTAACCCCAGACGCGTTCGTAGATCAGCGAGCGCGGCAGCACCTGCCGGGGGTTGCGCATGAACAGCTCAAGCAGGTGGGCCTCGGTCGTCGTCAGCTCGAAGCGGCGGCCGCTGCGGCGCGCGTCCATCGAGCCGAGATCGAGGGTCAGGTCGGAGAAGCGCAGCAGCGCACCCGGTTCCTCCGGCTTCGAGCGTCGCAGGAGCGCGCGGAGACGCGCGAGCAGCTCCTCGAGGTCGTACGGCTTCGGCAGGTAGTCGTCGGCGCCCGCGTCCAGGCCCTCCACCCGGTCGCCGACGGCGTCGCGCGCGGTGAGCAGCAGGATCGGGACGCGGTTCCCCTGGCGGCGCAGGCGGCGCGTCACGTCAAGGCCGTCCAACCCGGGCATCATCACGTCGAGCACGAGCGCGTCCGGTGTCCGCGAGTCGACGGCCGTGAGGGCCGTGTCTCCATCCGACGCGAGCGCGACCTCGTAGCCGTGCAGCTCGAGCGCACGCTCGAGCGCCTCGCGCACCGCCCGGTCGTCGTCGGCAACAAGTACGAGCATTTCGTCTCTAAGTTTGCCGTGCGACGTGAGAGACCGCTAAGCGGCAGGCAGGTCGACGACGAAGGCGGCGCCTCCGCCGGGCTCGGACCGAACCGTGAGGCTGCCGTCCATCCGGGAGACGAGCTCGCGCGAGATGAAGAGGCCGAGGCCGCTGCCGCCGACCCCGCGCGTGAGGGCGGGATCGAGGCGGTAGAACTTCTCGAAGATCCGCTCGTGCTCGCCCAGCGGGATGCCGAGCCCGCTGTCGCGGACGGTAAGCCGGACGCGGTTGGGCCCTCCGGCGAGCTCGACCGCCACGTCTCCGCCGTCCGGGGAGTACTTGATCGCGTTGTCGAGGAGGTTGACGAGCACCTGTCGAAGCTTGGCCTCGTCCGCGAGCGCAACCACGCGGTCGCCGTTCTGCACGAGCCGCAGCTCGATCTCGGCGGGCGCGCGCAGGCAGGCCGAGGCGAGGACGCTCTCGGCGAGCGGCTGCAGGTCGGTCGCCGCAGTCGTCACGTCCACCCGGCCCTCTTCGAGCTGGCCGGCGAGAAGGATCTGCGAGACGATCGCCGTCAGCCGCTCCGTCTCGCTCACGATGATCTCGAGGAACCGGTCGCGCTGCTCGTCCGGGATCTCGATGTCGGTGCGCCGCAGCGTGCGGGCCGCGCCGTACACGGCGGCGAGGGGGGTGCGGAGCTCGTGCGAGGCGGTCGCGACGAAGTCGCTCCGCGCCCGCTCGAGCGCGTGCTCGTCGCTGACATCGCGCAGCGCGTAGACGACGCCTTCGTCGAAGGCGACCCCGGTGACCGTGACCCAGCGCTCGCCCGACGCCGTCTCGACGGGCACCGTCACGGGGCGCGCACGCTCGGGTGTCGCCGCGTCGGCGAGCTCTTCCCCCCGCGTGAGCTCGGCCCACGCCGGCCATGCTTCGGCGGGGCGCCGGCCGACCGCGTCCGTGTCCCGGACGCCGGTGATCGCGGCGGCCGCGGAGTTCCAGAAGCGAACACGCCCGTCCCGGTCGAGCAGAACGACGCCGTCGCCGACGTAGGCAAGAGCGAGCGCAGCGTCGGCCCGGCGTTCGACCTCCCGGTAGAGCCGGGCGTTCTCGATCGCGATCGCGGCGCGGGCGCTCAGCTGCTGGCCGAGAGCGAAGTCGGCATCGTCGAACTCCCGGTGCTCGGCGACGAGGGTGAGCACGCCGAACGTCCGCTCGCCCGCCCGGAGCGGCAGCGTGATCGCGCTGCGGATCGAGATGTGCTCGAGGGCGGCGGCGGCCTCCGGGTCGCGCCTCGCAGCCTCCTCGAGCAGCTCCTGCGGCACTTCCCGGAGGAAGGCCGGCGCGCCGGTCCGCATGACCCGGGCGGTGATGTCGAAGTCGTCGTCGATCCGCGTCGGCCGCGTCCTCGCGCGCATCTCCTCGGCCCACCGCCTGCGCGCCGGATCCGGGTGGGCCACGACGAGGCCCTCGATCTCGCCCGTCTCCTCCACGAGCACGTCGATCGAGCACCAGTCGGCGAGCTCCTGCACGGCGAGCGACGTGAGCCGCTCGAGCGTCCGTTCGAGGTCGAGCGAGGAGGTGAGCAGTGCCGTCGCCTCGTCGAGGAAGGCGGCCCGCTCGCGCAGCGCCCGCTCGGCCACTGCCAGGTGCGCCCGCTCGAGCGCGAGCCCCGCCTGCCGTGCGAGCGCGAGCTTGAGCGCGCGGCGCTCCAGCGGAAACTCCTCGTCCGTCGCGAACGAGAAGACGAGCCCGCCGATCGGCCCCTTCTCTCCCATCAGCGGCAGGCAGGCGAGCCCATTGCCCGGCTGCGACACCCCCGCGAGCTCGGGATAGCGAGCGTCGCGCTCAGCCTTCGAGCGGAGGAAGACGCCCTCGCCCGTTCGCACTGCCTCCGAAAGCGGGTAGTTGCCGGCGAGCGGGAAGCGGCGAAACGGGTCGATGTACGCGCTGTCGGAGCCGCGCATCGCGATGACGTCGAGCCACTCGCCATCGTCGCTCAAGGTGGCGATCAGCCCAGCGCGGGCTTCTGCTGCCCGGATTCCCTCGACGAGCACAGCGTCGAGCACCTCCTGCGGCGTCCGCGCCGAGACGAGCGCGTCGCCGACGATCTGCAGCCGGAGGGCCGTGTCGAGCACCTGCGTCTGCGACGACGCCGCCTGCTCCGCGCGCGTGCGGGCGCCGCGCTGGCGGGCGAGCACCTCACCGCCGAGGACGCCCGTGAGGAGGAAGACGGCGAGCGCGAGCAGGCCGTCGAGCTTGAAGGCCCACATGTGGTACGGCGTGAGGAAGAAGTAGTAGAAGGGGATGATCGAGACCGCTGCGGCCGTCAGACCCGGAACGCGGCCGCCGAGGGCGGTCGCGACGAGCACGACGAGGACATAGAGGAGCGCGGGCAGCGCCTCGTGCGGGTTGCCCAGCGCGAGCAGGGTGACTGCCGCCGGGCCGGCGAACGCGACGAGCCACGCGGCGGCGGCCCGCGGCCCGGGACGGTCGAGCCGCTCGGCTGCCCCTGGGACGGCGGGCGCGGCGGCTCGGTCGGTCATCCCTCGTCCGCGAGCTCGCGATTCAGTTGCTCGCGCTCTCCCCCGGCGACTCGCTCGAGAACGTCGCGGACGATGCCCGCGAGCTGGACTGGGTCGAACGGCTTCACCACGTAGCCGACCGCACCGAGCTCCTGGGCACGCAGGCGATCCTCGCGCGCCGCACGCGCCGAGAGGAAGACGACCGGAAGCTCCCGCGTCTCGCCGTGGGCCGCGAGCTGCTCGGCGACACTCCAACCGTCGACCCCGGGCATCATCACATCGAGGAGGACGAGCGACGGGGGCTCGCGCCGGATCTCGTCGATTGCCTCGGCGCCGTTCGCGGCCTCCTGCACCGCGAGCCCGTCGCCTTCGAGGTTGACCCGACAGATCGTGCGAATCGCCTGCTCGTCGTCGACGAGGAGAACGAGCGGCGGCGGCTGCCGCGGCGCGCCTCCGCCGCCGCCTCCGCCCGGTTCCGGCTGGTGCCGGACGCGGTTGTGCCATGTGCCGTGGGCGAGGTGCGGAGGGCGGTGCGCACGCGAGGCGCGCAGAGGGTATGACCTCGTCGATCTGATTCGCTTGACAGGCATCGTGTCTCCCCCGGAGCGCGGCTTCCGAGGAGCAGTTTGCCCTACTCCGGGCACGTGCGCTAGCCCCCCGCCCGGTCTGTCGCGTGCCCGCGGTTCCAGTCCTCGGCGAGCTCGCGCAGTCCCGGGCCGCGTACCCGGATCGCGTCGCGGGCGTGCAACCGCATCCGTCCGGCGAAGTCGCGGTCGCGCGCCCCGAGCAGCGCTCGCGCCGCGTACTGCGCGCCCGTCAGGAGGGCTGCGAGGCCGGCGCCCGCGGCGGAGTGGTGCTTCCGCCAGTAGCGGTGGCGGCCGCGCCACATCTCGTTGATCCGCCGCTCGGGGATCCCGGCGCTGAACTGCGACTCGTGGTGGACGACGGTCACGTGCGGGAAGTACTGCGTCCGCCAGCCGGCCCGGCGCAAGCGGCGGGCGAGGTCGGTCTCCTCCGAGTAGATGAAGAACTCCTCGTCGAAGACGCCGACCTCGTCGAGCGCCTCGCGGCGGAGGAGGAGAGCGGCGGCCATCGCCCAGTCGACGTCGTGGGTCTCGCTCCCTCCCGACTGGACGATGCCGGCGCGACCGAGGGTGAGGAGTCCGAGCGCGCTCGTCGCCGGCGAGGGGAAGCGCCATGCCGAGGCCTGCGGGCGCCCGTCCGGATAGACGAGGCGCGGCGCGAGAGCGGCGACCCGCCGATCCGCCTCGAGGTGGGCGACCATCCGCTCGAAGCCCCAGTCGTCGCTCGTGGTGTCCTCGTTGAGGACGAAGACGTACCGGCCGGTCGTGGCGCGGATGACGGTGTTGTGGTTGGCGCCGAAGCCCGCCCGGTGCCGCTGCTCGATCATGCGGACGTGCGGGAAGCGCTCGCGGACGGCCTCGGCGGAGCCGTCCTCCGACGCGTTGTCGAGGACGACGATCTCCGCCCCCGCGCCCTGGAGCGATTCGAGGCACGCGACCAGCAGGTCGCGCGAGTTCGTGTTGACGAGGGAGATCGAGACCTCGGGCACTACGCGGTCTGCGTCAGACCGGCCGCCCAGGAAGGCGGCAGGTTCCGCAGCACCTCGACGCTCTCGAAGCGGATCGGCTCGCGGACGCCGGTCTCGCGTGCCCACTCGGCCATCCGGCGCAAGCCGTCCTCGAGCGGCACTGTCGACTCCTTGCCGAAGACCCGGTGCAGCTTCGCGTGGTCGGAGAACGCGTGGACGACCTCCTCCCGCGCAGGCAGGAAGTCGATCTCCGGCTCGGCCACGTCGAAGGCGCGCCCGACCGCTTTGGCCAGGTCAAGGACGGTGTACGGGATGTCGGCGCCGACGTTGAAGACCTCGTTAGCCGCCCCGGGGACCTCGATCGAGCGCGCGATCAGGGGCGCGACGTCGTCGACGTGCGTGAACGCCCGCGTCTGCATGCCGTCGCCGAAGACGCTCATCGGCCTGCCGCTCATGAGCTGATTCATGAAGATCCCGATCACGTTCCGGTACGGGTCGGCGAGGTTCTGCAGCTCGCCGTAGACGTTGTGGGGCCGGAAGATCGTGTAGTCGAGGCCGAACATCCGCTGCGCGGCGCGCAGGTCGAGCTCGACGGCGTACTTCGCGATTCCGTACGGGTCCTCGGGCTCCGGCACGACGTCCTCGGTCATCGGCGTCTGGGCCGCGCCGTAGACGGCGATCGAGCTGGCGAAGACGAAGCGCTGGACGGTCTCGGCGCGGACGGCGGCATTGAGCACGTTGACCGAGCCGAGCACGTTGTTCGTGTAATTGAAGCGGCGGATGAAGTGGGAGAGCCCCTCGGCCGCATAGGCGGCCAGGTGGAAGACATGGGAGAACTCGTGCGTGCGGAACAGGTCGTCGACGAGCGCGGGTTCGTCGGCCGAGCCCGCGACGAAGCTCGCCCCGGCGGGTACGTTCTCCTCGTAGCCGCCGCTGAGATCGTCCATGACGACGACCTCGTGGCCGGCGTCGAGCAGGTGCCC
>DASYOZ010000024.1:0-10269 GCA_036007185.1 Gaiellaceae bacterium | reverse complement strand
CAGGCTTGCGAGCAGCGTGACGACGATGCCGGCGACGAGCGCGATGATCGCGGTCGACCGTGCGAAGATGATCCCGCTGTTCGGAAGCGTGAAGCCGACGGCGTCGAAGAGCCTGAAGAGGCCCTTCGCGAGCGCGAGGCCGAGGAACAGACCGATGATCGAGGCGAGCGTGCCGACGACGAGCGCCTCGATCACGACCGACCAGAGCACCTGCCGCCGCGAGGCGCCCAGTGTGCGCAGCGTCGCGAACTCGCGACTCCGCTGCGCGATGGTGATCGACAGCGAGTTCGCGATCACGAAGCTGCCGACGAACAACGCGATCCCGCCGAACGCCAGCAGGAAGTCCTGGAGGAAGTTGAGGAAGCTCTCCGTGTCCTTCGCGTCTTCCTTGGCCTGCCCCTGACCGGTCCGCACCTGTGTGCCGCGCGGCAGGATGCCGCGGATCTCGCTGGCGAGCTTGGCCGGCGTCACGCCGGGCTTCGCCTTGGCGCGGATCTGGTCGAGCTTCCCGATGCGCTCGAAGAGCCGCTGCCCGGTGGGGAGATCGAAGCCGGAGAGCGTCGCGCCTCCGAGGCTCGCAGCGCCGCCGAAATGCACGAAGCCGGAGATCGTCATGCGGAGCGCCGGCCCGCTCGCCTGCACGCCGATCGTCTGGCCGAGCTTCAGGTCCTTCTTGTGCGCCGTCGCCTGGTCGATCACGAGCTGGTTTCGGCCCGGCCATCTCCCGTCGACGAGCGTCAGCGTGTTGAGCTCCGGTCGCGTGGGGTCGACGCTGAAGCCAAGATTCGGTGCGCCGCCGAAGGCGACGACCTTGCCGTTGACGATCAGATGCGCGATGCCTCCGACGCCGCCGACGGCATCCGCGACATCCGGCAGGCCGCGGACCACGGGCAGCAGCGATTGGTCGAAGGGCGGTGCCGTCGTCGTGCCGTTGTTGCTCAGATTGAAAGCCGACTTGCCGGTCACCGTCGCGTCGGTGCCCCGGTAGACCGAGGTGAAGATCCCGCCGAACGCTCCCTTGATCGAGTCGGTGAGGACGTAGGTGCCGGTGATCAGCGCGACGCCCAGGACGATCGCGATCGCGGTCAGCGCCGTGCGCAGCTTGCGCCGCGCCATGCCTCTCAGCGCGACGCGGATCATGTGCTGAGCGAGTTCATCACCTCGAGCACCTCGGCCGGCTCCGCGTGCCGGCCCAGCTCGCGCACGATCTGCCCGTCGGCGAGGAAGAGGATCCGGTCGGCGGTCGAGGCGGCGCGCGCCTCGTGCGTGACCATGACCATGGTCTGTCCGTAGGAGTCGACCGAGTCGCGGATCAGGTCGAGGATCTCGCCGCTCGTCTTCGAGTCGAGGTTGCCGGTCGGCTCGTCCGCGAAGAGGATCGTCGGCCGCGTGACGAGCGAACGCGCGATCGCCACGCGCTGCTGCTCGCCCCCGGACAGCTCCGCGGGCCGGTGGTCGCGCCGCTTGTCGAGCCCCACCTTCGCGAGCAGCTCGTCCAGCCACGCCTTGTCCGGCTTCTCGCCGGCGATCGAGAGCGGCAAGAGGACGTTCTCCTCCGCGTTGAGCATCGGGAGGAGGTTGAAGAACTGGAAGACGAAGCCGATGTGCTCGCGCCGCAGACGCGTCAGCCGGGAGTCGTCGAGCTCCGTGATCTCGGTGCCGGCGATTTTCACCGTCCCCGAGGTCGGCTTGTCGAGGCCCGCGAGGATGTGCATTAGGGTCGATTTGCCGGAGCCGGAGGGGCCCATCACGGCCACGAGCTCGCCCGAGCGGACGTCGATGTCGACGCCGCCCAACGCGTCAACCGCGGTCGTTCCCTCGCCGTAGCGACGCGTGAGACCGCGCGCCTCGACGGCGGCGTTCGCGGGCACGGCGACTTCGCCCTTCGATTCCTCCCTCACGGCCATGCCGTCCACGGTAATCAATTCGGCGCGGAAGCGGTAGTGGCTTCACCCCATCGTCACAGGCGTTACCGGCCGCCGATCAGGAAGAAGACGGCGACCGCCGCCACGTAGGCGGCGACGAGCAGCACGCCTTCCCGGCGCCGCGAGCGGCCGTCCCGCACCGTCGCAGCGACGCAGACCGCGGCGGCGGCCATTACGACCAGCTCCGACCAGCGGAAGGCGAGGCCGAGCGGGTGCGTGAAGAACAGGGAAAGCAGCGTCACGACGGGGATGACGAACAAGGCGACCTGTGCGCTCGAGGAGATCGCGATCTCGCTCGCGAGCCGCATCTTGCCGCCGCGCGCGATGAGGATCGCCCCGCCGTGCTCGGCTGCGTTGCCGACGATCGCCACGATCACGACGGAGATGAAGAACTCGCTCAGGCCGACCGCGGTCGCGAACGCGCCCAGAGAATTGACGAGGATCTCGCTCACCCAGGCCGTCGCCCCGGTCGTCACGGCGAGCGCTACGAGCGCAGTCGACAATGGCCAGGCGCCTTCGCTCGGTTCCTTACGCTCGCGCTGCTGGTGACGGCGCAGGTTCCGGCCGACGACCGCGACGTAGATGAGCAGGAGAACAATCGCCACCGGCACCGACGCGACGACCACGGTGTGCCGCTGGGGCGGCCCGGTGTGGCCGAGCGCGGTCGGAAGCACGAGCGCGATGACGGCGATGCCGACGAGGCCGATCTGCAGGAGCAGCGAGCGGCGGTCGATCCGCGCTCCGTCTGGGCCGGCGACCTGCGTGACCCCGTACACGAGCAGGAGGTTCGAGATCACGCTCCCGGCGAGCGAGCCGAGCACGACGACGGGCAGGTTGGCGCCGACCGCGAAGAGGGCGACGATCAGTTCCGGCGCGTTCCCGAAGCTCGCGTTGAGGAAACCGCCGATGCCAGGCCCCGTGTGCTCGGCCGCGTGCTCGGTCGCCTCGCCGATCAGCCACGCGAGCGGGATGAGGGCGACCGCGGCGAGCACGAAGAGCGTGACGTCGCCGGCGGCGGTGAGCTTGTCCACCGCGATCGTGAGGGGTGCGAGGAGGAGCGACCCCCAGAGGAGCTGGCGGCGCACGGGCGGCTAGCGTAACGGGGACAATCTGGCGGCCGCTCGGGCGACTAGCTCGATTGTGGCTCGCTGTCAAGTCTTGCGCAGTCCTGCATCCGCTCGGACAATGTGAACATGACGCCCCGGCAAGCGACGGTCGCGCTCCCCCTGCATCCGCAGGACGAGGCCGAGTGCCGGCGCTGCGCAGTCCACTGCGAGAAGGTCGTCTACCCGGCGGCGTGTCTCGAGCGATCGTGTCCCTTCGTCTACGCGTACGAGGAGCACGGGCACACGTACATGGGCTGCCTGCAGAGGGTGTTCGAGGCGGAGATCGACGTCGGGATGCTCGCTTCGGCGGAACGGACGCGCGAGGGCTTCGGCGCCGTGCGCGCGCTGCGGAGGCCGCTGCCGATGTGCGACGCCTCGGTGCAGGAGACGTTCTCACACCGGGAGAGCGAGCTCGGCTGCCTCAATCCGGAGTTCGCTGAGCTGCCGGAAGGCTCGCCGACGTTCCGGGTGTTCGCGCGGGTCGCGGACTTCTAGCTGGTTCGCGCAGCCGCCGCAGGACGACGACGCCGACGGCCGGGCCGGCGGCGGCAAGGAAGAACGCGAGCCGCCAGCTGTGCGTGGCGACGATTGCGAGGGCCGGCGGCGCGCCTGCGACGACGACGCCGAGCAGCGTCTGCTGGAAGCCGAGCGCTGCGCCGGTGCGGGCGGAGCCGGCCATCTCCGCGGCGGCGGCGTAGGCGAGCCCGTTCCACGCCATGCTAAGCACGCCGGCCACGACGAAGAGCGGGACGAGGAGCGCGAGCGGCGCGTCGACGGCGGCGGCGACGCCGGCGGTCGAGAGTGCGAGTGCGATCCCGATCGTGCGCAGCGGCCGCAGACGGCTGCGAAGCTCGTCGGAAATCCTCCCCGAGGTGATGCGCGCGGCGATGGCGAGCACCTGGATCGTCGCGAGCACCGCGGCTGCGGCGTGGGTGGAGACGTGGCGGTGCTCGTGGAGGAAGAGCACGACGAAGCCGGTGATTCCGATCTGCGCCGTCAGGTAGAGGCCGGTGCCGCTGCCGAGCCGCCACATGCGCGGGTCGCGAAGGGGGCGGGAGACATCGGCGACTTCCGGCTCGCCGCCGCTGCCGCCGCGAACAAAGGCGGCGGCGACGAGCGCTCCGGCCAGGCAGGCGCCGGCGAGAAAGATGAAGGCCAGGCTGGTGCCGCCGGTCGAGGCGAGCAGTGGTAGGAGGACGGCGCCGACTGCGCCGCCGATCGGGATGGCCGTCTGGCGGATCCCGAGTGCCTGACCGAGCTCCGAGGCGGGGAACCACGCCATGATCGCCCGGCCGCTCGCAGCGTTCACGCTCGCCCCGAGCGCTCCGACGCCGACGAGCACGCCCGTGACCGTCCCGAAATCGTGCGTCGTGGAGGCAACTGCGAGCAGGGCGGCCGCGCCGGTCAGGCCCGTCGCGATCACCCACCGCTCGTCGACGCGGTCGGCGACGAGCCCCCACGGCAGGAGCGTGAAGAGCATCCCGATCCCGATCGCCCCGAGCACGACGCCGGTCTCTCCCAGCGTCAACCCGTAGTGCGATTTCAGTGCGGGGCCGAGCGCCGGCAGTCCGACCGAAGAGGCCGAGAAGCTCGCCTGCGCGTACGTCCCCGAACCGAGCACGACCCAGCGATAACGGCCTTGTCTCACGCCAGCCAGCGGGCGCGCAGGTCCTTCGTCTTGCGGATCTCGGTCGCGTCCGGGCCGCGGTTCTCGGGCCCCGCCGTCTCGAGCACCGCCGGCAGGCCCTGCAACCGGGGGTTGGCGAGGAAGACGCCGAGCTTCTCTCCGAGCTCCCCCTCGAGGATGTTTGCGTGCCGGTCGCGGTTCGAGGCGAACGGCGCCGCTGCGTCGTTGACGTGGAGCGCCCGCAGCCGGTCGAGCCCGATCGCCGAGTCGAGCTCGTCGAGGCAGGCATCGAGCACCGCCGGCTCGGTCACATCGACCCCGGACACCCAGAGGTGGCAGGAGTCGAGGCAGACGCCGAGTCGCGGGTGACCGCCGAGCCGGTCGTGGATCGTGGCGAGCTCCTCGATCGAGCGCCCGATCGTGCCGCCGGCGCCGGCCGAGTTCTCCATCAGGAGCCACGTCTCGTCCGTGCAGAGCTCGAGCGCCTGCTCGAGCGCGGGTACGACGTGCTCGAGCCCGGCCTCCATGCCCGCGCCCAGGTGCGAGCCGACGTGGAACACGACGTCCGCGCCGATCGCGCTCGCGACCTCGGTCGTGTTGCGCAGCGTCGCGACCGAGCGGTCGTAGGTCACCAGATCCGGCGATGCGAGGTTCGTCAGGTAGACGGCGTGGCAGAGGACGCCTCCGATCCCGGCCTCGGCATGCTTCTCGCGGAAGCGCTCGAAGCTCGCCGGGTCGTGGTTCGTCGGCCGCCACGCGCGCGGGCTCTGCGTGAAGACCTGCACGGAGTCGGCATCCATCGCGACCGCACGGTCGATCGCCTTGTCGATCCCGCCGGACGAGGAAATGTGCGCCCCGATCTGCACCGCCGCCTACGCTACCCGCATGCCCGTTCGCGTCAGGATCGCGCCCAGCCCGACCGGTCTCCTCCATATCGGCACCGCGCGCACCGCCCTCTTCAACTGGCTCTTCGCGCGCCACGAGGGCGGCGAGTTCCGGCTGCGGATCGAGAACACCGACACCTCGCGCGAGGTCGCGACTGCGGTCGACCAGATCCAGGATTCGCTCCGCTGGCTCGGGCTCGACTGGGACGGGCCGCACACCTTCCAGCTCGACCGGATGGACGACTGCCGCCGCATCGCCGATGAGCTCGTCGCCGAGGGCAAGGCGTACGAGGACGAGGGTGCGATCCGGTTCCGGATGCCGGACGAGGGTGTGACGGCGTGGGAGGACGTCGTGCGCGGACGGATCGAGTACCCGAACGAGAAGGTCGAGGACGTCGTGATCGTCCGCTCCGATGGCCGGCCGACCTACAACTTCGCCTCGCCGATGGAGGACGTCTGGGACGGGATCACGCATGTGATCCGCGGCGACGACCACATCCCGAACACGCCGAAGCAGGTCAACATCATCCGCGCGGTGGGCGCCGAGATCCCCGTCTACGCGCACGTCCCGATGATCTTCGGGATGGACGGCAAGAAGCTCTCGAAGCGCCATGGCGCGGATGCCGTGGAGGAGTTCCGCGACGCCGGCTACCTCCCCGAGACGATGCTCAACTTCCTCGCCCTGCTCGGCTGGGCCCCCGACGGCGAGACGACGCTGATGGGCCGGGACGAGCTCATCGAGCGGTTCTCGCTCGAGCGGGTCAGTTCGAGCCCGTCCCAGTTCGACTACCAGAAGCTCGACTGGATGAACGGCGTCTACCTCCGCGGGCTCTCGCCGGAGGAGTACGCGCACCGCTTGCTCCTCTGGCTCGGCGAGAACGGCTACGACTGGGACGCCGAGCTGGTCGCGCGCACCTGCCCGCTCGTGCAGGAGAAGATCGCGAAGCTGTCGGAGTTCCCGGACTTTGCGGGCTTCCTCTTCCACGACGTCGAGCCGGATCCGGCGGAGCTCGACGGCGGCGCGGCGATGCTCGTGGGGGCGGAGGAAGCGATCGTCACGCTCGAACCGTTCGACGCGGCCGCGATCGAGACGGCGCTGCGGGCGGCAGCCGATCGGCTTGGCCTGAAACCGCGGCAGGCGTTCCAGCCCGTGCGGGTCGCGGTCACCGGCTCGAAGATCTCGCCCGGGCTGTTCGAGAGCATCGAGCTGCTCGGTCGCGAGACGACGCTCAGCCGCCTGCAGGCCGCTGGACGTTCGGCCGAGGCGGCGGCCGGGTAGGCGGCAGCGGCTTCGTCGGCGCGAGTGGGTCGAGGGCGCGTTGGAATGCGAGCCACGACCGGCGCCGGAAGCTCCGGGTGGGTAGAGGGAGTCCGGCGGAATCGGCGCCTTGGACGCCGCGCCCGCCGTGAACGGGCTGCGGGAAGTCCTTTGCCACTTCAAGGGGGTAACGACCGGGCGCGGACCGCGGTTACTGACGGCCGCTAGACTCGGCGCGATGGGGGATACCGGGGGGCACGCGGCGCCCGCTCGAATCCTCGTCGTCGACGATGAGCCGTCGATCCGGTTTCTGTGCCGGGTCAACCTCGAGCTCGACGGTCACGAGGTGCTCGAGGCGGACTCGCTCGAAATGGTGCGCGGGATGCTCGCGGCGGGAGACGTCGACGTCGTCGTCCTCGACGTCCACCTGCACGGCGAGCGGAGCGACGCACTCGTTGCCGAGTGCCATGCGCGGCGGCCGCCGATCCCGGTTCTCCTCGTCACCGGCTCCGCCGACGCCACGGACGAGGGTCTCACCGACGCCGACGCGGTCCTGCCGAAGCCGTTCGAGCTTCACGACCTCCTCAGCACCGTACGGAGCCTGGCCGGGCTCCAGCCACGCGGATGAGCGCGACAGCCGTTCGCGTGCCGCAGGAGTATGAGGACGCCTACGCGGCGTACTACGCCGAAGCCGCGGAGGAGTCACGCGCGGTGCGGGTGGGCGAGAAGGAGACGTCCGACCAGGCGGCGATCGTCGCGCGGCACGCGGACCTCTTCACGCAAGAGCAGCTCGATGTGCTGCGCGCGGCCGAGGCCGGCGCCGCCGAGGCGGAAGAGCGGGAACGGCTCTACCGGCTGCGGAGGACGTGCGAGGGGGGAATCGTCGACGCGGAGCTGGCAGGGCGCGAGGACGAGCTCGAGAACGCGCTCCTCGCCGCGCGGCTCACGTTCGAGGGCGACGAGCTGCCGTTGCGCGCAGCCGAGGCGCAGCTCGCGGTTCTCCCGGATTACGCGAAGCGCGAAGAGCTCGGCGAGCTCGTGCGGGAGCTCGATGCGAGCTTCAACGACCGGCGGCGCGAGCTGCTCGCCGCCCGCGACGACCTCGAAGCCGGGCTCGCGGGCGAGGCCGACACCGTCGCTCGAAACGAGGCGGAGAAGCAGATCTCGCTGCGCGAGCTCGAGGGCGTGCTGCGTCAGACGGCGGACGAGGCGGGGCCGGAGTACGAGCGGCTGCGCGAGCGCTGGTTCGACCGCTTGCTCGGGCCCGAGCGCGCCGAGGTGCCGGCGAGCGCTCACGTCCGTTGGCTGCGCCGCCTCTCGCCGCTCGAGGCGACGTACCCGAAGGAGCGCTCGGTCGAGGTGTGCGTCGAGACCGTCCGTGCGCTCGGGTTCGACCTCGGAGCGATCCCGAACATCCGCCTCGACCTCGATGACCGGCCGCAGAAGAGCCCGCGCGCCTGCGTGATCGCGGCCGACCCGCCCGACGTCGTCCACTTGATCACGCGCGCCCAGGGAGGCCTTTCGGATTACGCCGCGTTCCTCCACGAGGCCGGGCACGCGCTCCACTACGCGGGCTGCGACCCGCGGCTGCCGTGGACGTTCCGCGCGATCTCGCGCGACCATGCGCTGACCGAGATCTACTCCTACATCGTCGAGGCGGTCTCGCGCGAGCCGGGGTGGCATGCACTCCACTTCGGGCTGTCGGAGGCCGAGGGGGAGGAGAACGCCGAGGCGACGCGCTTCCTCGAAGCCTTCCTCTTCCGCCGCTACGCGGCCAAGCTCCGCTTCGAGGTCGGTTTCTGGGACGCATTCCCGGCGGAGCGGGGAGGCTCGCCGCGCGACTACGAACCGCTGCTCACCCGCGCGACGGGCCTCCGCTACGACGGGCGCGCCTTCCTCGCGGACATGGATGCCGGCTTCTACTCCGCCGACTACCTGCGGGCCTGGATCCGCTCAGCCCAGCTCAACGAGCATCTGCAGCGAGAGGTGGGGGACGGGTGGTGGCGGAGCCGCGAGACGGGCGAGCTCCTGCGCGGGCTGTTCGCCGAGGGCACGCGGCCGTCGACCGAGGACATCGCGCGGCGGCTCGGCTTCGAGCCGCTCGACACGAGTCCGCTCGTCGCCGAGCTGACCGGCGCGAGTTAGTTGAAGGTCGTGCCGAAACCCTGCTGAGCGAGCTGCGTCGCGTCGTACACGTCGCTGCTCGGCGGTGCCGCGATCGTGACGTGGGTGCCGTAGTCGTGGAGGTCCATCGTCATCCCCAGGCGGCGCTGCGCGAGGTGCAACGAGACCCGGATCCGGCGTACGAGGCCGTCCTTACCGATCCAGACGTCCTCGGGAACCGTGGGCACCTGTGCGGCTAAGCCTCCGAGCAGCGGGTTGGTCAGTCCCTTCGCCTGCAGCGCCTTGGCCGTGTCGATCGTGACGCGGTAGCGCGTCGTCGCGACGCCGTCGACCGTCGCCGGTCCGACCGTCGTGATCTTCGCGCCCTCGGACTCGAGCATCGAGAGGAGGTCATTCGGCTGGAACTGACTCGCGGACAGCAGCTTCCCAAGGTCGAGGCCGGCCGACTTGCCGAGCTTCGAAACGTCGAGCTTCATCCAGTGTTTGCCGCCTGGCAGCTGCGCCGCGAGGGCGCCGAGCTGCAGGTAGAGGACGTAGTCGCCGTTCTGCTCGACGGAGATCTCCTTCACCGACGTCCCCGCCGGGATTCCGGCCTGCGGGAGCGGTGAGCTCGTCGCGATCGTGAGCTTGCTCGTCGTGCCGTCGATCGCACCGGCGCCGTGCAGCCGGAGCAGCTTGCCGCCTTGCACGCGCGGGCTGCTGAAGGCGAGGGCGAAGTGGATCCGCGCCGTGCCTGCGTGTTGCGTCTTCGTCGCGGCAGCGGCGACCGGGTCGAGCGCGAGCGCGTTGCTGCTCCCGCCGCCGCAGCCTGCGGTGACGGCGGCTACAGCGACGATCGCGAGTCCCGCTGCGATGCCTGCCCGACGACCCCTGCGCATGGCCCCAGTGTAGTCGCGCCCACGCCGCACCGGACGGGGATTCGAGGAGGTGGGGGCGACCGCTATGGCCGTGGCAGCCGCCCCCTGCGAGGAGTGGGACGGCCGGCCTGAGGACTGGTGACCGTCCCTGTCGGTGCCTCCACTACTACTCGCGGACGGGCAATTCGGATCTTTCCCGAACAAGTTGGCCGGGATGTACGTCTAAGTGTTCGAGGGGCGGGCCCCGGAGAAGGGGGCCGCGACCGAGGCCCGCCCCGACCGAGGTTACGCTCGCTCGGCCGATTCGCAAAGGGCCGCCGTCAGCCGCCGAGGATGCCCTCGGCTGCGGCGGACGGCTCAGGGTCCGGCAGCCGCGTCATCCGAAAGCCGTTTAGCAGGCCGAGCAGCGCCGCGAGCAGCGGGATGAGCAGCGCGATCTTGAGCGCCCGCGGCCGCACCTTCGTGTTGATGCGCAGGATTTCGGCCTG
>DASYOZ010000023.1:0-24939 GCA_036007185.1 Gaiellaceae bacterium | reverse complement strand
GCCGAATCCCTCGTTGCGCGTGCGCTCGTACATCTCGAGCCGCTCGGTTGCGTCGGCGCGGTAGCCGTAACGGACGCCGTCGTACCGCGCCAGGTTGGAGGACGCCTCGGCCGGCATGATCAGGTAGTAGCAGGCCATCCCGTACTCGACGGAAAGCGGCAGGGAGCACTCCCCCACCTCGGCGCCGAGCTCCTCGAGCTTCGCGATCGCCTCCCGCACGGCCGCCGCGACGCCGGGCTCGATCCCCTCCGCGTCGTTCAGCTCCTTCGGCACGCCGATCCGCAGTCCGCGCAGCTCGGCGACCTCCGGCAGCTCGACCGGCTCCGGCAGCTCGACGGTCGTCGTGTCGCACTCGTCGCGGCCTGCGATCACGGAGTAGAGGAAGGCGCAGTCCCGGACGGTCTTCGCGACCGGGCCCACCTGGTCGAGGCTCGAGGCGAGCGCGACGATGCCGTAGCGGGAGACGGTGCCGTACGTCGGACGGAGGCCGACGTTGCCGCACAGCGCCGACGGCTGCTTGATCGAGCCGCCGGTGTCGGAGCCGAGCGCCCAGGGGGCGAGGCCGGCGCTGACGGCCGCGGCGGAGCCGCCGCCGGAGCCGCCCGGCACGCGGGAGGGGTCCCAGGGGTTGTGCGACGGCCCGTAGGCGGAGTTCTCGGTCGAGGAGCCCATCGCGAACTCGTCGGTGTTCGTCTTGCCGAGGATGCGTAGCCCGTGCGCCTTGAGCCGCTCGACGACGGTCGAGTCGTAGACGGGGACGTAGCCCTCGAGGATCTTCGAGCCGGCCGTCGTCGGGATCTCCTTCGTCCCGATCACGTCCTTGACCGCGATCGGCAGGCCGTCGCCGCCCGGATCGTCACAGACATGGAGGTAGCAGTGGAGCTCCTCGTCGCGCTCGCCGATGGCGGCGCGGTAGGCGGCGAAGAGCTCGGCGCCCGAGATCTCGCCCGCGTCGAGGAGCCGCTTCGCCTCCTCGGCCGTCAGCCGGAGCGTGTCGATCACGCGTTGCCTCCCGGCGGCACCCTGAAGAAGTCGCCCTCGCGTTGGGGCGCGTTCGCCAGCGCTTCCTCGACCGGCAGGCACGGCCGCGGCTCGTCCTCCTCCCACACGTTGACGACGTCGAGCGGATGCGACGTCGCCGGCACGTCCGCTAGGTCGAGCTCGGAGACCTTCGACACCGCCGCGAGGATGTCGTTGAGCTGCGACTCGAGCCGCTCGACCTCGTCCTCGCGCAGCTCGAGCCGCGCCAGGCGGGCGACGTGACGAAGTTGATCGCGGTCGATGGCCATTCGCTCGATCCTCCCAAAAAGAAGAGGGCCCCTGCCGGGGCCCTCTCAACCTTAGGTCCGACGGGTTCTCTAGGCGGCCTGGACGTTGGCTGCCTGTGCGCCTTTGTCGCCCTGCACGACTTCGAACGACACGCGCTGGCCCTCGGTCAGCGACTTGTAGCCGTCCATCGTGATCGCCGAGAAGTGGACGAAGACGTCGTCGCCGTCTTCGCGCTCGATGAAGCCGTAGCCCTTCTCGTTCGAGAACCACTTTACGGTGCCCTCAGCCAAGCCCTTCCTCCTTGCAAACACGCGACGGCTCGGGCACCGAGCCGCCGACCGATGATGAAACAGGCCGGAGTCTAACTCAGTTTGCAGCGCGTGCAATAGCGCGGTTACGGCGCAATCTCCCCGCAGTAACGGCGTTTTGGAGCACCATCGCGATCGTCATCGGGCCGACGCCGCCGGGCACCGGCGTCATGTAGGCAGCGAGCTCCATTGCGCCGGGGTCGACGTCGCCGAGCACCTTGCGGCTGTCCTCGTCGCGGTTCATCCCGACGTCGATTACGGTCGCGCCGGCCTTGACCATGTCGGCGCCGATGAGATGTGTGCGCCCGACCGCGGCGACGAGGACGTCGGCGTCGAGCGTGTGGCGTTGCAGGTCCTGGGTGCGCGAGTGGCAGATCGTCACCGTCGCGTTGCGTTGGAGGAGGAGGTGCGCCATCGGCTTCCCGACGATGGCCGACCGGCCGACGACCACGGCGCGCGCGCCCGCAAGCGGGATCTCGTACTCGTCGAGCATCCGCATGATCCCGAGCGGCGTGCCCGGGACGAGCGACGGCCGGCCGAGGTGGAGCCGGCCCGCGTTGACGGGATGGATGCCGTCGACGTCCTTCTCCGGCGCGATCGCCTCGATGACCCGGTTCTCGTCGATGTGATCCGGGAGCGGGAGCTGGACGAGCAGGCCGTCGACGCTGTCGTCGGCATTGGCCTCGGCGATTGTCGCGAGCAGCTCCTCCTCCGACGTGTCGGCGGGCAGCTTGAGGTCGCGCGCCTCCATACCGGCCTGCTGCGCGGCCTTCTGCTTCAGGTCGATGTAGATGTGCGAGGCGGGGTCGTCCCCGACGAGGACCGTGGCGAGGCCGACATGGCCGAGCTCGGCGACGGAAGCGGCCACCTCCTCGCGCACCCGTGCCCCGAGCGCCTTGCCGTCGATGATCGTCGCCGTCACAGGGCGAATGTACCGGTGGTCGTGTAGAGGTGACCGCCGCCTCGGAGGTGCTCGGAAACGGCGCGCTGGAGCGTCGTGGCGCGCGGCAGCCGCTCGAGATCGGGGTCGAGCGTGTGGAAGACGAACTCCAGGACCTCGGCGTCTCCGAGACGCGTCTCGCCCACCGGTGCGAAGCGCCGCTGGAAGGCGACGATGTTGGAGCCGGACGGCAGCAGGTCGGCGAGCTGCGGGTCGAGGAGCCACGAGGCACAGCGTGCCTCGACGTGGTCGGGGAAGAGCTCCCGGGCCCGCGCCAGCGAGGCGTCGACCGCGGCCGGCGTGAGCGGCCCTCCCTCCTCGGGGATGTGGATCGCGAGGTACCCGTCCCGAGGCTCGAGCTGGAGCCGGCCGAGCTCGAAGATCCGGCCGCTGAAGGCGAGCTCGACCCACCACTCCTTCCGCAGCCCGGGCGTCCCGTGTAGCAGCCGGTCGAGCCGAGCGTGCCGCGGCAGGTCGCGCAGCGTTCGCCACGACTCCTCATCGGTCAGCCCGCGCGCGGCGTGGAGACGTCGCGCCGCGGGGATCCGCGCGAGGAACGACTGCACGACGGGGTCGGCGGCGTCGGCCCCGTCGTCGAAGGAAAGCTCTGGCGGCGGCTGCACTAGGCTCCGCACGATGCCACGCCTGCCCCGCAAGAACGACCCCAATTCGGTGCGCGCGCGGCAGCAGGCGCTCGGCCTGCCGGAGGTGGACGTCGAGCCGTACGCGAAGGCGGCGGAGTCGGTGACCGGCTTCGTCTCGATCCCCGTCTCCGTCGCGCAGCTCGCGGTCTCGCTCGGCGAGTACGAGTTGTCGGAGGACGGCGCGGTCGTCGAGACCGGGCGCGGCGACGAGGAGGTCGTCGTCCCGCTCGCACATACCGAGGGCGGCCTGACGGCCTCGGTGCAGCGCGGCGCGAAAGCGATCTCCGAGTCTGGCGGCTGCCGAACGTATGTGATCGTCGACAGACTCACCAGAGCATCTTGCTTTATCTGCAAGGGCTCGGGCGACGCTCTCAGGCTGGCGCGCTGGGTCGAGGAGCAGGTGCCGGCGATGCGCGAGTTCCTGCGCGAGTCCGACAACCCGGAGCTGTCGCGGCACGCCGTCCTGCGCGAGGCGAAGACGCACGTCGTAGGCCCGATGTGCCACGTCCTCTGGCGCTTCACCACCGGCGACGCCTTCGGCGCGAACATGATGACCCGCAACGCCTACGCGCTGAACATGGCGTATGTCCTGCCGCAGGCGCCGGTGCCGATCGAGCGCACGATCCTCGAGGCAAACATGGGCGGCGACAAGAAGCCGTCCTTCGAGTACTTCCAGCAGGGTCACGGAAAGACGGTTATCGCCGAGACGACGCTGACCGAGGCCGCGATCGAGCGCGTGCTGCGGACGAGCCTTCACGACCTCGAGGAGCTTGCGTGGGCCGGGACACACGGCGCCGTCGCCTCGGGGATGCAGTCGGTCGCGTTCACGCCGGCCTCGGCGATCGCGGCCGTGTTCGCGGCGACCGGACAGGATCTCGGGCTGGTCGCGACGAGCTCGATGGCGCACGGCGTCGAGCAGCGGACGGAGGACGGCGGCCTCCATGTCTCGATCCGCTTCCCCGGCATCGAGGTCGGCACCGTCGGCGGCGGGACGGCACTTCCGGACCCGGCGCGCTGGCTCGAGGTGATGGGCTGCGCCGGCCTGGGGAAGGTCTACCGGCTCGCGCAGCTCGTGGCCGCGACGGCGCTCGCCCTCGAGATCAGCGCCTCGGCCGCGATGGCCACCGCCGGCAGCGAGAACTTCTTCCGCGCCCATTTCGAGCGCGGCGGGATGCGCTAGTCAGTCGCGGTCAGCTGCGCGCCGAGGTGCGAGTCGACCTCGTCGAGGCTCATGTCGTTCCGGCCGTCGACGTGCTTGCGCGTAGTGTCGATCAAGGCGTACCCGTACGCGGATTCCCGAAGCTCGAACCCACAGGCGCGAGCGCGCCGCTGCAGGTTGTTCCGCCGCAGCTTTTCCGTCTTGGCGTCGTTCGCGCCGCTCCAATTCTCCTCGCGCGACGCTCCACCGGGCGGCACGTTCACCTGGCCGCGGCGGCGAGGGACGCCACCCTCGGTGTTGGGAGCAGGGCTCACGCAGTTTCCTCGGGCACCGCTTCGGCTTCGCTCTCGTTCTCCACGCCGTCGGCGTCGTCGGAAATCCCGATTTCGGGGTCGATCGCGAACGGGTCGATGCCGGCCGCCCGTAGCGCAGCATGTTCTGCCTTCTTGGCCCGCTTCCGCTCCCGCTTCTCCTTCACGGCGAGCTCGCGTGCGCGCTTGGCATGCGTCTGCTGGTTCCTGGCTGCCATACGCGTGCTCCTCTCTGTAGGTCGAGCGGCAGCTGCGGGTCGCCGACCGCCGCAGCTGCCACCCGGCAAATCAGGCCGACGCCAGTGTGACGTTCGTCGCCTGCGGACCCTTCGCACCCTGCTCGGGCTCGAACTCCACCTTCGCGTTCTCGGCGAGCGTCTTGTAGCCCTCACCGACGATCGCGCTGTGATGAACGAACAGATCCTCGCCGCCGCCGTCGGGAGTGATGAAGCCATACCCCTTGTCAGCGTTGAACCACTTCACGGTTCCAGTTGCCATGGATGAAACACCTCCTCTGCTACTCACGAACGGGCAGAGGAGGCGCACCGTGCGCATCCGGTACTCGCTCAGATGATTCAACGAGCCTAGCACCTACCAGGAGCAGACATGTCGCCGGTGCTTGGTCCTCCTCCCTGAAGACTTCTCGGGGATTTACAGCATCTTTACGCCCAACCGGCGCGATCCGTGACGCACTCGGGAGAGCCTATGGCTTCAAGGCAGACGAATTCAGAGGGAGTCCGAATGCGCAAGCTTCTCTTGCTACTGGTCGCCGTCGCGTCACTTGCGGCGGCCGGCGCTCTTGCCGGCCGGGCGAAACCGGCGGCGACCGCGTCACAGACGGTGAAAATCACGAAGACCGGCTATCAGCCGACCTCGGTCTCGATCGCGGCTGGCGATGCCATCGTCTTTACCGACAGTGACACGGTCGCGCACACGGTCGGCTTCAAACAGACCACCGGGATGAACTGCGGCCGGGCGGTTCCGTTCACCCTTCAGCCGTCGCAGAGCGCGACCTGCACCTTCGCGAGCGCAGGAAAGTTCAGCTTCTCCGATCCGACGAACAAGGGGAAGAATTTCCACGGCACGGTTACTGTCGCGAAGGCTGCTGCAGTCAGCCTCACGGCTGCGCCGAAGGCGATCGTCTTCGGTCGCAAGGCCACTTTGGCGGGCACGCTCGCCAGTAACCAGGTGGGGCAATCGCTGCAGATCCTCGCGCAGCAGTGTGGCGCGTCGTCGTCAACCCCGCTCGCGAAAGTCACGACGACGACCGGCGGCGCATTCAGCTACCAGGCAGCGCCGTTGATGCAGACGGCCTACACGGTCAAGTCAAGTAACTCCACCAGCAGCGCGGCAACCGTCAACGTCCAGCCGCGCCTCCGGCTCGGCAAGGCTGCGCGCCACCGGTTCACGCTGCGTGTCTTCGCGGCCGAGAGCTTCGCCGGCAAGGTCGCCGCCTTCCAGCGCTACCGCCCCGCGCTCAAGCGCTGGGTGAGCGTCAAGCGCGTGCTTCTGCTGGCGAACAACACCGGGGTTGCTCCTACGGTGATCACCTCGGCCAAGTTCCGCTCGGCTCTCAGGGCGAACCTGCGCGTGCGTGTCGTCCTCGGGCAGAAACAGGTCGGCTCCTGCTACCTCGCAGGTCGAAGCAACACGATCCGCAGCTAACGAGCACTCGAGAGTGAGCCGGGGGCCTCCCGCTCCCGGCTCTCCTCCACTCGAGGATCAGCCGGCAGGCATGCGGACGTCCGAGACGTCCAGGCCGAGGGAGTTCGCGAGCCGGACACCGTGGTTCAGCTCCTCGCGCAGCCGCTCCCGGTCGCGCGCCTCCATCAGGTGCCCGATCATCTCGCGCGCCTTCGGCCGCCAGAGGACGTGCTTCGCAAAAATCGGCAGCATCGTGTTCGCCGCATCCACGAGCCGCTGCTTCACCTTCTTGCCCGCCGACTCGAGCAGGACGCGCTCGTACGCCATCCCGGCGCCGTGGTGGATGCCGTCGTCGACCGCGAGCCGATTGCAGAGATCCTCGAGCACCGTCCCGCGCGACGAGCGCGCGATCAGGCGGAACCGCGGGATGATCAGCCGCTCGAAGAAGACCTGCATGAGGAAGACCTTCTCCTCGAGCAGATCGACCTCGAGGAACATGTGCGCCAACTCGTCGAGGTACGGGTCGCGCTCGCCTTCCCCGCCGACCTGGCCGATCAGCCGCAACCACGCCTCGGTGTGGCGCGCCTCGTCCTGCACCATCGTCGAGTAGTAGAGGCGCGCCTCCGGATCTGGCGCCGCGGCGAGCAGCTGCGACGCCATCTCGCACGCGAAGACGTCGGCCTGGAGCTGCTGCATGATCACCGAGCGCCAGATGTCCCGCCGCCGCGCCTGCCGCTCGGGCGTCCCCTTCCCCTCGGGCACGAACGGGATCTCGCCCCACGGCACCTCGTCCACCTGCCACTCCTGATGCTTGGCCAGGTGGTAGAAGCGCAGCACGCCGGCGTATTCGGCCCGCGACTCGGGCTCCGCGGGAACGGCCTCGGCACTCACGGCCGGGACCTTATCCTCACCCGCGTGATCGCACTCGTTTTCAGCTACGAGGTGCACGACGCGGCGGAGTTCGAGCGCGTCTACGGGCCGGACGGCGAATGGGCCGAGTTCTTCCGCCAGAGCCGCGGCTTCATCGGCACCGAGCTCCTGCGCGACGTCGAAGCGCCGGGCCGGTACCTCGTGATCGACCGCTGGGAGTCCGCCGACGACTACAACGCCTTCGCCGCGGAGCGGCAGGACGAGTACATGGAGCGTGTCGACGCCACCCGCTTCCATTACGACAGCGAGCTTCGCTTCGGCACGTTCGAGACCGTCTGGTCGTAGCCTCCGTCGCGCATTCCGCAAGCAGGACCGGCGGCTGCCTCCCATTGCGAGGCGCTTCCGCTTGAACCAGTCGCATCGCGCAGGAGATAATCCGGGCGCCGATGTCCGTCGAGGAACGCGCAAGCGCCGCCGAGAAGGTCCTCGCGGCGCGTGAACGCTACGTCGCCCGCGGCGTCTCGACGCCCTCCCTCGTCGTCGCGCGCGCGGAGGGAGCTCGCGTCTGGGATGTCGACGGCCGCGAGTTCCTCGACTTCGCGGGCGGGATCGCGTGCCAAAACCTCGGGCACGGTCCGTCGGCCGTCGTGGCAGCGATCCACAAGCAGGTCGACCGCTACCTCCACCAGTGCTTCATGGTCGGGACGTACGAGCCGTACGTCGAGCTCTGCCGACGGCTCGACGAGCTCTGGCCCGGAGACGCGCAGACGAAGTCGATCCTCGTCAACTCCGGCGCCGAGGCGATCGAGAACGCGGTCAAGGTCGCGCGCGCCGCGACCGGACGGCCCGCCGTCGTCGTCGTCGACCGCGCCTTCCACGGACGCACGAGCCTGACGATGGCGATGACGGCGAAGCTCGTCTACAAGCAGGGCTTCGGGCCCCTCGCGCCGGACGTCTACCGTTCGGCCGCGCCGTACCCGTTCCGCGGCGTCACGACCGAGGATGCGCTCGCGAGCCTCGAGCTCCTCTTCAAGCAGGACGTCGACCCGAAGTCGGTCGCGTGCATCGTGCTAGAACCGGTGCAGGGCGAGGGCGGATTCATCCCGATGCCGCCGGAGTTCGTCCGGGCGCTGCGCCACATCTGCGACGAGCACGGGATCGTGTACGTCGACGACGAGGTGCAGTCGGGCTGCGGGCGCACCGGCACGATGTGGGCGATCGAGCAGCTGGGCGTCGAGCCCGATCTGCTCGTCTCCGGGAAGACGCTCGGCGGCGGCCTGCCGCTCGCCGCGGTGACCGGCCGAGCGGAGCTCATGGACGCCGTCCACATCGGCGGGCTCGGCGGGACGTTCGGCGGCAATCCCGTCGCCTGTGCGGCCGCGCTCGCGGTGCTCGACGAGCTGACCGCGCCCGGCTTCGCTGACCGCGCCGAGCAGGTGGGCTCGCTCCTGCGCACACGGCTCGAGGAGATCGCAGCGCGGCAGCCGCTCGTCGGCGAGGTACGCGGGCTCGGCCCGATGCTCGCGGTCGAACTGCGTGAGCCGACACCCGACGCGGCGAAGGCGACGACCGCAGCCGCCTTCGAGAAGGGACTGCTCCTCCTCGCGTGCGGCCTGGACGGGAACGTCATCCGGCTCCTCCCGCCGCTGACCGCGAGCGACGAGGAGCTCGAGCGCGGGCTCGGCCTGCTGGAGGAGACTCTTGGCGACGCTGGCGCCGAGCGCGGCTGATACCGAGCCGGTCGCCGACGCGCCCGCCGTCCGCCTGAACGGCATCCGCCGCGTCTACGGCGATGTCGTCGCCGTCGCCGGGATCGACCTCGACATTGCCTCCGGCGAGTTCTTCACCATGCTCGGCCCGTCGGGCTCCGGCAAGACGACGACGCTGCGCGTGATCGCCGGCTTCGAGCGCCCCGACGCCGGGCGCGTGGAACTGCAGGGCGTCGATGTAAACCGCGTCGCCCCCGCTCAGCGCGCGGTGAACACCGTCTTCCAGGACTACGCGCTCTTCCCGCACATGACGGTCGGGGAGAACGTCGAGTACGGGCTGCGGGTGCGCGGTATCGGGCGCCGAGAGCGCCGCGAGCGGATCGACGAGGTGCTCGAGCGGGTGCGCCTGCCGGGTCTCGCCGACCGCAAGCCGGCCCAGCTCTCGGGCGGCCAGCGGCAGCGCGTCGCGCTCGCGCGCGCGATCGTGAACCGTCCGCCGGTGCTGCTCCTCGACGAGCCGCTCGGAGCCCTCGACCTGAAGCTGCGCCAGGAGATGCAGATGTTCCTCAAGGCGCTGCAGCAGGACCTCGGCATCACGTTCGTCTACGTCACGCACGACCAGGAGGAGGCGCTGACCATGAGCGACCGGCTCGCCGTGTTCAACGAGGGCCGGATCGAGCAGCTCGGCACGCCGGCGGAGGTCTACGAGCATCCGCAGACGGAGTTCGTCGCCGGCTTCGTAGGGGTCTCGAACATCCTCGAACGGGACGGCAGGCGGATCACGATCCGGCCGGAGAAGATCCGGATGGCCGCCGACGGCGCGGGCGAAGGCGAGCCCGGAACGATCCGCGAGGTGGTTTACGTCGGGATGGTCACACGCTTCATCGTCGACCTCGACGCCGGCGGCCAGCTCGTCGTCGTCCGGCAGAACCTCGAGACGTCCTCGCAGGAGGCGCTCTCGGAGCAAGGCAAGCGGGTCCGCCTCTCGTGGCGGCCGGAGCATACGTACGAGATCAAGAAGGAGGGCACGTGAGAAGGATTCCCAAGAGGTCGCGCGTGACGGTCGTAGCCGTGGCGGCTGTCACAGCGGCGCTCGCACTCGTGGCGAGCGGCTGCGGTGGTGGCGGCGGTGGCGGCAGCACCAGCGGTGGCGGCGGCACGACGACGATCGGCAAGGGAGAGGGCTCGCTCAACGTGATCGAATGGCCGTACTACACGTACAAGAGCTTCGCGCAGCCGTTCGAGCAGAAGACGGGCTGCATCATCCACCGCAAGGACGCCGGTACCTCGAACCAGATGTTCTCGCTTATGCACGCGAACGGGGGCGGCGGAGGCGGCCAGTACGACCTCGTCTCGGCCTCGGGCGACGCGAGCCTTCGCCTCATCGACGCGCGCGACGTCCAGCCAATCGACATCCACCAGATCCCGAGCTGGAAGGACTTCCTGCCGCCGTTCAAGTCGCCGCCGCACAACACGGTGGACGGCAAGCACTACGGCGTCTCGGTGCAGTGGGGACCGAACACGCTCATCTACAACACGCAGAAGGTGAGCCCGGCGCCGACGGGCTGGAGCGCGATCTACGGCCCGCAATACAAGAGCAAGCTCACGGTGCCGAACAATCCGATCCAGATCGCGGACGCGGCGCTGTACCTCATGCAGACGAAGCCGAGCCTCGGGATCAAGGACTCGTACGAGCTGACGAAGGACCAGCTGACGGCGGCCACCAACCTCCTCCTCAACCAGAAGCCGCTGCTCAAGCGCTACTGGAACTACGCCACCGACGAGATCACGTCGTTCAAGAACGGCGATGTGTGGATGGGCGCCGGCTGGCCGTACCAGACGCTGCAGCTGCAGGGTGACAAGCAGCCGGTCAAGGAGATCGTGCCGCTGCCGACCACCGGCTGGGCCGACACGTGGATGCTCGCCGCAAAGGCTCCGCATCCGAACTGCGCATACAAGTGGATGCAGTACGTGACGACGCCGAAGGTCGAGGCGGAGCAGGCGCTCGTCTTCGGCGAGACGCCGGTCAACCCGCTCGCGTGCCCGTACATGGACAAGATGCAGAAGGGCTCGTGCGCGGCCTACCACCTGAACGAGCCGGTCTCCTACTACAACAAGATCAAGTTCTGGAAGACGCCGGTCCCGCAGTGCGGCTGGCAGAAGAGCAACGACTGCATGGACTACAACGCCTGGGTACAGGCGTGGACGAAAATAACCGGGTGACGCTTGGCAGTTGATGCGAGCGCATTCGGGGCGGGCCCGCCCGGACGGCGGGCCCGCCTCCGGTTCTCGGGGTTTCTCTGGCGGCGGCCCTGGCTACGAGCGCTAGGGCTCCTCGCCCTGCCGCTTGCGGCGTTCGGGATCGTCTACCTCGGCGCGCTCGCAGTTCTTTTCGTTTCCTCGTTCTGGACCGTGAGCTCGTTCACGGCGTCGGTCGAGCACACCTGGACCCTCGCGAACTACCGGCAGATCTTCGACACGAACCAGCCCTATCTCGACATTGCGGGGCGCACGGTGGGGATCGCGGCAGCGGTAACGGTGACGGACGCAGTCCTCGCCTTCCCGCTCGCCTACTTCATGGCGCGACTGGCGGGTAAGCACACACGCGCCGTCCTCTTCGTGATGGTGCTGCTCCCCCTCTGGTCGAGTTATCTCGTCCGTATCTACGCGTGGCAGACGATCCTCGCGCACGACGGGGCGATCAACTGGGGCTTGAACAAGCTCGGGTTGCCGGACCAGAACCTCGCCTACACGAATACGGCGATCTGGATCGTGTTCACGTACGTGTGGCTGCCGTTCATGGTGTTGCCCGTCTACGCGGCGCTCGAGCGGATCCCCGACTCGTACCTGGAGGCGTCGGCCGACCTCGGCGCACGCGGCTGGCGAACGTTTCGCTCGGTGATCCTGCCGCTGGCGTTGCCAGGCCTGGTGGCCGGCTCGATCTTCACGTTTGCGCTGACGCTCGGCGACTACATCACGCCGCTGCTCGTCGGCGGTACGGGCTCGCAGTTCATCGGCAACACCGTCTACAACTACATGCAGGAGGCGAACGCCCCGTTCGCCGCCGCGTTCGCAACGATCCCGATGGCGATCGTCGGCGTCTATCTGCTGCTTGCAAGGCGCCTGGGCGCCTTCGAGGCCCTATGACCGGGCGCGGCGCTCGCATCTCGTTCGCCGTGGCGTCGGCGCTGGTGATCGCGTTCCTCTGGATTCCACTCGTCGTGATCGCCCTTTACGCGTTCAACAGCTCAACGATCCAGGGCTGGCCGATCACGAGCTGGACGCTCCACTGGTTCAGCGTCGCCTGGCACGACCCGGATGTCAGCAGCGCGTTCCGGCTGTCGGTCAAGGTCGCCCTCGTCGCGACCGGGATTGCCCTCGTCCTCGGGACGATGGCCGCCGCAGCGGTGGCCCGCTTCCAGTTCTTCGGGCGGGAGGCCGTTTCGTTCCTGCTCGTCCTCCCCCTGGCGCTGCCCGGAATCCTCACCGGCATCGCTCTGAGCTCGACGTTCACCTTCGTGGGCCTCACGCCCTCGATCTGGACGATCGTGATCGGTCACGCGACGTTCTGCGTCGTGCTCGTCTACAACAACGTGGTCGCGCGGCTACGGCGCTCGTCGCCGTCGTTGGTCGAGGCGTCGCAGGATCTCGGCGCGGACGGCTGGCAGACATTTCGGTTCGTCCTCTGGCCGGTGCTTTCGACCGCGCTCGTCGCGGGTGGGCTGCTGGCGTTTGCGCTGTCGTTCGACGAGGTGATCGTGACGGTATTCACGGCCGGCGCGCAGGAGACTCTGCCGATCTGGATCCTCGACAACATCGAGCGCGGCCAACAGCTGCCGGTCGTCAACGTCGTAGCCTTCTTCGTCATCGTCGTTACCGTCATCCCGGTCGCACTCGCGCAACGCGTGATGCGCGACACTGGTTTGATCCGTCGCGGGGCGGCAGAGGTGACGGCAGCGGTAGAGGCGGCAGAAGTACCCGCGGTCTGAGCAAGGAGGGAACCATGAGCACAACTGCAACGCAATACAAGATCCTGATCGGCGGAGAGCTCGCCGACGCGGCCTCCGGCGAGACGATGGAGGTGATCGCGCCGGCGACCGGCGAGACGATCGCCGAGGTGCCGCGCTGCGGCGCGGAGGACGTCGACCGGGCCGTCGAGGCGGCGCAGGCCGCGCTCCCCGAGTGGCTCGAGAAGACGCCGAAGGAGCGCTCGGAGCTTCTCCTCAAGCTCGCGGACGTGATGGACGAGCACGCCGAGGAGCTCGCGCAACTCGAGTCCACGAACGTCGGCAAGCCGCTGATGGCCTCCCGCGACGAGATGCCGTTCTCGGCCGACAACCTCCGCTTCTTCGCCGGCGCCGCCCGCAACCTCGAGGGCAAGTCGGCCGGCGAGTACATCGAGGGCTATACGTCGATGATCCGGCGCGAGCCGATCGGGATTGTCGGCGGCATCTGCCCCTGGAACTACCCGCTCATGATGGCGGTCTGGAAGCTGGGGCCGGCACTCGCGGCGGGCAACCTCCAGATCCTGAAGCCGTCGGAGCAGACACCGCTCTCTCTCCTCCGCTTCGTGCAGTTCGCCCAGGAGGTCATCCCGCCTGGTGTCCTCCAGGTCGTGACCGGCGACGGCGTCCCGGTCGGTCAGCGGCTCGTCGAGCATCCGGCCATCGGGATGGTCTCCCTCACGGGCGACGTCGAGACCGGCAAGACGATCGCCCGCACGGCGGCAGACACGCTCAAGCGCGTCCACCTCGAGCTCGGCGGCAAGGCGCCGATGGTGATCTTCGACGACGCCGACCCGAAGGCGGTCGCCGAGGGCATCCGGCTCGCGGGCTACTGGAACTCCGGCCAGGACTGCACCGCCGGATCGCGCGTCATCGCCGGGCCGCGGATCTACGACCAGCTGCTCGAGGAGCTCGTTCCCGCCGTCGAGTCGCTCAAGGTCGGGGATCCGCTCAATGACGAGACCGAGATGGGCTCCGTCATCTCACACGACCAGCAGGAGCGCATCCTCGGCTTCCTCGAGCGAGCGAAGGGCGCGACCATCCTGACCGGCGGAGGGACGAACGGCGACCGCGGGTTCTTCGTGCAGCCGACGATCGTCACCGACGTGAAGCAGGACGACGAGATCGTCCAGCGCGAGGTGTTCGGCCCCGTGGTGACCGTGCAGAAGTTCGCGGACGACGACGAGGCGATCCGCTGGGCGAACGACGTCCCCTACGGCCTCGCCGCGTCGGTCTGGACGCGCGACGTCGGGCGGGCGATGAACGCCGCGCGGAAGCTCCAGTTCGGCGCCGTCTGGGTCAACGATCACCTGCTGCCGATCTCGTCCGAGCTGCCGCACGGCGGCTACAAGCAGTCCGGCTACGGCAAGGACATGTCCATCTACTCGATGGAGGAGTACACGCAGCTCAAGCACGTCGCGATCAAGATCGCCTGACCTAGCCGAAACGGAGGCCGACCGCCTGGGCGAGCGTGTTCCAGAGCCGGTGGAAACGCGGCTCGCAGCTACCGTGCACCGTCACCGCGCGTCCGTAGGCGCGAATGAAGTCCGAGCCGAAGTCCGGGTTCGCGCCGGCGCACAGGCGGCTCCTCAGACCGCCGGCGAAGCTCGCGCGGACGAGGCGCGAGAGCGACACGACCTTGGCCCGCGAGAGCCGCCGGCGCTTCGGTTGCATCACGCCGCTCGCGCGAACGCGGCCGGTCGGCTCGATCGTGACCTGCCACGGGACCATGTTTCCGCCACCGACGCCGAACACGATCCGCTGCGGCTTGATCGATGCCGCAGAGGCGCCGCAGGCGCAGAGTCCCGCCACAAGCGCAGCCAGGACGACGATCCGCCGCATGCGGCGGAGGGTAGCTCCCGAGGATCTCGCACGCGGAGGCGGACTCGCGATCGAGTCCGCCTGACGCCGCAGTGTCTAGGTATGGGCCGGTCGTGTTGCGCCTGTGGGGCGGTGTGCACGAACTCGGTAACCCGTCTGTACAGGACATCCTGAGCGACCCACTCCGCCGCGACACCGGCCGGAGGGTTGGTTCATCGGCGCCAACCGTCGTGGCTCGATCGAGGGACGGGGCCGCAACCGCCCCAGACGTACTAAGGCATCCCGGCCGTCCAGGTGACGCCGCGCGCCAGCGCCCCGCCTATCTCCTTAGTAGAGAGGTCAGGAAGTCGCTGCGCAATCGACGTAGGGCGCGTTGTCTAGCCACTGACGCCCGGCTGCGAAGGGGCGAGTACGCACCGGGGACGTGCCCTTCCTGACCCACCCCTTTCGCGGCCGCGAGCGCGAGCGCCTACGGGCCCTTCGCGTACTCCTCGGCCGCCGACGAGTCGAACTCGTACCCGATCACGGGCTCGTCGCCGACGACCCACGCATCGTGACCCGGCTCGATCACGTATGCGTGTCCGGGGCCGATGTCCTGCTCCGTGCCGTCTTCGTGGGAGACGTGCAACGTGCCCGACTGGATGACGCCGACGTGATGCACCTGGCAGCTGTCGCCGCCGACGGCCGGCTTGATGCAGTCCGACCATCTCCAGCCCGGCTCCATGGACATGCGGGCCGCGGTCGTCCCGCCCATCCGGACGATGTCCACCTTCGTCTTGTCGGGCGCCCGCGTCTCGTCGGGCGCACTGAAGTTCCGTACTTCCAAACCGGCCATCGAACCTCCTCGGTCGTCACCTACCCCGAGGGCGATCCTAAACCGAAGCGCGCGGGAGACAAAGCGCGGGGTCCGCTAGCTGCACTTACCGGAACCGAACCGCAGCGTCCGCCGTTTGCCAGTGAAACGGCTGCCGGTCGGTAGCCGCCAAACGGAAGGAAGCCGCAAATGGCAACTTGGGTATGGATCGTGATTGCGATTGGCGTGCTGGTCGTTCTCGCGTTGGCCGCTTTCGGGATGTTGCGTGGCCGCGAGAGAGCGCAGCGGCGGGAGCAGGCGCACGAGCTTCGGCAGGAAGCCGATACGCGGACTCAGCAGGCCGAGGAGCGCGAACGGGTCGCGCACGAGCAACAGCAGCAGGCGCGCGAGGCGCGCAATGTGGCGGCCGAGGTCGGAGCGCGCGCCGACCGGCTCGACCCCGATACAGACACGTCCGGCGAGGACGACTGATACGCGTTTTCGCAAACATGGGCGAGGTCACGAACGAATGTTCGGACACGCTTTGCACAGGCTTTACAGCGATCGCGTGAGCTCCCAACGTCTGCCGGGCAAGAAACGCGTTGGCAACCGCCCGACCCGGCACCGAAGACCGACCGGGACTTAGGCGGACGGGCGACGAAAGACGAAAGGAGACGAGCTAATGGGCAGAAAGACACTCGCGCTGTTGATCTTGGCACTGGCGATTCCGGGGGCGGCGCTCGCTGCGAAGCCGAGCACGCATACGAGCCGAAGCAAGGCGGCGCCGACGGTGATGTACGTGCTCAAGGGGACGCTCTGGAACTACACGGCCGCCTCGAGCACGGCTGCCGGGTCGATCACGATCCACGTCACCCACTCGAACTATCACGGCCGTGCTCTGAGGAACACGGATGTCACTTTCGGGGTCTCCGCGGATACGGCGACGACGCTCAACGGCGCCACCACGATCAGCAACGGCGCCCGCGGCATCGTCAAGTTCCGCGCCCTCAAGAACATGACGAGCAGCGGTCTGCTGACGGCGCTCAGCACCACGAACATGACCGCGTTCCAGGTCATCGCCCGCTAGGGCGTCGATAAAGCGAGGGTGTCGGACCACCGGCATCCCCTGACGGAAGACGAAGCGGCCCGCCTGATCGCGCGGGCCGCTTCCTTCCATGGATCCAGCAAGCGCGATCCCCCGACAAGCTCAGAGAGCCGCTGCCGCAAGCGGGTTTCAGCTCAACCACGGGAGAGGCGCCTACCGGAGTCGAACCGGTGTACTGGGTTTTGCAGACCCATGCCTAACCACTCGGCCAAGGCGCCGCGCGGCGGTCATCGTATCGGCGCCTTCCGCGCGCTACGCCGGGGCGGCGGCGGCGAGCTCGGGGATGATCTCGTCGCCGAACGCCTGCAACGTCTCCTCCTGCCCGTGGGTCATGAGGTAGATGTTGAACTGGTCGACGCCGACCGCCGCGAGCTCCTGCAGCTTCGCCTTCGCCTGTTCCGCCGTCCCGAGGACGCAGAAGCGGTCGCAGATCTCGTCGGTCACGAACTCGCCGTGCTTCGCGCCGACGCGTGAGTGCTCGTCGTAGTCGTAGAACTTGCGCGCCTGGACGTAATCGGTGAGTGCCTTGGGGACGGCACTGCCGTCAGCGCCGTAGCGGTCGATGAGGTCCATGACGTGGTTCGAGACCATGGCCGGGAACCACCGCACCTGCTCGCGTGCGTCGGCGAGGTCGGCCGAGATATGGGCCGGTGCCCCGACGATGCACTTGAGCTGCGCCGGATCGCGGCCCGCCTCCTCGGCGGCGCGCCGCGCCGTCTCCATGATCCACTGGATGATCTCCGGGTCGGCGAGCTGGATGATCACGCCGTCGGCGACGCGGCCCGCGACTGCCAGCGCCCTCGGCCCGTAGCCTGCGATCCACATCGGGATGCGCGGCAGCTCCGGCCGTACCCACTTGAGCGCGAGCTGCTTGTCGTTCCACTCGACCTCGCCGCCGTTCATCAGCTCGCGCATCATCGCGCACGAGCGCTCGAACTCCGCGACCTTCATCGGCTGGCGGCCGATGTAGCGGACGGCCGAGTCGCCGCGCCCGATGCCCATCGCCATCCGCCCGTCGGATAGGTCCTGCAGCGTCGCGTACGCGCTCGCGAGCACCGTCGGGTCGCGCGTTGCCGGGTTCGTCACGAAGTGGCCGAGCCGGATCTTCGAGGTCTCGCGGGCGGCGACCGCGAGCATCGGCACCGACTCCTGCCAGAGCACGTGGGAGTCGTACGTCCACGCGTAGCCGAAGCCGTGCCGCTCGGCGAGCTGGATCAGTTCGAGCCAGCGTGAGAACGGCGGATCGGGCAGGACGGTGACGCCGAAGTCCATGCCGCGAGCCTATCGCCGCATTGTCCCGGCGACCAGGTCGTAGCTGCCCGCGATCAGCTCGCGCACCAGCGTGTCAGTCGCCTCCCCACCGCAGGTGACCGTGAGCCAGTGGCGTTTGTTCAGGTGATAGCCGGGCTCGATCTCGCCGTATGTCCCACGCAGCTGCTCGCCGAGCTCCGGCTCGCACTTCACGCTCACCTTCAGCGGCTTCCGGTTCAACTGGGCGAGCGCGAACATCTTCCCGCTCACCTTGAAGACGGAGGTCTCCGGGCCGAACGGGAACTCCTCTCCCGCGCCCGGCTGCGCGAGGCAGAAGCGGCGCAGCGCCGTCGGAGTCAGATCCGCTCGAGCACGACGACGGGGATCACTCGCTCGGTTCTCGTCGCGTACTCCTCGTAGTGCGGCCAGACCTCGTTCATCAGCTCCCACAGCCGCTCGCGCTCCTCGCCCTCCGCCACGCGCGCGCGGGCACGGAAGCGGTCGCCCTTGATCTGGACCCGGACCTCCGGCGTCTTCGAGAGGTTCTTGAACCAGCCGGGATGATCCGGTGCCCCACCTTGCCGTCCGTCTCGCGATAGCGGCGGATGTGCTCCTGGCCGAAGAGGTGCTGCGGCTCGGTGCTGCTCATGCGAATGCCTCCAATGCCTTCGTCGTCAGCCTGTCGAGCGCTCGTACCGCGAGCTCGAGATGCTCCTCCTTCGTGTCCTCGAGCTTCGTGTGGGAGAGCCCCCGGAGGGACTGAACGAACAGCATCACCGTCGGGATTCCCGCCCGCGCCACCTCGGCAGCGTCGTGGAGCGGGCCCGACGGCAGCCGGTGCGACACCCCGGCGACGTCCCGCACCGACTCGTCGGCGAGCTCGATCAGACGGTCGTCGAACGGGATCGGCTCGATGCTCCAGATCCGCTCCCACTCGACCTCGACGTCCTCGTCGCGGGCGAACCGCTCGCTCGCGGCGCGGGCAAGCTCGAGCAGCCGCGCGAGCTTCGTGGCGTCGAGGTGGCGCTGGTCGAGGAGCTGCTCGGCCGTCTCGACGACGGAGGTGACGATTCCCGGCCGGCAGACGACGCCGCCGGACGTGCAAACCGCGCCGCCCCCGACCTCCGCCGCGATCGGCCGGATCTCGAGGGCCAGCTTCGCCGCGCCCGCGAGCGCGTCGCGGCGCTGGTCCATCGGCGTCGAGCCGGCGTGCGCGGCCTGGCCACGCCACGTAACGAGGTGGCGCTCGACGCCGAAGGTGCCGAGGACGACGCCAAGCGGCAGGTCGAGCGACTCCAGCACCGGTCCCTGCTCGATGTGCAGCTCGAGATACGCCGCCGCGCCGGCGAGCTGCCGCCGCGCTTCGAGCGCGCGGTCGAGCTCGACGCCGTGCTCGGCGAGCGCGTCCGGAAGCGCGATCCCGTCGGCGTCGCGGTGCTCGCGCAACTCGTCCTGGTCGGCCATCGAGCCGGCGGCCGCGGAAGAGCCGAAGAGCGAGCGGCCGAAGCGGGCGCCCTCCTCGTCCGCCCAGTCGACGAGCCGTATGGTCAGCGGCGGCCTTCCCTCCTCCGCGATCCGCCGCAGCAC
Organism: Gaiellaceae bacterium; assembly: GCA_036007185.1. Classification (GTDB taxonomy): domain Bacteria; phylum Actinomycetota; class Thermoleophilia; order Gaiellales; family Gaiellaceae; genus Palsa-739. The sequence goes on along the minus strand of DASYOZ010000023.1, from coordinate 5,524 downwards.
CTCGACGCCCGCAACGACGTCGAGACAGCCGTCGAGCCAGCCGCCGTTCGGCACCGAGTCCATGTGGCCGCCGATGAGCAGCGCACGCTCCGACTCCCCCGGCAGTGTGAACCACTGGTTGCCTGCCTCGTCGATCTCGTGCCCGGCGCCGGTCGGAGCGAGCTTCTCGCGCAGCCAGGCCCGCCCCCGCTCCCACGTCTCCGTCCACGCGACGCGCTGTGCCCCGTTCTCGTCGCCCGTCAGCTCCCGCAGCTCGCGGAGCTCGGAGACGGTCCGTTCCGGTGACAGACTCACCGGACGAGCTTAAACTCGCAGACGATGTCGATCCTGATCCGCGGCGGACGCATCGTCACGGCGGCCGACGACTACGTCGCTGACGTCCTCGTCGAGGGCGAGCGCGTCGCGCTCATCGGCGCCGACCTCGACGTCGCGGCGGAGCGGGTGCTCGACGCGAGCGGCAAGTACGTCCTGCCGGGCTGTATCGACCCGCACACGCACCTCGACATGCCGTTCGGCGGCACGGTCACGATCGACGACTTCGAGTCGGGCCAGGGGTCGGCCGCCTGCGGTGGCACCACCTGCCACGTGGACTTCTGCATCCAGGGAAAGGGACAGACCTTCGCGCAGGCGCTCGAGACGTGGCACGCGAAGGCGAACGGCAAGTCGCTGATCGACTACAGCTTCCATATCGCGATCACCGACCTTGCCGATGCGGAGCGGCTCGAGGAGCTCGCCGCCCTGCCCGAGCAGGGCATCACCTCGTACAAGCTCTTCATGGCCTACAAGAACGTCCTGCAGGTCGACGACGAGACGCTCTTCCGCGCTATGGAGGTCGCCGCGGCGAGCGGGGCGCTCGTGATGGTGCATGCCGAGAACGGCGACGCGATCGACGTCCTCGTGCGCGAGGCCCTCGTGCGCGGTGACACGGCTCCGATCCACCACGCGCTCACACGGCCGCCGGAGCTCGAAGGCGAGGCGACGAACCGTGCCATCCAGCTCGCGCGGATCGCCGGCAGCCCGCTCTACGTCGTCCACGTCACGTGCCGCGAGGCAGTCGAGCCGATCCGGCGCGCGCGCGAGCAGGGCTGGAACGTCTGGGGGGAGACGTGCACGCAGTACTTCTTCCGGTCGATGGACGATCTCGCGCTGCCGGACTTCGTGGGCGCGAAGTACGTCTACTCGCCGCCCGCCCGCGATCCCTCGAACCACGATGTGCTGTGGGACGCGGTGCGCACCGACGCGCTCTCCGCGATCTCGACCGACCACTGCGCGTTCCTCTGGGACGGGCAGAAGACGCTGGGCAAGGACGACTTCACAAGGATCCCGAACGGCGGCCCCGGTCTCGAGGACCGGCTGAAGATGATCCATCACTTCGGCGTCGGCGCCGGCCGGATCAGCCTCAACCGGATGGTCGACCTCCTCGCGACGCAGCCTGCGAAGCTGTTCGGCCTCTACCCGCGCAAGGGGACGGTCGCGGTCGGGGCGGATGCCGACCTCGTCGTCTTCGACCCCGAGCGGCGGGAGACGATCTCGGCGTCGACGCACCACTCGAGGTGCGACTACAGCCTCTACGAGGGCACCGAGGTGGTCGGCGCGCCGGAGCTCGTGCTCCTGCGCGGCTCCGTCCTCGTCGAGGACGGCGAGCTTCTCGGAACCCCTGGAAGCGGCCGTTTCATCGCGCGCGCGCGCTGGGGCGAGCGGCTCGAGAGCGGCGCCGCAGTGCCCTCCTAGCAGGGCTTCTTTTACGTCGGGCGAATGAAACCTGCGCTAGCCTCATGCGAGTCGTGGGGTCCCCCATCGGATTGCGGCGTGGGCGCCTCAGGCTGCTCGCGGGTCTCGCCTTTGCGCTAACCGCGCTCCTGTCGGCGAGCGCTTCTGCCTCTGGCGCGACCGGCCGGGCGAAGGGCCTCGACGTCTCGAACTGGAACGGCACCGTCAGGTGGGCGAAGGTCGCGGCTGCCGGCTACCGGTTCGCGTTCGGCAAGGCGACCGAGGGCACCACCTACACGGACGCGAAGTACACGACGAACCGGAACGGCAGTGAGACCGCCGGCCTCGTCTTCGGGGCGTACCACTTCGCCCGGCCGAGCGGCGCCGGCAACGCAGCCGCAACTGCGAGTGCGATCGCCCAGGCCAACCATTTCCTCGCCGTCGCCGCGCCGCAGCCCGGCGAGCTGCCGCCGGTGCTCGACCTCGAAGCGACGGGCAATCTCAGCAACCAGAGGCTCCTCGTCTGGACCCTCGCGTGGCTCGAACAGGTGTATGCGCGCACCGGCGTCCAGCCGTTCCTCTACACCTCCCCGAACTTCTGGAAGTTGCACCTCGGCAACTCGACGGCGGCCGCCACCGCCGGCACAGACCTCTGGGTCGCGCACTGGACGACCGCGAGCCAGCCGCTGGTGCCGGCCCAGAACTGGGACGGGAACGGCTGGGCCTTCTGGCAGTGGAGCAACTGCGTGTCCGTTCCGGGAATCACGCACTGCTCCGACGCGGACCGGATGAACGGCACGAACCCGGTCTCCGCCGCCATCAACCCGTTCCCGACCGGACTTCCCCTCCTCTCGATCCCGCCGACGATCGTCGGGCCGGCCGAGGCGGGCGAGCTGCTCGCCGCCGTGCCCGGCACCTGGGAAGGCGGGAAGCCGCTCCGGTTCTCGTACCAGTGGACTCGCTGCGACGGTGCCGGCGCCGGCTGCTCTGCGATCTCGGGCGCGGCCGCCGAGTCGTACCGGCCCGTGAGCGCCGACGTGGGGCACTCGCTCAAGGTGGTCGTGACCGCGGTCTCCGCCGCCGGGAGCGCAAGCGCCGCCACGGCTCCGACCGCCCCCGTCTCCCCTGCGGGCACCTCGAACAGCGCGCAGCCGGCGAATGTCGCGCCGCCGCAGATCCTCGGCACGGAGCAGGCCGGACAGATGCTGACGAGCTCCGTCGGGACCTGGACCGGCTCGCCGAAGAAATACGCATACCGCTGGCGCCGCTGCAACGCCGGCGGATCCTCCTGCGTCGCGATCCCGCATGCGACGCAGTCGCACTACACGCTTACGCCCGACGACATCGGCTCCGCCCTCTCGCTCGTCGTGACGGCGACCGGCGCCGGTGGCTCCGCTTCCGCGACCGCGGCGACGACCGGCATCGTCGTGGCGGCGCCGCTGCCGTCCGTCTCGATCGGGACGCAGACGGTGCGCCGCGGCATCGCGGGAAATCTCCAGACCGACGACGGGCGGGCCACCGTCACCTGGCAGCCCGGCGCGGTGCCCGTGGGGCGGATCGTCTCGCTCGCCCCGTTCGACGGCGCCCTCACCGTGGGGGGCAGCGGAGTGTCCCTGACCGTGCCCGGGTTGGGGTCGAAGGGCTTCAGGTGGCCGCTCGACCTCAAGTACGCGCAACCGCAGCCGGGCAGGACGGCGCTCGGCTACTCCACCGACGGCAAGGTCTACCACCCCGTGCCGCCGCTCCAGCCGCCGCAGCTTCCGCCGGGAACGGTCGTCGGCTGGTACGTCGACTCGAGCAACCTGACACACGTGTTGACGCGGACGCCGCTCGAGCTGGCGCTGTTCAGACGCGGCGCCTGGGGCGATCCCACCTACACGTCGCCGAACGGGCCGGCGCTCAAGACCCAGATTCCGCTCGAGGTCCTCCCGCATCGTTCCGATCACAGCATCCTCCTGCAGACACGGCTCTCCCTGCACTCGCAGGCCCGGATGTCCGCCTCGGTGATCGGCCTGGGCGGAAAGCCCGTCCCGATCCTCGGCAAGGGCAGCCGCCTCGGCGCGCGCCTCCGGCCGGGCGCGTTCCTCCTTGCGCAGGCCTACCTTTCTCGGCCCGGCACGGTCGTGGTGCAGCTCCGGCTCAATTCCCGGCGCTGGCGGCCGGGCTCGTACAGGGCTCGCTTCGTGGCCCTCGATCCGTGGGGACGGCGCAGCGTCCTGACGCTTCGGTTCCGCTACCCCTGAGACAGGGCGCGCAGGCACAGCAGCTCGTAGGCGACGTTCGCGGCGGCGAGCGCCGTCTGCTGTCCGGGGCCGTCGTACGGCGGTGAAACCTCGACGACGTCGGCGCCGGCGATCTCGATCCCGCGCAGGGCGCGCAGGACGGAGAGCGCCTCCGCCGTCGAGAGGCCGCCGACTTCCGGCGTGCCCGTCCCGGGCGCGAAGGCCGGGTCGAGCACGTCGACGTCGAAGGAGAGGAAGACCGGGCGCGTGCCGACACGACTCCGCACCAGGCTCGCGTAGCCACCCGGCCCGAGGGTGCGCAGCGCGTCGCACGAGTGGACGGCGATGCCGAGCGCACGGGCCGACTCGAGATCCGCGGCGCCGTAGAGCGAGCCCCGCAGTCCGGCCTGGACCGACGCCGACGGCTCGATCAGGTTCTCCTCGATCGCCCGCTTGAACGTCGTGCCGTGGAAGAAGCGCTGGCCGAAGTACTCGTCCCACGTGTCGCCGTGCGCATCGAGCTGGACCAGAGCGAGCGGACCGTGACGGTGAGCCAGGACACGCAGCTCGGCCAGCGTGACCGAGTGGTCGCCGCCGAGAGCGAGTGGGAAGACGCCGGCGTCGACGAGCGGCGCGAGTGCCTCCTCCACCTGCGCGTACGTGCGCTCGGTGTCGCCCGGCGAGACGGACAGGTCGCCGTAATCGATGATCGACAGCGCCTCGACCACGTCGACCTCGAGCGCGGGGTTGTAGGGCCGCAGCAGCGCAGACGCCGAGCGGATCGCCTCGGGGCCGAAGCGCGCGCCCGTCCGGTAGCTCGTGGCCGTGTCGAACGGGATCCCGTAGACCGCGGCGTCGACACCGACCAGATCCGTCGTATGAGGCGCGCGCATGAACGTCCGGATCCCGGCGAAGCGCGGGATGAGCTGGGCGTCGAGCGGCCTGTGGTGTGGCGGTTCCGGCACGCCGGCGGACGCTACCGCGTCTGCGGGAAGCCGAGGTCGACCTGGGAGGTGGCCGGATCGGGCCAGCGGGAGGTGACGACCTTGCCGCGCGTGTAGAAGTCGATCGCCTCAGGCCCGTAGACGTGGCGGTCGCCGAAGAGCGACGACTTCCAGCCGCCGAACGAGTAGTAGGCGACCGGCACCGGGATCGGGACGTTGACCCCGACCATCCCCGCCTGCACGTCGAACTGGAAGCGCCGCGCCGCGCCGCCGTCGCGCGTGAAGATCGCGACGCCATTGCCGTACGGGCTCTCATTGACGAGCCGCACCGCCTCCTCGTACGTCGCGACCCGCGTCACACCGAGCACGGGGCCGAAGATCTCGTCGGCGTACGCCTTCATCTGCGGGGTCACGCCGTCGAGCAGGCTCGGGTTGAGGAAGAAGCCCTCGCCCGGCACGCCCTCTCGGCCGTCGACGACGACCGTCGCGCCCTCCGCCGGCGCGTTCTCGACGTAGGACGCCACGCGGTCGCGATGCTCGCGCGTCACGAGCGGCCCCATCTCGGACGACGGGTCGAGCCCGTCGCCGACTTTCACCTTCGGGATGCGCTCCTTGATCGCCTGGATCAGCGGCTGCGCGACGTCTCCG
>DASYOZ010000022.1:0-2534 GCA_036007185.1 Gaiellaceae bacterium | reverse complement strand
CCGTCACGTTCCCGATCTACGTCTGGGGCGCGGCGCGTATCGGCGCACCGGCGCAGATCAACGTGATCGGCACGGCGATCTTCGTGATCGCCATCTCGGGGGCGCTTGCCAACGTGCTCATCCAGATGCGCCGCGAGAAGCACGCTTGAGTCTCGCGTCCGTCGAGCCGCGACTGCCTTCGTGGTGGCTCGAGGACGCGCTCGCCCGGGAGGGCGACCCGGCGCCGGTGCCGGCGCTCACGGGGGAGAAGAGCGCAGATGTCGCGATCGTCGGCGGCGGCTACACCGGGCTCTGGACTGCGCTCGCGCTGCGCGAGCAGGCGCCTGCTCTGCGGATCACGCTCCTCGAGGCCGAGATCTGCGGGCATGGGCCGAGCGGTCGCAACGGCGGTTTCGTCCACGGCTACTGGGGAGCCTTCGCCTCCATCCTCCAGGTCCTCGGCGAGGAACGGGCGCTCGAGCTCGCCCGCGCCGGCGAACAGATCGTTCCGGGTATCCGCGCGTGGGCCGAGGCGCGCGGCGCGGACGTGTGGCTGCGCGAGGCGGGGATGCTCGAGGTCTCGGCCGCGCCGGCTCAGGATGCGTCCGTGGCGAAGGCGGCCGCGGCCGCCGCCGGTGTGGGGCGCTCCGACCAGGCCGTCGTGCTCACGCCGGAGGAAGTGGCGCAGCGTGTCGCTTCGCCGGTCTTCCGCGGCGCCGTTTTCTACCCCGATGGGGCGACCGTCCACCCGGGGTTGCTCGTGCGAGCGCTGCGACGGGCCGTGCTCGACGCCGGCGTCACGGTCCACGAGCGGACGCCGGTGACGGCGGTGCGCGCCGGTTCGCCCAACGAGCTGGAGACTCCAGGCGGGATTCTTCGCACGCCGGACGTCGTGCTCGCGACGAACGCAGCGCTGACCGCGTGGCGGCCCGCCTCACGGCACATGACCAACTTCGGCTCGTACGTCGTCCTTACGGAGCCGGCGCCCGGGCTGCTGGCGGAGATCGGCTGGACCGGCGGCGAGGCCGTCATCGACGGGCGGATGTTCCTCCACTACTTCCGGACGACGAACGACGGGCGCGTGCTGATGGGCAGCGGGACGGGGCCGATCGGCTTCGGCGGCCGCATCGACGATCGCTTCTCGCGCGACCACCCGACGGCCGCGCGGGCCGAGGTGGGCCTGCGGCGCCTGCTGCCGGGCCTCGCCGGCGTTCGGGTCGAGCGGGCGTGGGGCGGCCCCATCGACGTCTCGGCCGACCATCTGCCGTTCTTCCGCACGAATCCGGGGACGAGGATCCACTACGGCGCCGGCTATTCGGGCCACGGCGTCGGGCCGAGTTGGCTCGGCGGCCGCATCCTCGCGTCGCTCGCTCTCGACATCGACGACGAGTGGACGCGCCTGCCGCTCGCGACGCGGGCCTTGCAGCGACTGCCCCGGGAGCCCTTCCGCCGGGTCGGCGGCGGGCTCGTCCGCTGGGCGATCATGAGCTGCGAGGAGGCCGAGGAGGAGGGACGGCGCCCGCCGCTGACCGCACGAGCCGGAGCCGCGCTGCCCCGGCTGCTCGGGATGGAGCTCGGAACCCGCTAGCGGCGCCTCGGCCGCTCATCCGGACCTGTCGAACCTCGCAACAGACTGTTACTAGGTGCTTACGAGCGAGGCTTGGCTCCATTATCGAGCCCGCCTGTTCCGCCACTGTCCGCGCTAGTAACAGACTGTTACTTGCACATCCGCAGTGAGTACGCTCGATCCCGTGGCGATCACCGTTTGTGACGTCGGGCCGCGGGACGGCCTCCAGAACGAGCCGGAGGTGCTGCCGCCCGAGACGCGGGCGGAGCTCGTCGAGCGCCTCGCCACGGCTGGGCTGCCGCGGATCGAGGCCGTGAGCTTCGTCCGGGACGACCGCGTGCCGCAGATGGCCGGCGCCGAGGAGGTGGTCGAGCGGATCGGTCGGCGTGAAGGAGCGGAGCTGTCCGGCCTCGTCCTCAACGAGCGCGGCTGGGAGCGCTTCGCCGCCGCCCCGCTCGATCGCGTCAACGTGACCTTCGCGGCCACGGAGAGCTTCAACCTCCGGAACGGGAACGCGACGCTGGCCGAGGCGGTCGAGCGGACGGAGGCGATCCTCTCCGGAGCGGGGGAGACGCCGGCGACGGTGACGATCTCCTGCTCGTTCGGGTGCCCGTTCGAGGGCCACGTCGATCCCGGCGTCGTCAGCAAGCTGGCGGGCCGGTTCGCCGGCCGCGCCGAGATCGTCCTCGCCGACACGATCGGCGTCGCGACGCCGTCGACGGTTCGCTCGCTCGTGGGGCAGACGCGCGCGGACGGCTTCCACGGGCACAACACTCGCAACACCGGCTACGCGAACTGCCTCGCCGCGCTCGAGGCGGGTGCGCGCGTCCTCGATGCGTCCGTCGGCGGCCTCGGCGGCTGTCCCTTCTCGCCGCGCGCGACGGGCAACGTCGCGACCGAGGATCTCGTCTACCTGCTCGACGGGGAGGGCATCGAGACCGGCGTCGACCTCGACGCGCTCGTCGAGATCTCGCAGTGGCTCGAGGGC
>DASYOZ010000021.1:0-6145 GCA_036007185.1 Gaiellaceae bacterium | reverse complement strand
ATCACCATCGCGATCCAGAAACGCCCCGGCGTCTGGGTTCCGACCTGCGCCGCACCCCAGAGACCGAGTCCCGCCAGCGCCGCGGCGAAAGCGAGCGTCAGCCCGCGCGACGCGTCGTACAAGCCATACCTGCGCATTCTGCTCACCTCGTTCCGTTGCCCGACAGCAGTAGAACGGTCGAGTCCTACCTGGGGATGCGCCGTACCCTCAATTACTCGAGCGCAAGCCTGCGGGCATCGAACGAAGCCGACCACAGCTCGGCCCCGAACTCCTCGAGTGTCGCGAGAGCGTCCTCGGCGAACATGTGTTCCACCACCCCGATTTCGCGGTCGTTGTGGAACGGCACGTCGACGTGCGGGTGCGAGACGAGGTTGAGCGACAGCCGACGGCAGCTCGGGCAGCGCACGGCGAGCCCCACCGTCCCGTCCGTCGCCGTGAGCAGCGTGAACGAGGACGGGAAGACAGGACGCGGCTGCTCCTCGGGGTAGCAGAAGAAGCTCCACGGCCAGTCACCCCGCTTGATGCGCACCGCCGCGAGCTCGCCCAGCTCGCTGCCGACCGGCTCGAGTCGCGCGGTCATGAGGTTGAGGAACTCGCCGGCGCCGAGGCCGAGCGGTGCCCAGTCGAGGTCCTCGTGCGTGAGGAGCCCATCGTGCTCCTCGCCGCAGCCGCAGTCGAAGCGAACGCGGAAGACGGCGGGGTGCGCGGCGCCGGGGAGCTGCTCGATGCTCCGGAACGCCGAGAGCAGCACGTGGGTCTCGCCGCGCTCGGGGCAGGCGAACACGTAGCGGCCCGTCAGCGGGTCGTACATGACGACGTTGTAGAGACGACGCCGGACGGCACAAGGCGAGATTCTCAGTAAGTGATGAGCGAGAACAGGTCGTACTGGCTCAGGCGTTCGCGGCCGCCGAGGAACGAGAGCTCGATCACGAAGTTGACGCCGACGACGGTGCCGCCGAGGTGCTCGACGAGGCCCGCGATCGCCTCCACGGTGCCGCCCGTCGCGAGCACGTCGTCGTGGATGACTACCCGGGCGCCGCCTGCGATCGCGGAGGCCGCGACCTCGAGCGTGTTCTGCCCGTACTCGAGCGCGTAGGTCGCCGAGACCGTCTCGGGCGGGAGCTTGCCCGGCCGCCGCGCCGCGACGAAGCCACAGCAAGCCTCGACTGCGATCGCCGGCCCGAGCCAGAAGCCCCGGGCCTCGGCCCCGAGCACGAGGTCGGCCTGCCGCTCGCGGGTCCACTCGGCGAGCTCTCCCACCGCCTGCCGCAGCGCCTCCGGGTCGAGGAGCAGAGGCGAGATGTCCTTGAACCCGACGCCCGGCTCCGGAAAGTCCGCCACCTCGCGGACACGCGTCGTCAGATCGATCCCCGCCACGGGGGCGAGGCTACTCCACCAGGCGGCGAGCGTTGCGCCGCAGGAGGAGGTCGGCGAGCTCCTGGGCGCTCTGCGCGAGCCGCTGGAGGTCGCCGAGAGCGGCCTGCCGCCGCTCCGGGTTCCGCGAGCGCAGGGCCGGTGCGATCACCGCTTCGAGGAGGCTGCTCTCGCGGTCGGCCGCCGTGCGAAAGGCCTTCAGGTTCCGCGGGTCGATCCCGAAGCGAGCGAGCGCCTCGCACGCCGCGGCGATGTCCGCCTCGCTCTCGGCATAGATCCGCTGCCCGTCCTCGACGCGCGGCTCGAGCAGTCCGAACTCCTCCAGCTCGCGCGCGCGCGCGGCCGTGATGCCGGCGCGGTCGCAGAGAGCCTCCAGGTCGAGCTCCTCCTCCCCCGCCTCGACCACGCTGCTGCGGCGGCGGCGCCGCTTGCCTGCGCCCGCCTCGAGCTCCTGCCGGATCACGCGGAGGGGCAGGAACTCGTCGCGCTGCAGGCGGAGGATCGTTTCCAGCCGCTCGACGTCGTCCTCCGAGAAGAGCCGGTAGCCGCCCTGCGTGCGTCGGGGAGTCAGGAGCCCCTGGTCCTCGAGGTAGCGGATCTTCGAGATCGAGACGTCCGGGAACTCGTCCTTGAGCCGCCCGCAGACGGTTCCGATCGTCAGGAGCCGGCGGCGCGACGGTGCCTCGGTAGCCGCCATCAGCGCTGAAGGAAGGTGAGCCGGTACTTGCCGATCTGGAGCTCGTCGCCGTCCTTGAGCTCCGCGGTCTCGACTCGGTCGCGGTTGACGAAGGTGCCGTTGAGGCTGCCCTGGTCCTCGAGCTCCCAGCGGTCGCCGTCCTTGCTGAACACGGCGTGCTTGCGGGAGACGGTGACGTCGTCGAGGAAGATCGCGCACTCAGGCGAGCGACCGATCGTCGTCGGGCCCGCGTCGAGGGCGAACGTTTCGCCCGCCCGCCCGCCGCCCGAGCGGACGATGAGCGCGGCGCCGTGGACGCCGAGGTCCTCGAGCGGATCGAGGCTCTCGGCCGGCTCCGGGACCGTGAACGCCTCGGTCGACTCCCCCTCTTCGGGCACGACGAGCGCCGCCCCGCACTTCGCGCAGAAGCGCGCGGACTCCGGGTTGCTGTACCCGCACTCGGGGCAGTACACGTTCGCCATCAGGCAGGCGGTGTCGCCTTGCCGGTGAGGATCGCCGTGAGCGACTCGACATCGACCGTCTCGAGAACGCTCCTCCCCTCCGTCTCGTGCAGGCGCGCGACGAGCTCGGCCCGGAGGATGTCGATCTTGCCGTGCAGGAGCCGGCGGCGGTATGAAACCTCCTGCTCCTCGTGGGTCAGGTCGTCGATGAGCTTCTTGAGGTCTACGTCGGACAGCGTCGCGAGATCCGGCAGCGGTTCCATCGAGCCCTTTCTACGGGTTGTAGGCACCCTCACCGAGGGTGAAGCTGAACTTTAGCCTTTGCGTTCGGCCGGAGCAAAGAGCCGCTACGTGCGCGTGGCGGCCGCCTCTCCCTGCTCGATCTCGTTGACGAGCGCGCGCATCTCCCGCGCGAGCGCGTCGGACTGCTCGCGCGTCTCCCCTTCGGCGTAGAGATGGATGACCGGCTCGTCGGGATCCGGCAGGACCTGCGCCCAGCCGCGCTCGTCGAACAGCTTGATCCCGTCGGTGAGGTCGAGCTCGCGTCCGGCGAGGCGCTCGTTCAGGACGCGCATCACGAGCCCCTTGAGCGCCCACGGACACGGAATCTGGTGGTGAACGAGCGTTGGCTGCGGCAGCTCGGCGACGAGCTCGGAAAGAGGCTGGTTGACGGGCGCGAGCAGCTCGAGCAGCTTCGCCAGGCTCGCGACCGCGTCGTAGCCGGGCAGGAACTCCGGGAAGACGTAGCCGCCGCCGACGGCGCCGGCGAAGACGACGCCCTTCTCGGTCGCCGCGCGCGTCAGCTCGGGCAGCGACGTCGGCGTCCGAACGACCTCGAGCTGCGAGTCGGCGACGAGGCGCTCGACCTGGCTCGTCACCGTCACGGGGAAGGCGAGCTTGCCGCGGCGTCCGTTCGAGCCGAGCAGCCGGAGGAAGAGGAGTAGCGCCTGCTCGACCGGCACCTCGCGCGCCTGCTCGTCGACGAGGTGGAGCCGCTCCGCCGAGCGGTCGAAGACCGCACCCAGGTCCGCACCCACCACCGGAACGAGCCGCTTCGTCTGGCCGATCGAGGCGGCGAGCCCGGGGGCGACGTCGGCGTGTTCCGGGCCCTCGCCGGTAAAGGCGTGGGCGGCGACGACCTCGACCCCGAGCGGTCCGAGGACGAGCGGGAGCACGTACGAGGCGCCCGAGAAGCCGTAGTCGACGACGATGCGGAAGTGGCGGGCGCGAACTGCCTCGGCGTCGATCGTCGACAGCAGCTCGGAGGCGTACGTCTCGCGCACCCGCGCCGGGTAGGAGATGGTCCCCACCTCGGCGGCGGCGACGCGGCGGAGCTCGCCACGCGTGAAGTGCTTCTCGACCTCCTTCTGCATCGCCGCACTCATCTCGATGCCGGGCGGCTCGAAGAACTGGATCCGGATCACCTCCGGGTCGCTCGGGCTGACTCCGACGTGGAAGCCGGCGTCGTTCGCCTCGGACTTCACGAGGTGGCGCGCGACCGCGGCCGGGCTGACGCGGAGATCGGCGACGTGGACGCCCGTCGACGAGATCCCCGAGATCATGGCCCGCTTGATCATCCGGCACGCGGCAGCGCTCTCGCGGCTGGCGACGACGCGCGCGCCCCGCTCGAGGGCGGTGCCGAGCGCGGCGGCGAGCCTCACCGCCACGTCGGGCGTCAGGTCGACGTTGACCATTCCCGACACGCCCTGCTTGCCGAAGACGCGGGTCGTGCCCCGGGACTCCCAGATCAGGCTCTCGTGCAGCTGCGAGCCGGTTTCGACGTCCTTGAACGGATAGATCCGGACGCCGGGCAGGATGACGCTCTCGGCGCCGATCGTGACCTCGTCGCCGATCGCGACGCCCTCGTGCACGCGCACGTGGGCGCGCAGGTCGCAACTGCGGCCGATGATCGCTCCCACGACGTCGGCGCTCCGGCCGAGGTACGTCGAGGTGTCGACGATGGAGCGGACGACCCGGCCGCGCTCGCGGACGGTGACGCTGGTCGAGAGCACCGAGTAGGGGCCGACGTGGGCGCCGCGCGAGATGCGGCAATAGTTGCCGAGGTACGACGGACCCTCGATCGCCTCGAGGTCGTCGAGGTCCACCCCGTCCCCCAGCCAGACGTTGCCGCGGATGCGGATCCCCGAGATCTCCAGCCGTACGCGCTCGTCGAGCGCGTCGAAGTTCGCCTGCCGGTACTGGTCGAGGTTGCCGATGTCCTGCCAGTAGCCGTCGAAGACGTGGCCATAGATCGGCCTGCCCATCTCGAGGAGGAGCGGGAAGAGCTCCTTCGAGAAGTCGTACGGCCGGTCCTGCGGGATGTGCTTCAGCACCTCCGGCTCGAGCACGTAGATGCCGGTGTTGATGGTGTCGGAGAAGACCTGGCCCCACGACGGCTTCTCGAGGAAGCGCTCGACGCGCCCGTCCTCGTCGGTGACGACGATGCCGAACTCGAGCGGGTTCTCGACCGACTTGAGCCCGATCGTCACCGAGGCTCCCTTCTCACGGTGCGCCTCGACGAGCTGCGTCAGGTCGACGTCGCAGAGTGCATCGCCGGAGATGACGAGGAATGTGTCGTCGATGCGTCCCGCAGCGCGCTTCACCGAGCCGGCGGTGCCGAGCGGCGACTCCTCGACCGAGTAGCCGATGTCGACGCCGAGCGTCTCGCCGCTGCCGAAGTAGCTCCGGATCGCCTGCGGCAGGAAGGCGACCGTGACGATCACGTCCTCGAAGCCGTGCCGCTTCAGGAGCTCGACGATGTGCTCCATGCACGGCTTGCCGACGATCGGCACCATCGGCTTCGGCTGGTTCGAGGTGAGCGGCCGCAGCCGTGTCCCCTCGCCCCCGGCCATGACGACGGCTTTCACCGGCGCACTTCTCTCCGGGCCGTCCACAAGTACAACACCCCGGCCACGAGGGCGAGCACGATGCCCGCCCAGAACAGGATCAGCGGCCACTGCGTCGAGGGGTGCGTGACGATGCGGAAGAAGATCGCGGCGTAGAGGATCCAGGTCGCTGCCTTGCCGACGACGTTGACGTCCACGTCGATCCCGTGGGGGGCGAGAAGCCTCGAGCCTGCGAGCAGCACGAGGTCGCGTCCGAGGATGACGACGAGGCCGGCCCAAGGCAGCCGGTCGTAGGCAACGAGCAGGATCACGGCGGCGTCGATCATCAGCCGGTCGGCGAGCGGGTCCGCGATCTTCCCGAACTGCGACTCCACGTGCCAGCGGCGGGCGAGGAAGCCGTCCACCTGGTCGGTGATCCCGGCGATGCCGAACACGACGCCGGCCGGCCAGCTCGGCGCGTGACCGGCCTGCACCATGAGCACGACGAAGATGGGAATCAGGCCGAGCCGCGCGATCGTGAGCGCGTTCGGGATCTGCGCGAGTGGTTGCGGAGCGGCCGAGGCTGGAAGATTCGCCGGCAAAGCCGGCGAATCCGGGCCGGAAGAGCTGGGGGCCTCCATGTGAGGAAGGATACGGGCGTGCCGGAGCTGCCTCGGATCCCGGGCTTCGTGGACGCTCACTGCCACGCTTTCCAGCGGGCGCTGCGCGGGCGCGCCGAGGGCGGCGACTTCTGGGCCTGGCGCGAGACGATGCTCGAGCTGGCGGCCGCCCAGACTCCGGAGAGCGTC
>DASYOZ010000020.1:0-3546 GCA_036007185.1 Gaiellaceae bacterium | reverse complement strand
CGAGCTCGACGAGGATCGCCCCGTCGGCGTGCGCGTCCTCGCGGTCGTGCGCGAGCTCGAGCGCGAGTCGCGTCTTGCCGGCCCCGCCGGTGCCGGCGAGCGTGAGCAGGCGCGTGCGGCCGAGCAATGTCCGCAGCTCGGCCAGCTCGTGCTCGCGTCCGACGAACGTGCTCGTCTCCAGCGGCAGCCGTCGCCTTCCCGGCTGGACGCCGAGACCGCCGAGGATTCCCTCCACCTCATCGCGCAGCGCCGCGAGGCGCCCGCGCTCGAGCTCGGCCCAGTCGTCGTAGCGGTTCTCGGGCAGCAGCTCGCCCTCGTAGAGGTCAAGCGCGCGTTCGCAGGCCGCAGCCGTCCGCCGGCGCCGCGCGTCGACGACGGCCCGCTCGAACGCCTCGACATCGAGGTCGGCCTCGAGAGTGAGCAGGCCGTCGTGCGCGTCGATCGCCTGCGCTCCTAGCGCCTTCCGTGCCGCGTGCACGGCCTGGTTGAGGTTGTTGGCCGCGGCGCCCGGGTCGCGGTCCGGCCAGAGCGCGTCCATCGCCTGCTCGCGGTGCAGCCGGTGCCCGTCCGCGAGCGCGAGCAGCTTCACGAGCTCCTTGGCCTTGCGGAGCCGCCACGCCGAGTCGGGGACGGGCGCCCCGCCGACCTCGGCGGCGAAGCCGCCCAGCAAGGTCACGCTCGGCCTCGTCGCTGCTGCCACGAGAGGAGCATGACCGGACGAGGCGGGCTTTTACAACATCCGGCGCGAGTACAATCCACGGTGCCCGGCATCCGCCTCGGAGCTGGAGCGAGATCGTGATCGAGACAGCCCACGTCATCGGTTCGGGCCGCGTCGGTTCGGCCGTCGCGGCCCGCCTGCGCGAGCGCGGCATCGCCGTGGGCGGCGGCGACCCGGACGTCTTCCTCCTCTGCGTCCCGGACACGGCCATTCCGGACGTGTCCCGGAACCTGGCTCCGGGACGGGCCTGGCTCGGACATGTCTCCGGCGCGACGCCGCTCGCCGCGCTCGAGCCGCACGAGCGCCGCTTCTCGCTGCACCCGCTGCAGACGTTCGACACGAGCGGCGACCCCGGGCAGCTCGACGGGGCCTGGGCGGCGATCAGCGGTGAGACCAGCGAGGCGCTCGGGGTCGCGCGAGAGCTTGCGGAGATTTTGGGCCTACGGCCGTTCGAGCTCGCCGACGACGAGCGCACGCTCTACCACGCCGGCGCCGTCTTCGCCTCGAACTACCTCGTGACGCTGCAGCGGGCGGCGGTCCGGCTGGGCGTCCCGGCCGAGGGGCTCGTGCCTCTGATGACGCGGACGATCGAGAACGGGTTCGAGCTGACGGGGCCGATCGCCCGCGGCGACTGGGCTACGGTCGAGACGCACAGGCTCGCGATCCGCACCGCCCGGCCGGAGCTCGAGCACCTGTACGAGACGCTCGCCGAAGCGACGGAGGTGCTCGCATGAAGGTCGTGCGCACCATCGCCGG
The DNA here is from genome assembly GCA_036007185.1 of Gaiellaceae bacterium. Classification (GTDB taxonomy): domain Bacteria; phylum Actinomycetota; class Thermoleophilia; order Gaiellales; family Gaiellaceae; genus Palsa-739. The sequence continues at coordinate 2,072 of DASYOZ010000020.1, read as the reverse complement.
GCTCGACCACGCGGAGGGAACCGGGCTCGTCCCGACGATGGGAGCATTCCACGACGGCCACCGTGCCCTCTTCCGCCGCGCCCGCGCCGAGAACGAGTCGGTCGTGGCGTCGCTGTTCGTCAATCCTGCCCAGTTCGACGACGCCGCCGACCTCGCCGCGTACCCGCGGGACGAGGCGCGCGACGCCGAGCTCGCCGAGGTCGAGGGCGTCGACGTCCTCTTCATCCCGCCCGCCGAGGAGCTCTATCCGGAGGGCTTCGGAACGTGGGTCGAGCCGGGCGAGACCGGCGCGGAGGGCGAGGTCCGGCCCGGCCACTTCCGCGGCGTCGCGACGGTCTGCCTGAAACTGTTCAACCTCGTCCTTCCGGACCGCGCCTACTTCGGCCAGAAGGACGCGCAGCAGGTGGCGGTGATCCGGCGCCTCGTCCGCGACCTGAACGTTCCGGTCGAGATCCGCGTAGTGCCCACGGTGCGCGATCCCGACGGCCTAGCCCTTTCCTCGCGCAACGGGCGCCTCTCCGCCAAGGAGCGGGAGCGCGCTCTCGGCCTGCCGCAGGCGCTCGCAGCCGCCGCCGGCGCGCCCGATCCCGTGGCCGCCGCGCGCAGCTCGCTGAACGGCCTCGAGCCGGACTACATCGAGGTGCTCGACCTCGGCGGCGCGAAAGTCCTCGCCGCCGCGGTCCGCGTCGGTTCCACCCGTTTGATCGACAACGTCCTCGTGGAAGGAGAGCTCACATGAGCGAGAAGCCCCAGCGCTATGCCTCCTGGACGGCCGGCAAGCTGCCGCTCCCGGAGCTCGCCGAGATGAAGAGACGCGGCGACAAGATCGTGATGGTCACGGCGTACGACGCCCCGAGCGGCCGTCTCGCAGACGCCGCCGGCGTCGACCTGATCCTCGTCGGCGACTCGTCGGGGATGGTCGTGCACGGCCGCGAGTCGACGGTGCCCGTGTCCCTCGACGAGATCGTCTTCATGACCCAGTGGGTGACGCGCGGCGCGACGCGGCCGCTCGTGATCGCCGACATGCCGTTCGGCTCCTACGAGGAGTCGGACGAGCAGGCGGTGCGGAACGCGGTGCGGCTCGTGAAGGAGGGCGGCGCGGACACAATCAAGCTCGAGCGCGGCGGAACGAGCGTGGCGCGGGCGCAGGCGATCGTCGGCGCAGGGATTCCCGTGATGGGCCACGTCGGGCTGACGCCTCAGACGGCGACCGTCCTCGGCGGGTTCAAGGCACAGGGGCGGACAGCCGAGCGCGCGCGGCAGCTGGTCGAGGACGCGCTCGCGCTCGAGGCGGCAGGCTGCTTCGCGATCGTGCTCGAGGCGGTCCCCCCGGCGGTCGCGCGCGCTGCGACGCGGGCGCTCACGGTGCCGACGATCGGCATTGGCGCCGGCGCGGAGACGGACGGGCAGGTGCTCGTGTGGCACGACATGCTGGGCTTCTCCGAGGGCCGGGCGCCGCGCTTCGTCAAGCGCTACGCGGAGGTCGGCGAGGCCATCGTCGAGGCGCTCGAGCGCTACGCGGAGGAGGTGCGGAGCGGCTCGTTCCCCGACGAGCGCCACACGTACGCGATGCCGGAGGAGGAGCAGGCCGCGTTCGAAGCCACCCCGAATCCCAAGTAACAGTCTGTTACTAACGTGGACCGCGGCCCGAGCGGCCGTGGCAATCACCGAGCCCGGCGGGCTTCCGCCGCAGCAAGTAACAGGCTGTTACAAGGAAAGACAGGTCAGGACTAGAGGATCGTCGCGAGCACGATGAGCGTCGGCAGGGCGGCCGCCAGCGCGACCGTCGCGACCGAGCGCGGCAAGCTCCAGCCGTGCACGCTGCGGACCCCGACGACGAGCAGAACCGCACCCCACGCCAGCGCGAGATAGAAGAGGCCGCCGAACGCCCGGTCGCCAGGCCCCCAGTCGGTGCCGCCGGTGCGGAGGAGGTTCTGCCCGTAGATCGCGATCCGCACGGGCCACAGCGTGAGGAGCGAGAGCGCGAGTGGCGCGCCCGAGAGCGCGAGCACGTGCCTCGCCCTGTGGTAGCTGCCGAGCCCGCCGAGCCGGCGGGCCGCGCCGTAGAGGAG
>DASYOZ010000019.1:0-2100 GCA_036007185.1 Gaiellaceae bacterium | reverse complement strand
AGGTGTCGACCTCGTCCCCTGGGGCTTGCTCGACCCGGGCTCGGGCTTCGGCCTCGCGGATTCGTCTTCCATGGTCGGCAAGCAGTTCGGGAACGGCTTCTCCGACTTCTACGCCACCCACCTCCCGTTCGACCCGCGCGTCCACGTGGCGATGGGCGAGCTCGTGCTTGCGGGCATCTTCGCCTTCTCGGTGCTCGTGGCGCTGCTCGCGGGGGCGCGAAAGCCGGTCCTGAGCGCGGTCGCGCTTCTCGTCGGAGCCGGTTGGCCCGCCACGCTTCTCGGGCCGTCGCACGGAGTCGCGATGGGAGCCGCGATCCTTGGCGCCGCGCTCGTGCTGCTCGCCGGTCTCGGCTCGCGCCGCGTGCCGGCGCTCGCGCTGCCGGCGACCGCGGTGGTCGCACTGGGGGCAGTAGCGGTCGGTTCGGCGACTGCCGCGCGCCACGGTCTCGTCCAGTGGCAGTCCTGGAACCTGACGCACGCCGCAAGCGGCCCCGTCGGCGTCGGCTTCGTCTGGAACGCCCAGTACGGCGGCCTCCGTTGGCCTGCGCACCCGACAGTCGTCCTCGAGGTGCAGTCGAAGCAGACGCCGTCCTACCTACGCGCGGCGGTCCTCGACGATTTCACCGGCGGTCGGTGGTTGATCGGCGTCCCGCGCACGGCCGACGCGCTCGAGCCGGCGGCTGCGCGGCAACCGCGTACCCAGATCCGCGAGACCGTGACCGTCGACGGGCTCGCCGACCAGCAGCTCGTGGGCGGCAGCATCCCGATCCGCTTCGCGGCGGGCGGTGCCCCGCTCTTCAAGCCGGAGCCAGGCTTCGCCGAGCTCAGCCAGAATCTTCCTCGCGGGTTCCGGTACTCGGTCTGGAGCTACACCGCACAGCCGACGGCGGCCGACCTGCGACGCTCCGCCCCGGCGTACCCGCGGGCGCTCTTGGATGGAGGGATGCTCGACGTCGGCAGGGCCGTGACGCTGCCCCCGTTCGGCGCTCCGCGCCGCTTCGACGACGTGGTGACGCTCGTCGGCACCAAGCCGGAGCTCGGCCCGTACCTCCAGCTCGCGCGCCTGGCGGAGCAGGTGGCCGGCCGCGCCCGCACGCCGTACGAGGCGGTGGCCAGCCTCGAGCACTGGTTCGTCACCTCCGGCGGCTTCCGCTACTCGAACCACCCGCTCGTGATCTCGCCGCCACTGGTCGGCTTCGTCACCCAGACACACGCCGGCTACTGTCAGTTCTTCGCCGGGGCGATGGCGCTCATGCTCCGCTACCTCGGTGTTCCTGCCCGCGTCGCCGTCGGCTTTGCCGGCGGGACGTACGAGTCGCACCGCAACGTCTGGCTCGTCACCGACCGCGACGCCCATGCCTGGGTGGAAGTCTGGTTCAAGGGCTACGGCTGGCTTCCGTTCGATCCGACGCCTCCGGCGCCCGGATCGTCGCGACGTCCGACTCTGGCGGGAGTGACCGTCCCGTATGCGGGCCGAGGCAAGGGATCAGGCCCGGCGTCGCCGAAGTCCAAGCCGGCCGCGGGCGGGAACTCTGCCGTCGCCGGCAAGCTCGTGACCCAGAACGGGTTTTTCCACCGGCGCACCCGGCCCACCCCCTCGGAACCGCCTCCGAGCGTCGGCGGGAGCGGCGGCAGCGTTGATCGCGGCCAGGCGGTGCTCCTCCTCCTGCTCGTCGTTGCCGTTGCGGGCGGAGGCATCGTGCTGGCGAAGGCCGGCGTCCGAGTGATCCGGGGCCTCCGCCGTGACCCGCGACGCGCAGCTGCTGCCTGCCGCGAGGAGCTCGCCTCGTTCCTCGTCGACCAGCGCATCGAGGTGCCGCGCAGCGCGACGCTGGGTGAGCTCGGCGAGCTCGTCGGCCGTGAGTTCGGCGTGAACCCCGAGCCGTTCGTGGAGGCTGCGACGGCTGCCCGCTTCGGTCCGGCCGGGAACGCAGCGGCTGCGGCCCGCACGGCACGGGGTGAGCTGCGAGCCCTCCTCGACAGGGCCCGCCACAGCCTCACCCGCGGAGAACGGCTCCGCGGCCTGTTCTCGCTTCGCTCGCTGATGCGTCCGGCGGCACCGGCTGACGGCTCGGCCTCACTGGGTAGGGGAATGGTGGG
>DASYOZ010000018.1:0-3787 GCA_036007185.1 Gaiellaceae bacterium | reverse complement strand
CGCGATCTTCACCCGCGGCGCGGTGACCGCGGTGCCCTACCTCACCGCGGCCGCCTTCTTCCTCGCCGCCCAGAACCCGCCGCTCGACGCCGCGAGGCTCGACATCATGCCGCCGCTCCTCTGGGGCCGGGCGGAAGCCATCCGTACCCTGCTGCGCTCGCTCGCCATGGCGCTCGCACCGCTCCTGTTCGGCGCCGTCTCGGACTACGTGTTCGGTGGCGGCCGGGCGGGATTGCAGTGGACGTTCGTCGTCATGATCCTGCCGCTCGCCGCGAGCGCGTGGCTCCTGTTCAAGGGCCGGCGGACGTATCCGGCCGACGTCGCCACGGCGGCCGCCAGCGGCGACGCGCCCGAGCCGGGCTACGGTCGACAGCCGGAGCTTGCATGAGCACCGGCGACGCATTCCTCTTCCTCTCCGCCTTCCTCGCGAGCGGCGTTGAGATGGTGGAGGCGTTGACGATCGTGCTCGCGGCGGGGCTCGCGCGCGGGTGGCGCTCCTCGCTCGCCGGCCTCGGCGCCGCGACACTCGCGCTCGCGGTCGTCGTCGCGGTGCTGGGGCCTGCGCTCACGGCGATCCCGCTGCAGGCGCTGCGGCTCGTGGTGGGGGCGCTCCTGCTCGTCTTCGGCCTGCAGTGGCTACGGAAGGCGATCCTCCGCGCGAGCGGCTACAAGGCGCTCCACGACGAGGACGAGATCTTCGCCCGCGAGCTCGCGGATGCGCGGGGCGCTGCGCGGGTCGAGCGGGCGGGCATCGACTGGTACGGGTTCACGCTCTCGTTCAAGGGCGTGCTCCTCGAGGGGCTCGAGGTCGTGTTCATCGTCCTCACCTTCGGCAGCGCGCAGGGCTCGATCCCGCTCGCGGCCGCCGGCGCCGCCGCAGCGCTGGTCCTCGTCGCCGGCGTGGGCGTCGCGGTCCGCGCGCCGCTCGCCCGGGTTCCCGAGAACACGATGAAGTTCGCGGTCGGCGTGATGCTGACGACGTTCGGGATCTTCTGGTCGGTCGAGGGCGCCGGCGCGGACTGGCCCGGCTCCGACGCCGCGCTACTCGGCGTGCTCGGCTTTGTCATCCTCTCGTCCTTCCTTCTCGTGCGGCTGCTGCGGCGCGAGCGCCGGTCCGTCCTCCAGGCGGTCGAGGCATGAGCCGGCTCGCAGCATTCGGCCGCTTCTGGTGGGACTTCGTGATCGGCGACGACTGGCTCGTCGCGGCTCTCGTCGCGGTCGCGATCGGCGCCACGGCCGCCCTCGCCGCGGCGGGCATCGCCGCGTGGTGGCTCCTACCGCTCGCCGTTCCGCTCGTGCTGTGGCTCTCGCTGCGGCGGGCGATACGCTCGGCCTAGAGACTCCGCGGGCCCGTAGCTCAGCGGTTAGAGCAGCGGACTCATAATCCGTTGGTCCCTGGTTCGAATCCAGGCGGGCCCATAAGAACTAACGCTGCACCCGAGGCTTTTCGCGCGGGGTAGAGAGCGACAACAGGAGCCAGTCCCCCTCTGCGAGCAGCTCCGCGAAGCGGGGCCTGAGAACCCCGCCGGCCTGCTCCTGCGAGGCAGCTGAACTGATTGTGTGAGCACGGGTCGGCGACGGGAATAACCGCGGCTCGCAGGAGTCCTTCCTGATCGACAGCAGCCATCGGACGAGATGGCGAAACGCATCCGGAAGGAGCACCAAATGAAGGGCTTGATTCTCTCGATCGGCACCGTCGCCGCCGCCCTGTCGCTCACGTACGGGCTGGGCATCGCGTCCGCGGCGTCGAACTCGGCGCGCACAGCAACGATGGTCGGCACGGCAAGCTCGAAGCTGGGGCGGATCCTCGTCGACCGGCACGGCCGCACGCTGTACCTCTTCGCCAAGGACAGGCATGGCAAGAGCGCCTGCTCAGGCCTGTGCGCCGGTTACTGGCCCGCGCTGACGACAAAGGGCGAGCCGAAGGCGATCAACGGGGTCCGCAAGGGGCTTCTGGGCACCACCCGGCGCAGCGACGGCCGCCTGCAGGTCACCTACCGCGGACACCCGCTCTACCGGTTCTCGGGAGACACGGCCGCAGGCCAGACCTCCGGCGAGGGACTGACGGACTTCGGCGGCGGATGGTGGGCGGTCTCGCCGGCCGGAAACAAGATCGTGAGCGGCACCGCTGGCCCGGGCTACTAGAACCACGGCTCGAAGCAGCGGTCGCCGGCGAGGGGCCGTCTGAACGAAGGCGGCCCCAACCGATTTCCCTATGAGAGAGAGGACTGTGATCATGAAAGCGCAACTGGACGAGTCTGTTCAGCCCCGCCGCGAGCTCGCGCTCCGGGTCAGCGGCGGAATCGAGGTGACCCTCTACTGGAGCCCGCTCGATGACAGCACGACGGTGGAGGTCTGGGATGCCGCGTCCGAGGAGACGATCGTCTTCGCCGTCCCACCGGACCGTGCCCTCGAGGCCTTCTACCACCCGTTCGCACAGCTCACCACGTCGTTCGACGAGCTCGTCCCCGCCGCCGACGCGTGAGCGTTCGAGGCTGCACGTTGCAGGCAGGCCGCCGCGTATTCCCGCTAGACGGGGACGAATCAGCCCTGGATCAGCGGTGCGGCGGCCTGCGACAATCGCAGCATGAGCAACGAGCTAGGTGAGTTCCTCAAGTCACGGCGAGCGCAGATCAAGCCCGAGGACGTCGGGTTCAGATCCGGCCGCGGCCGGCGTGTCGAAGGACTGAGGCGCGAAGAGGTCGCCGCGCTGGCTTCCGTGAGCGTCGACTACGTCAAGCGGCTCGAGGCAGGCAGGATCCGCCCCTCCGACGCCGTGCTCGACTCTCTTGCCCGCGCCCTCCAGCTCGACGTCCTCGAGCGAACCCACCTCTTCGCCCTCGCCGGGCGTACCGCCTCCGCGCACGACAACCACGGTCTCGAGGATGTTCGCCCGGGCCTGCTCCGTTTGCTTGCCGCCGTCGAGCCACTGCCGGCCTTCGTCGTCGGACCCTGGCTCGACCTGCTCGCGTGGAACCCGACCGCATCGGCGCTGTTCTGTGGCTTCGAGCGGCGGCCACCCGCAGAGCGGAACATGGCACGCCTCATCTTCCTCGATCCCGAGATTCGGGAGCTCTTCTGCGCCGGCGGGTGGGACGCGTCCGGCCTCGTCGCGGCGCTGCGTGTCCGGTATCAGCGGGGACAGCCTGACCGGCGTGTCCAGGCGCTCATCTCTGAGCTCATCGAACGCTCGCCGATCTTCCGGCGGCTCTGGGAGGAGCACGGCGTCGTGAAGAGGATGAGCGGCCGCAAGACGTTCGACCACCCGGACGTCGGCGTGATCGAGCTCGATTGGGAGCGGCTGACCGTTCCCGGCGCGGGCGGGCAGGTGCTGATGGTCTACAGCGCCGAGCCCGGCACGCCCGCCGCAACGGCGCTGACTTTGCTCGCAACCCTCGCTGCCACGGCGGCTCGACCGGGCTGAGCACGGTTCGCGGATCGACGAGAGATGAACCAGGCGACCCTCAGCCGGGTAGTGTCAGCCGCCGAGCGGGTGCGACTCGATCCGCAGCGGGCGAGCGACCACGTCGACCGGCTCTTTCGGGCGGCCTGGGCGTTGTGCGGCTCGCGAGAGGACGCCGAAGACCTCGTGCAGGAGACGTACGCCAGGGTGCTGGCAAAGCCCCGCTTCCTGCGCAGCGAGGACGATCTCGGCTATCTCCTCAGGACGCTCCGCAACACATTCCTGAATCAGAAGCGAACGGAGAGCCGCCGGCTCAGGACCGCGCCGCTGCCGGACGAGCTCGACGTCGTCGCCGACCCACACGCGACCGACCCGGCGGCTGCG
>DASYOZ010000017.1:0-2197 GCA_036007185.1 Gaiellaceae bacterium | reverse complement strand
GCGGATCGCCTCGGCGCGGTCGAGCGGAACGTCCTCCGGGTCGCGCTCGAGGAGCTCGACGAAGGGGAAGTGCCGGTCGAGGTCGTCCTCGACGAGGCGGTGACGCTTGCGAAGCGCTATGCATCCGAGGATGCTGCGAGGCTGGTGAACGGGATCCTCGGGAAGCTCGTGCGGGAGGCGCAAGCGAAATGAGCAGCGACGAGTCGCTGACGCGGGCGGAGGAGCTGCTGGCGCGGGTCGAGGCCGTGCGCGCCGAGCTCGAGCAGGTTGCCGAGGGGGAGACCGAGTCGCCGGAGCGGGCGATCGAGCTGCTCGCCGAGCTGTCGGAGCTCGCGAAGGCCGTCGAGGAGGAGCTGACCCGCGCACAGCGGGCGGCCGAGGAGGATGCCGGTGCATGAGCTCCATGGGCCTGACGAGCTGAAGGCCCTCGCCGAAGAGGCACTCGAGCGGCTCGAGCTCTGGCCGGAGCTGCACGGCCAGGCGACGTCCGTGCGTTACTCGCTCGAGGTCGGCGGCAAGCGGGTGCGTCCGGTGATCGCGCTCGCCGTCGGCGAGGCTCTCGGGGCGCCGGTGGCGCAGGTGCTGCCGGCGGCGCTCGCGATCGAGCTCGTCCACACGTTCTCGCTCGTCCACGACGACCTGCCGGCGATGGACGACGACGAGGAGCGGCGCGGCCGGCCGTCGACCTGGAAGAAGTTCGGGGAGGGCGTCGGTGTCCTCGCGGGCGATGCGCTGCTCGCCGAGGCTTTCCGGCTCGCGACGCGCTACGAGTCGTCGGCCGTCGCGCGCGAGCTCGGCGAGGCGACGCTCGGGATGATCGGCGGCCAGTACCTCGACACGATGGTCGAGGGCTACGACCTCGCCGCTGTGCACCGGCTGAAGACCGGGAGGCTCTTCTACGCGTCCGTGACGATGGCGCTGTGGGCGGCCGAGCTGCCCGAGCCCGAGCAGGAGCCGTGGCGGACGTTCGCCGAGGAGCTCGGTCTCCTCTTCCAGATCGTGGACGACATCCTCGACGAGGACGGATACGTGCGCGAGCACGGCGCCGACGGCGCCCGCCGCTACGCCGACGACGCTGCGGAGCGGGCGCGGGCGCGGCTGGAGGAGATCGACGCCGAGACGTCCGTCCTCCGCGACATCGTCGAGTCGCTCGCCGTTCGCACGACTTGAAGAAGCGCTTGGACGTCCTCCTCGTCGAGCGTGGGCTCGCGGAGTCGCGGGCGCAGGCGCAGGCGCTCGTGCTCGCGGGGCTCGTGCACGGCTTCGACAAGCCGGGCCAGCAGGTGGAGGAGAACGCGGAGCTCGCGGTGGAGCGTCCGCCGCCGTACGTCTCTCGCGGCGGCGAGAAGCTCGCACACGGGCTCGACGAGCTCGGCGTCGATCCCGCCGGACTCGACTGCGTCGACGTTGGCGCCTCGACCGGCGGCTTCACCGACGTCCTCCTCCAGCGCGGAGCTGCGCGGGTGATTGCCCTCGACGTCGGCTACGGCCAGCTTCATCCGCGTCTCCGCGCGGAGCCGCGCGTGACCGTGCTCGAACGGACGAACGCTCGGACGCTGACCGAGCTCCCGTTCGCGCCGAAGCTCGCGGTCTGCGACGTCTCGTTCATCTCCGTGCGACTGGCGCTCCCGCCGGTGCTGCGCCTCTGCGCGCCCGGCTGGGAGGCGGTGGTGCTCGTGAAGCCGCAGTTCGAGGCCGGTCGCGCCGAGGTGGGGAAGGGCGGCGTCGTGCGCGAGCCCGAGGTGCGCGGGCGCGTCGTGCGCGAGGTGGCCGAGGCGGCGCTGTCGTGGCAGGCGAGCGTCCGCGGCGTCGTAGACTCGGGGCTCCCGGGGCCGAAGGGGAACCGGGAGATCTTCCTCCACCTCGTGCACTCCGAGCAGCCGACGCTTCCCGATGACTTCGACGAGCGGATCGAGCAGGCACTCGCCGGTTGAGACGGCGGCGGTCGTCGCGCACGGCCGCGTCGACGTGCGCGAGGCGGTGGCGCGGGTACGGGCGGTGGCCGAGCACGCGGGCGTCGAGCTCGTCGACGAGCCGGAGCGCGCGCAGCTCGCGGTCGCGGTCGGCGGCGACGGGACGATCCTCCGGACGCTCGCGCGGCTGCTGGGGACAGACGTTCCGGTGATCGGCATCAACTTCGGCCGGGTGGGCTTCCTCGCCTCGATCTCGCCGGAGCGGCTGGAGGACGATCTCGCGC
>DASYOZ010000016.1:0-2500 GCA_036007185.1 Gaiellaceae bacterium | reverse complement strand
CCCCCACGACGACGACCGGCCCCTACGGCTACTAGACCCAGCGCGCAGTCCTGAACTGCGCGGTCCACCGGCGTCGCGTCGCTAGTGTCCGGCGCCGGTGGACCTCTACGAGTACCAGGGCAAGGATCTCTTCCGGCGCGTCGGGATCCCGGTCTCGGAGGGACGCCTCGCCACCTCCCCGGAAGAAGCGCGCGAGGCGGCGGAGGAGCTCGCTGGGCCGGTCGTCGTCAAGGCTCAGGTGCTCACCGGAGGCCGCGGTAAGGCCGGCGGGATCCAGCTGGCCGCCGATCCGGCCGAGGCGGAGGACAAGGCCGGGCAGGTGCTCGGGCTCGACATCCGGGGCCACGTCGTCCGGACGCTCTGGATCGAGAAGGCGTCGGACATCGCGCGCGAGTACTACCTCTCGGTCGCCTTCGACCGCGGCGCGAAGAAGCCGCTCTTCATGTTCACGACGCAGGGCGGTGTCGAGATCGAGCAGATCGCGGAGGAAACCCCCGAGGCACTTGTCCGCCTGCACGTCGACCCGCTCGAGGGCTTCCAGCCGTGGGTCGCGCGGCGCCTCGTCTACGGCGGGGGAGTCGAGGATCCGTCGGAGCAGAAGCAGATCGCGGCGATCGTCGAGAAGCTCTACCGCGCGTTCGTCGAGTTCGACGCGATGCTCTGCGAGATCAACCCGCTCATCGTCACGCCCGAGGGCGAGGTGAAGGCGCTCGACTCGAAATTCACGGTCGACGACAGTGGGCTCTTCCGGCACCCGGACGTCGCGGAGTGGCGCGACCCGACCGCCGCCGACCCCATCGAGACCTTCGCGCGCGAGAAGGGCGTCACGTACGTGAAGCTCGACGGCACCGTCGGCGTGCTCGCGAACGGAGCCGGCCTGGGCATGTCCACGGTGGACGTCGTCGCGCATGCCGGCGGGCGCCCGGCCAACTTCTGCGATCTCGGCGGGGGCGGCAGCGCGGAGGGCGTCGTCGACGCGCTCGAGGTGATCACCCGGGACGAGCAGGTGCGCTCGATCTTCTTCAACATCTTCGGTGGGATCACGCGCTGCGACGAGGTGGCGCGCGGGATTCTCGCGGCGCTCGACCGGCTCGACATGTCCCGCTATCCGATCGTCGTCCGGCTCGACGGAACGAACGCGGAGGAGGGCCGGCAGATCCTCGCCGACGCGGGGCGCGAGAACATCCATCCCGAGGCGACGATGCTCGACGGGGCACGCCGGGCCGTGGAGTTGGCGGCATGACGGACATCTGGAGCGAGCGCGCCGCCGCGTATCGCGAGAGCACGACGCACGCCGCGGGCGCCGACCTCGATCTCGTCGTCGCGTGGTGCGAGCCCGGGCCGGGCGTGACCGTGCTCGACGTCGCCACCGGCGGCGGCCACGTCGCGCGTCGCCTGCGCGAGGCCGGAGCGCAGGTCGTGACGGTGGACGCCGCGCCCGGGATGGAGCCGGACGTGATCGCTCCGGCCGACCACCTCCCGTTCGCCGACGCGAGCTTCGACGCCGTCGCCTGCCGGATCGCGGCGCACCACTTCCCGGACGTGCTCGCGGCGTTGCACGAGATGGCGCGGGTCGCGGCGCACCGGGTCGTGATCTGCGACAACACGTTCACGAGCGAGTCCGCAGAGGAGGCCGACCGGCTGCGCGACCCGAGCCACGTCCGCAACTACGCCGTGGCCGAGTGGCACAGCTTCTTCGAGCTCGCCGGGCTCGAGCTCGCCGACGAGGCGGTTCTGGCCCGTGACACGGATTTCGAGGACTGGCTCGCGCGAACGGAGACGCCCGAGGCCGACCGCGCTCAGGTGCGCGAGCTGCTCGGCGACCGTGTGCGCGACGGCAGGCTCGAGCTCCCGACAGTCGTCCTCAAGGGGACGAAGGGCGCCTGATGGCGATCATCCTCGACAACGACACGCGCCTCGTCGTCGCCGGCCTGACCGGCTCGGAGGGCCGCTTCCACGGGCTCCGCAACCGCGCGTACGGCACGAACCTCGTCGGCGGCGTCACACCCGGCAAGGGCGGCCAGGACGTCGAGGGCGTTCCCGTCTTCGACACCGTCGCCGAGGCGGTGGAGCAGGCCGGCGCGAACACCTCGCTCGTCTTCGTCCCGGCGCGCTTCGCCGTCGATGCGATCTACGAGGCGGTGGACGCCGGGGTCGGCACCGTGATCTGCATCACCGAGCACATTCCGGCCCACGACATGCTCCGCGCGTACACGTACTTCCGCGGGAAGGGCACGACCATGATCGGCCCCAACTGCCCGGGCGTCCTCTCGCCTGGCAAGGCGAACGCCGGGATCATCCCGGCCGAGATCTTCAGCGAGGGGAGCGTCGGGCTCGTCTCGCGCTCGGGCACGCTCACGTACCAGATCGGCCACGAGCTGACGCAGCTCGGGCTCGGCAATTCCACGATCGTCGGCATCGGCGGCGATCCGGTCGTCGGCTCGTCCTTCGTCGACGTGATCGAGCAGTTCCAGGCGGACGACCAGACGGAGCTGATCGT
>DASYOZ010000015.1:0-3883 GCA_036007185.1 Gaiellaceae bacterium | reverse complement strand
CGCTCGCCGCAGGTGAGGACGTTGCCGTGCCCGTCGCAGAGCACCTGGATCTCGACGTGCCGTGCCGGCGCGATCACCTTCTCGACGTAGAGCGTCCCGTCGCCGAAAGCGGCCTGCGCCTCGTGCGAGGCGCGTTCGTAGAGGCTCGGGAGGTCGGCCGGTTCCCGGACGATCCGCATCCCGCGCCCGCCGCCTCCCGCGGCCGCCTTGAGCAGGATCGGGAAGCCGAGCTCCTCCGCGGCGGCGCTCGCCTCGTCGACGCTCGCCGTCCCCTCGGTGCCCGGCACGAGCGGCACGCCGGCGGCCCGCATCTCGGCCTTCGCCTGCGCCTTGTCCCCCGTCCGCTCCATCACCTCGGCGGTGGGGCCGATAAAGACGAGATCGTTCTCCTCGCAGGCGCGAACGAAGTCGGCGTTCTCGGAGAGGAAGCCGTAGCCGGGGTGGACGGCCTCGCACCCGGTCGTCTCCGCGGCCGCGATGAGGGCCGGGATGTTGAGGTAGCTCTCGGCGGCGGGTGGCGGGCCGATCCGGACCGAGCGGTCGGCGAGCCGAACGTGGAGCGAGTCCTCGTCGGCCGTCGAGTACACGGCGACCGCCTCGACGTCGAGCTCGTGCAGCGCCCGGATCACCCGGACGGCGATCTCGCCCCGGTTCGCTACGAGGACACGGGAGAACACGCGGGAGAGTCTATGGTCCGGCCGTGCACGTTCCCGAAGCGCCGCTGGAGCAGACCGAGCACGGGCGCGTCCGCAAGGGCGAGGGCTGGTTCGTCCTCAACGCACGCGACGCGCGCTGGCGCGACCACCCCGGTCTCGGCTTCAGCACGAACCTCGCCGGCGACGTGATGTTCCAGCAGATCGGGATCGGCCTCACGGTCCTCGGCCCGGGCGAGCCGATGTCGATGTACCACTGGGAGGCCGACGAGGAGGACTTCCTGATCCTTTCCGGCGAAGCGACACTGGTGATCGAGGGGGAGGAGCGGCAGCTCACGCAATGGGACTTCGTCCACTGTCCACCCGGCGCCGCGCACGTGATCGTCGGCGGCCCATGCGTCGTCCTCGGCGTCGGTTCCCGCGAGCGCCACACGTTTCTCCTCGACGACGGAAGCCGCGAGGGCCATCCGAATCTGTCCCCGTACGTCGCTGACCCGGTCGCGCAGCGGCTCGGCGCCGCACCGGACCGGACGACATACGACTCTGGCGAGGCGTACGCGCCCTTCCCGCGCAGCCAACTCTCCGCCTACGGCGGCTGGCTCGACTGAGCCCTAGAGCGCGGGTCGGCCGGCGAGCGGCTCGAGCTCGAAGAGGAGCTGCCCGAACTCGACGGCCGATGCGTTCTCGGCGTGGACGCCGCGCACGACCCCCTCGACGTCCGCCTTCACCTCGTTCATCAGCTTCATCGCCTCGAGGATGCACAGCGTCTGCCCCGGTGCGACGACGTCGCCGACCTCGACGAACGGCGGCGCGTCCAGCTGCGGCGCGCGGTAGAAGGTGCCGACCATCGGCGACTCGACGCGGACGAGCGCGCCCGTGACGGGCGTCGCGCCCGGTAGCTCGGGCTCGGTCAGCGCGAGCGGCGACTCGCCCGGCGCCGGGGGAAGTTCGGGCGTCGAGCGGACCGAGATCCGCATCCCGTCCTCCTCGATCGTCACCTCGCCGATGCCGGACTCCTGCACGATCCGCACGATCTCCTGGATGCGCTGGGCACGGTGCTCGCCCATCCCGGCGCCCTGGTTGTCGCGGCGGCCGCGGCCGCGGATCCCGCGCAGGAGCCGCTCTGCGTCGTCAGGGAACAGGCCCAGCAGAAGCAGCTCCTCCTCGCTCGTCGCGACGCCGCCGGCGCGCTCGCGCACCTCGTCGAGCGGCGGCGTGACGTCCTCCTCGCTCGCGGGGTCGGCGGTGAGCTGGACGACGCGCACGAGCGCGGGGTCGATCGGTGCCGGCGGGGTGCCGAAGGCCCCGGACACGAGGCTCCGCACTTCGTCCACGACGGCGAGGTAGCGGCTCGCGGAGAGGACGTTGATGATCGCCTGCGACGCGAGCACCTGGCCGATCGGCGACGCAAGGGGTGGCCAGCCCGTCTCGGCCCGGATCCGGTCGAGCTCCTCGAGCACCTCGTCGAGCCGGTCGCCGGCGCCCTCCGCCTGCAGCGAGTGGTCGATCCCGGCGACGACGCTCGCAGGCAGGTCGTGTCGCGCCGCCAGCACCGCGATGCGCGGGACGAGCGGCGTCACGAGCTCGTCGCCGATGTGCTCGTCGAGGAGGTCGGTCGCCTCCCAGAGCGCCTCGACGTCGACGCCCGGGTCGAGGCCCGCGCCGCTGAGCGCCTCGGCCAGCGCCTCGCCCGAGACGCGGTGGAGGGTGAGGGCGAGCGGGTAGATCGCGCAGGCGATCAGTTGCGCCCCCGCGCGGGCAGCGGCAAGCGCGGCGGCGAGAGCGCTGCCGCCGGCTCCCTGGACGTAGATCCCCACAGGCAGCCCGCTCGCCTCGGCGAGCGCCGGCACGAGCTGCTCGGCGGTGTGGGGCTGCAGCGAGCCGGTCGGATCATGGAGGAGGACGCGCACCGCGCCGAGCTCGGGCAGCATCCGCGCGCGCTCGATCAGCGTCTCGATCTCGCCGGTGCGCCCGGGGCTGTAGACGAGCCCGGCCTCGAAGTCGCGGTCGGCGGCGACGATCGCCTCCGCGGCCTCGCGCAGGTTGGAGACGTCGTTGAGCGGGTCGTGGAGGCGGAAGACGTCGATCCCGTTCTCCGCCGCCGTTGCGACGAAGCGGCGCGCGAAGTCGGCGTCGACGGGACGCGAGCCGACGAGGAAGCGGCCACGCAGCGCGAGCCCGAGCGGCGTCTTGACGCGCGCCTTCAGCGCGCGGATCCGCTCCCACGGGCTCTCGACGCCACGCTTGACGGCCGCGTCGAAGCACCCGCCGCCCGAGACCTCGAGGTACGCAAAGCCGGCCTTGTCGAGGATCTCGGCGAGCCGGAGCTGCTCCGCCGACGGCACCCGTCCCGCAAGCGGCTCCTGGCCGAGCAGGCGAATAGTCGTATCCGCTAGGGAGGGCACCGCGCGACTGTACCGCGGAACCGCTGCTCGGTTCCTCGTTCGCAAAGGTGGCGCCTAGATCGGAGCGGAAGCGTGCGTGAAGCGCCGCTTTCGCGGAGGCCCGCCGTGGCGCGCTGCCGCCCCTGCGCCGCAGGCGCACGACCGGCCGCGCCTCGACGACCGAGCTCCGCATCCCGAGACGCAAAACAAGGTCTTCTGCGCGGAGTGAGTCGGAGACCGCGTCTCCGGCTCACGGAGCACCGTTGCAATATCTCGAGGGCCTATGCCCTCGAGATATACCGCTTCTCGCGCGGGTCGACCTTCAGGCGGTCGCCGACGTTCACGAAGAGTGGTACCTGGACCACGCCGCCGGTTTCGAGCGTCGCTGGCTTCGTCACGTTCGAGACGGTGTCGCCCTTCACGCCGGGCTCGGTCTCGACGACGGTCAGCTCCACCGACGCCGGCATCTGCACGCCCGACGGCTTCCCGTTCACGGCGAGCACCTGCACCGTCGCGTTCGGCTGCATGAACGGCAGCGCGTCCTCGAGGTCGGAGCGCGGGACGGCGAACTGCTCATACGACTCCGAGTCCATGAAATGCACGTCGGAGCCGTCGTCGTAGAGGTACTGGACGTTCTTCGTCTCGGTGTGCACGCGCGCGAACTTCTCCCCGGCGCGGAACGTGCGGTCGACGACGGCCCCCGCCTCGAGGCTCTTGAGCTTCGTCCGGACGAACGCGCCGCCCTTGCCGGGCTTCACGTGCTGGAACTCGACGATCCGCCACACCTTGCCGTCGAGCTCGATGTGCATCCCGTTCTTGAAGCTGTTCGTGTCGACCGTCTCGGCC
>DASYOZ010000014.1:0-1692 GCA_036007185.1 Gaiellaceae bacterium | reverse complement strand
CCCTTCTCGCGGTCGCGGAGGGCGAGATTCCGGACGACCTCGGCGAGCTCGAGGATGTCGCCGGTCTTCATCTTGTCGCGGTTGTGCTTGAAGCGGCGGTTCCAGTTCTTCGGCATCTCCGTCGAGACGCCCGTCAGCGCCGTGAGGACGACGCCGACCTCCTTCTCGCCGATCACGCGCCGTAGACCGACCTTGTCGGCGTTCTCGGACGGGACCTGCACGGTCATGTCGTTGTGCAGGATCTTGATCGTCAGGTACTCGCGCTGCTCTCCGAGAACCTCGCGCTTCTCCTTCTTGACGACCGTTCCCGCCCCGTGGTGGGGATAGACCACCTTGTCGCCGATGTCGTACAAGCCCGACCTCCCATGGCTAAAAGCCGCTCTTCCGTCAAGAAAGCCGGCACGCTGCTGTGCGCCGGCCAGAAGGCGCAAGTGTAGCAGAAACGGCCTGGCCAAGCCAAATTTGGGCCGAATTTGGGCCAAAACTGCGTTGTCGGAGCGCCGTGCGGTCAGAGCTGCAGGTAGCGGTCGACCAGGTTGTGCTCCTGCAGCCGGCGCAGCCCCTCGCGAATCTCTCGCGCGCGCACCGCGCCCACGCCCTCCACCGATTCGAGCTCGCGCTGCGACGCCCGGACGACTGCGTCCAGGCTCCCGAGGCCGGTGACGACGCGGCGGACGAGCGGCTCCGGGAGGCGCGGGATGTGGGAGAGGATGCGATAGCCGCGCGGGGCGACCGAGTGGTCGAGCGGGTTCACGCTTCGGTCGTAGCCGAGCACCTCGGCGAGCCTCCCGAACTCGAGCAGATCCTGGTACGACAGCGCCGCGAGCTGCGCGAGCGCGGCCGTTGCGTCTTCTCCGGGGCCGAGCGCGTGGTAGTCGCGAACGATCGCGTCCCGTTCGGCCGGGACGTCCCCGACGAGCTCTTCGAGCTGCAGCCGGATCAGCCGGCCCTCGCTGCCGAGCTCGACGCAGTCGCGTGTGATCCGCTGGGCCATGCGAGAGGTCATCTCCGCGCGCTGCAGCACGACGAGCACGTCGTCGAGCACGACAGCGTTCTGGAACTCGAGCGCGGTCAGCCTCGTCAGCACCTGCTCGAGCCGCTGCCGGTACGTGTCGAGCGTGCCGAGCGCCTGATTCGTCTTCGCAAGGACATCCGCAACCGGGTCGAGCTGGTACCGCGCCGGCCCGACGAAGACGGTGACCGTCTCCCGCTGTTGCGAGACGGAGACGACGAGCGCGCCGGTCTGCTTCGCCACACGCTCTGCCGTGCGGTGGCGGGTGCCGGTCTCGTTCGACGGGATCGTCGGGTCGGGCATGAGCTGGACGTTCGCCCACGCGAGCCGCTTGATCGCCGCGTCGACGATGATCGCACCGTCCATCTTCGCGAGCTCGTAGAGGAGCTGCGGCCGGAATGGCGCGTCGAGCCTGATGCCGCCGGAGTAGAGGAACGAGAGCTCGTTCGGGTCGCCCACCACGATGAGCGCCCCTTCGCGGGAGCGGATCACGTCGTCGACGGCCTCGCGAAGCCCCGTGCCGGGCGCGATCTTGGCGATCGCAGCGAGGAGCTCGGGGTTGCGGCGGGGGTCTTCCTCTGAAGGGATGCGCGTGAAGCCGAGGTCGCTCAGGCGATCGGCCCCGGGGCTCGCCGCAGGCGAGCCGGTCTTCCTGCCGGACGTCGGCGGCTTCGCCGCCG
>DASYOZ010000013.1:0-5132 GCA_036007185.1 Gaiellaceae bacterium | reverse complement strand
GTCGACGAGCTGGACGAGGCGGTGCCGGCGCGCGAGCGGATCTCGGCCGGCACGGCGGTCGCCTGGCGCGAGGGAGAGCCGCCGGGCACCGGCGGGATCGCGGCCGAAGCCGATCGGATCGCGGTCGCAAACGGCGACGAGGTCGTGATCTCGCCGCGGCCCGAGCGGGTTGACGGCAGCTTCGTCGCGCACGACGCAAAGGCCATTGCCGTCGAGGCCGCCGACGACACGATGATCCTCGCGTACCTGATCGACCCGGCGCGGAGCGAGTACCTCCTCGACGACCTCGCGGCGGAGTATGCGGTCGAGGCGAAGCCCGAGCCCGAGGCCGAGGAGGAGACCGCGCGGCTCGTCCGGCACGCGGCCGTCACGCTGCGCCTGTGCGAGCCGCTGCTCGAGCGGGTGCGCGAGCGCGGCGCCGAGCCGCTCTACCGCGGCGTCGAGATGCCGCTCGTCGGCGTCCTGGCCCGGATGGAAGAGGCGGGCGTCCGCATCGACACGTACCGGATGGGGGAGATCACGGCCCGCCTCGCCGACCGCGTCGAGGAGCTCGAGTCGAGCGCCTACGAGCTCGCGGGCGAGAAGTTCGTGCTCGGCTCGCCGCAGCAGCTCGGCCGCATCCTGTTCGAGAAGCTCGATCTGACGCCCGGTCGCAAGGGCAAGACCGGCTACTCGACCGACACGAAGGTGCTGCGCTCGATCCGGGAGGAGCACGAGATCGTGGCGGTGATCGAGGAGTGGCGCGAACTCTCGAAGCTCCTCAACACGTACCTCGTGCCGCTCCCCTCGCTGCTCGGCGAGGACGGACGCCTGCACACGACCTTCAACCAGACCGTCGCCGCGACCGGCCGTCTGTCGACCTCGAATCCGAACCTCCAGTCGATCCCGATCCGCACCGACCTCGGCCGCGAGATCCGGTCCGCCTTCGTCGCGGAGCAGGGCGCGCGTCTCATCTCCGCCGACTACTCGCAGATCGAGCTGCGCATCCTCGCGCACGTCTCCGGCGAGCCGAAGCTGCGCGAGGCGTTCGGGCGTGGGGAGGACATCCACACCGCGACGGCGGCCGAGGTGCTCGGCGTCGACCCGGCGAAGTTGACGTCGGCGGAGCGGTCGATCGCGAAGATGATCAACTTCGGGATCGTCTACGGGATCTCGGCGTTCGGCCTTTCCGAGAACCTCGAGATCCCGCGCGAGCAGGCGCAGGAGTACATCGACGCGTACCTCGCGCGGTTCCCGCTCGTGCAGGACTTCATCCAGCGCACGATCGAGCAGGCGGAACGCGACGGCTACGTGACGAGCCTGCTCGGGCGGCGCCGGCCGGTGCCCGAGCTACGCGTCCGGAATCGCGCCACCCGCGGGTTCGGCGAGCGCGTCGCCGTCAACTTCGTCATGCAGGGCTCGAACGCGGACATCATCAAGGTCGCGATGGTCGCGATCGAGCGTCGGCTGCGGGAGGAGGGGAGGAGCGCGCGGCTCGTCCTCCAGGTGCACGACGAGCTGCTGCTCGAGGCGCCCGACGCGGAGACGTCGGTGGTGAAGGAGCTCGTGCGGGAGGAGATGTGCAGCGCGTATCCGCTCGACCCGCCGCTCGCCGTGGACGTCGGTGCAGGCGATTCCTGGGCAGACGCGAAGAGCTAGACCGTCTGTCAAGTGAGAGGGACGCTGGCCCAGACCAGGTTTTTGCCAGGTTGAAGCCCGCTGAGGCACACTCTCGGTATGTCGTTCCTGGCGATGGACCGGGCGAGGTGGGCAAGGCGGGAGCGCAAACGAGAGGCGCACGCCGAAGAGCGCAGCTTCGTCTCCGTTTATGAGCGGAAGAAAAAGAACAAACTGTCACAGCTCTTGCTGATGGCGTTTGTCGGTGCCACGCTCGTTGGCGCCAGTCTCATGGTGGTCGGGAGCGGCGGCGGGTTCATCCTGGTCATCGTGTGCCTACCGGCCACTGTTGTCACCGGGGTGTGGTGCTTCAAAAAGTGGGATTACTAGAGGATCCATTGCCGCCAAGGCCGGCCGCTGGAGCGGCGAGCTACGATCGCGGTGTGACTCGGTTGGTCGGCGATTTGGAGCGTGAAAGTGCGTCGAAGGCGCTGCAGCGGCACTACCGGGACGGGCGTCTGACCGTCGAGGAGCTCGCTGACCGCCTCCAGCTCGCGCTCGGAGCCCATGACAGGGCGCAGCTGCGCCGCTCCCTCCGCGACCTGCCGGCACGGTGGGCCGACCCGGAGCTCGTCGTGCGCGAGGCGCTCCAGCCGGCGGCGCGGATCGCGAAGAACGCCGTCGTGGTCGGAGTGACCGTGCTGGCGTGGATGTTCTCCTCGCTCCTCCTGCTGCTGGTCTTCGCCGGCTGGTTGATCGCCGACGGCCCGCGCCTCGCCGGCCTGATCGCCTTCCCGTTTCTTTGGGCGACCCTGACCTGGCTGCTGTGGACGCGCAGCAGTCGCCGAATCCGTCGCCACTGAGGGCCAGAGCCGGCTCAGGCGGCCGGTGAAGCAGAGCTTCCCGAGGCGAGCGCTACGAGCTCGACGAGACGACGCCCCGGCGGCGGTCCGCCGTGGCGCAACCCCAGCCTGAGATCGCGTCGGCTGCGGCCGAGATACCGCCGAGCCAGCGCAACAAGCCCATTGCCAAGAGGTACAGGAGGGCGATTCCGATCCAACTCAACACCATGTGACGAGACTAGCGAGCCAGCTGTTAGGTGCGTATGAAGATTTGCGAACGACCTAGGAGTAGCCGAGCTCGGCGAGGAGCGGGCCCGCCTCCGCCTCGACGTCGGCGAGCTGCTCCGGCGACAGGTCTCGGCGCCAGCGGCCGATCGAGGAGTCCCGGAAGCTGTCGAGGGCTCGATGCGTCGAGGTCGCGTTCGCACCGAGGAACTCCGCGAGACGGTCGGCCACGGTGGCGAGATTCTCGTAGCGCACCTCGAGCAGGCGCTCACCGGCGCCGGCCGCTCGCACCGCGTCCACGTAGCGTCGCCATGCCCACGCGCAGCGGCGTGCGTCGCTCACCTTCGAGAACTCTTCGCGTCGCTCCGGCTCGACCCAGAAGCGCGGCTCCGACCCGTACGGCAAGCCGGCGTCGTCCTTGCCCTCCTGCTCTGCGTTGAGCCACCCTCGCTCGAGGAGGGAGCAGACGACGTCGCGGCCGTCCCGCAGCGCATGCACCGCGAGTGCCTGCGGGTAGGCCTCCAGCGCTGCGTCGAGCACGTGTGCCGTCTCGGGAGTCTGCTCGACGCCTCGCAGTCCCCACGCGAGCCCGATGCGCCGGATGCGCTCGAGGATCCGCCGCAGCTCCTCCGCCGAGGGGCTCTCCGGGAGCGCCGCCTTCCACGGCGTCACCTCGCCGAAGTCGACGAAGGCGGGCAGGCCGCCGATCGCGCGACCGAGGAACGTCGTCCCCGAGCGCGGGCAGCCCACGACGAACACGAGCCGCTCCTCGCGTCCGAGCCTCGGCCGCTGCGCCAGCGACCGCTCCGCGACGCGCGCTCCGGCGGTGCAGTAATCCAGGAGGGCGCTCACAACACCTCGGGGAGCGAATCGGGCACGAGGCCGAGCCCCTGTCGGAGCGTCTCGATCATCCCCTGCGCTTCGCCGAGCAGCGACGCGAGGTCGTCGGCCTCGACGCGCGGCACCTCGACCGTCACCCGCACCGGAGAGCGGGCCGTGGAGGAGATCGCCACCGTCTCCACGTCATCCGTCGCGAGCGCCGTCACGTCGAGATACTCGTCTCTCGCGAGCCGCCGGCCGGGCTCGAACCGCTCCACAGCCGTGTGGAGCCGCTCGGCCAGGACGCCCGCATAGTGGCCGGGCACGCGGATCGTCGCCTCGCCGCTGCGCAGGCCGATCGTCGCCGACCAGCCCGCGTAGCCACCGCCTCCGCCGTCGTGCCGCAGCACGTGCACGGAGCACGACGAGGTGACGCCTACCGGATACCGCTCTTCCACGCCGCCAATCTAGCCCCGGCCGCCGGACGACTCCGGCTGAGCGCCGGTATATTGATCCGCCGCCGATGGCGAACGAAACGATCAACGACCCCCGCCTCGAGGAAGGCGTCTGGACGACGGACCCCGAGAGCGGCGAGCTCGTCCCCGACTACGAGTCGACCTTCCCCACCATCGAGGAGGGGCAGGTCGTGAACGGCACCGTCGTCCGCGTGGACAAGGACGAAGTGCTGGTCGACATCGGTTACAAGTCGGAGGGCGTCATCCCGGTTTCCGAGCTGTCGATCCGGCGCTCGGTCAACCCCGAGGACGAGGTCTCGGTCGGCGACGACATCGCCGCGCTCGTGATGACGAAGGAGGACGCCGAGGGGCGCCTGATCCTGTCCAAGAAGCGCGCGCGCTTCGAAATCGCGTGGAAGGCGATCGAGACCGCCCACGAGAAGGGCGAGCCGGTCACCGGCCGCGTGATCGAGGTCGTCAAGGGCGGCCTCATCCTCGACCTCGGCGTGCGCGGCTTTCTGCCGGCGTCGCTCGTCGACATCCGCCGGGTGCAGGACCTCGACGAGTTCACGGGCCAGGAGCTCGAGTGCAAGGTCATCGAGCTCAACCGCTCGCGCAACAACGTCGTCCTTTCGCGCCGCGCCGTGCTCGAGGAGGAGCGCAAGGAGCAGCGGCAGCGGATCCTCGACCGGCTGAACCCCACCGACGTCGTCGAGGGCACGATCTCCAACATCGTCGACTTCGGCGCGTTCGTCGACCTCGACGGGATGGACGGCCTCATCCACATCTCCGAACTCTCGTGGAGCCACGTCAACCATCCGTCCGAGGTGCTCGAGATCGGGCAGACGGTCAAGGTTCAGGTGCTCGACATCGACCGCGAGCGGCAGCGGATCTCGCTCGGCCTCAAGCAGACCCAGAGCGACCCGTGGCAGCAGGTGCTCGAGAACTACCAGGAGGGCGAGGTCGTGCAGGGCACGGTGACGAAGGTCGTCACGTTCGGCGCCTTCGTCGAGATCCTGCCGGGCGTCGAAGGGCTCGTCCACATCTCAGAGCTTGCGCAGCACCACGTCGAGAATCCGCGCGAGATCGTCTCGCAGGGCGACCAGGTCAACGTCCGCATTCTCGAGGTCGACGCCGACCGGCGGCGCCTCTCGCTCTCGCTCAAGCGCGTCGAGGACGGCATGCCCGTGCAGCC
>DASYOZ010000012.1:0-10746 GCA_036007185.1 Gaiellaceae bacterium | reverse complement strand
GTAGCCGAACGGCTTCGTCGCGGCGGCGTCGACGACCTCCCAGATGTCGATGCCCATGCGGTCGCAGAGGATCGCGAGCTCGTTGACGAGCGCGATGTTGACCGAGCGGAAGATGTTCTCGAGCAGCTTCGTCAGCTCGGCCGCCTCGGGGCTGGAGAGCTCGTGCACGGTGTCGATCGCACGCCGATAGAGGGCGGCGGCCCGGCGCGTGCACTCGTCGGTGATCCCCCCGAGCACCTTGGGCGTCGTCTTCGTCGTCCAGTCCTCGCGGCCGGGGTCGACCCGTTCCGGCGACATCGCGAGGAAGAAGCCCTCGCCCGCCCGGAGGCCGCTCCCCTCCTCGAGGATCGGCTGGAGCAGCTCGCGCGTCGTGCCCGGCCACGTTGTCGACTCGAGCACCACGATCTGGCCCTCCCGCAAAACCTCGGCGAGACGGCGCGCGGCACCATCGACGATCGAGAGGTCGGGCTCGCGCTGAGGAGAGAGCGGCGTGGGCAGCGCGATCAGGACGGCCTCGGCGCCGGGAAGCTCCTCGTAGCGCGTCGTCGCGTGCACGAGCCCGCGCTCGACGAGAGGAGTCAGTCTCTCGCTCGAGACGTCCGCGATATGCGACTCGCCGCGGTTGAGCCCGGCGACGACGTCCTCGACCACATCGACGAGGAGGACGCTGCAGCCGGCCTCGGCGAAGGTGGCCGCCAGCGGGACGCCCACATAGCCGGCGCCGACCACGGCGACGTCGTAGGAGGCGCCCTCAGCCATGCGCGGCAAGGCTAGCTGCGACGCGTTCGGCGGCGTGTCCGTCGCCGTAGAGCGGCGGCCGCTCCTCGGGCATCCGCGCCGAGGCGACCGCGGCGGCGAGCTTCGCCGGGTCGTCGTCGACGAGGACGTTCGCGCCCAGCTCGACGGTGTCCACCCACTCGGTCGACGGCCGCGCCGTCACGCAGGGAACGCCGTACCAGTACGCCTCCTTCTGGAGCCCGCCCGAGTCGGTGACGAGGACCCGCGCCTGCGAGACGAGCGCGGCCATGTCGAGGTAGCCGACCGGCGCGATCACCTCGACGTTGGGCGGTGTCTCGCCGAGGACGCCGCGCGTGCGCGGGTGGGCCGGGAAGAGGACGCGCTCGGGGATCCGGCCGAAGCCGTCCACGATGCGGGCGAGTCGCTCTGGCCGGACGTTCGCCACCCGGTGGATCGTCGCGGCGACATAGTCGCCCGGCTCGAGGTCGTGCTTCGCAAGGATCCGCGACCGCTCGCGCGCGATCGGCGCGAGCGCGAAGCAGGCGTCCGCCATGACGTCGCCGACGACGTCGATGCGACCGGTGATGCCCTCCGCGAGCAGCGTCTCCCGCGAGCGCTCGTCGGGGCAGAGGAGGAGCTCGGCCATGGCGTCGACCGCGATCCGGTTGTGCTCCTCCGGCATCGACAGGTCGCCGCTCCGCAGGCCCGCCTCGACATGCGCGACGGGGATGCCCGCGTCCCGGGACGCCTCCGCGCCCGCGAGCGTCGAGTTGGTGTCGCCGAAGACGAGCGTCCAGTCCGGCCGCTCCTGCGCGAGCACCGCGGCGATCGCCGGCCGCATCGCCTCGGCGTCCGCGGTATGGAGGCCGAGCCGGTGGCGCGGCTCCGGTAGCCCGAGCTCCTCGTAGAAGACGTCGGAGAGCTCCGGATCCCAGTGCTGGCCGGTGTGGAGGCCGACCTCCTCGATGCGGGCCTCGCGCAGCGCGGTGCTGACGGGAGCGGACTTGATGAACTGCGGACGGTTGCCGACGACGGATAGGACCTTCACGGGGCCGACGTTACAATGGCCGCCCGTTCGGGCCGTTAGCTCAGCTGGTAGAGCAGGGGACTCTTAATCCCAAGGTCGCAGGTTCGATCCCTGCACGGCCCACCTTCGCTCTCGAGTTGGCGCGGTGACTCGAGGGGTTCCGAGGATGGGACAGACGGCTCCTTGCTACAGCGCGTGCTGGACCAGCTTGGGTACGAGCTCTCGGTCGTTGAAGATGTCGATCGCGACCGTCCGCCCGCCTTGCACGGTGAATGCGAGCAGAGCGAACGGCTGCTCACCGTCGAACGCGACGACGCCGGCTGCGCCGTTGATCAGGGCGGCCCGGACGAATGGGGCGAAGCGGCTGAAGTGCAGTGCGCCGTGGGCCGCCTGTTCCGCGCCTCGCAGTTCGGTCACCCGGTCGCGGTGGTGGTTGCGGATCACGACGTCTGGGTCGAGAACCGCGACGAGGGCGTCGAGGTCGCCGTCGCGAGACGCCGCGAAGAATGCCTCGACGATCGTGCGCTGTGCCCGTATGTCCACGTCGGGGGCGGGCGCCGAGTCCTGGACGCGTTGCCGCGCCCGGCTGGCCAGCTGGCGTGTTGCCGTGGGCGAGCGGTTGAGCATCGAGGCGATCTCGTCGAACGGGACCGCGAACATGTCGTGCAGGACGAACGCCACGCGCTCGGCCGGGGCGAGCGTGCCCAGCACCACCTGCAGCGCGACTCCCACCGCATCGGACAGCAGCGCTTCGTACTCGGGATCCTCGCCGGTCGCCGGTGAGACGAGCGGCTCGGGCACGAACCCGTCGAGTGGTCGCTCATTGCGGGCCGAGCGTGCTCGGAGCATGTTCAGGCAGATCCGCGCGACTACCGTGGTGAGCCAGCCTTCGAGGTTGTCGATCTCGTCAGCGCCGGTCCGCTGCAGCCGCAGCCAAGCTTCCTGGACGGCGTCGTCAGCCTCGCTGAGCGAGCCGAGGATCCGGTAGGCGACCGCACGGAGGCGCCGTCGCTCAAGATTGAACCGATTGGCGAGCGCGAATTCGTCCATCGTCACATTCAGCTGTCGTCGGGGGTCATGCCCACTAGACCCCAGTAACCGACACGATGTGACAGGAGGGTGCGTGATGCCACGGATTCAGGGTGTTCAGAAGCGTCAAGCCGGTCCGATGGTGAGGCTGGTCTACCGGTTCGGGCCGCGGATCATTAGGAAGCTGACCGGCCGCGAGGCGTCGATCGGCAGCGGTATCGAGCCGATGGAGATCTGGGCCCATAAGCCGAAGCTGATGATGGCGATGGGAAAGTTCAACGGGGCGATCCGTAAGCCGGGGGCGCTCGAGGAGCGGATTCGCAACCTCTGCGAGCTGAAGGGCGCAGCGATGATCGGCTGCGAGTTCTGCGTCGATCTTGGCTTGCAGATCTGCCGCAACTCGGGCTTCTCCGACGAAGAGCTGCTGGCGATTCCGGGATACGAGAGCAGTGAGTTGCTCAACGAGCGTGAGAAGGTCGCGCTCGACTACACGGTGGCGGTGATGCGGACCCCTGTCGAGGTCACCGACGAGCTGTTCGCAAATCTGCAGGAGCACTTCACGACCGAGCAGATCGTCGAACTAACCGCGCTGCTGACGTTGGTGAACCTCGACCGGTTCAACGCCGCGTTCGGGATCGGCTCCGCCGGCTTCAGCCAGGGGATGGTCCGCGTCCTGCCGGAAAAGCCCGCGGCGACCGCGCACCCGACCAAGAGCGCGTCACGCGCCGCGCTGCGCTGAGCAACGCCGCCCACCTTTTTGGCTCGCCCTCTGGCCTTTCGGACGCGGATCGTGCAGACTGCGACAACCAGTGGAGCGCGGACTGGGGGGCAGAGCAACGAGCAGCAAAACGGAGCCGCTCGCGAGAACTGGTGAAGCGGTCGACGACGCCGTCCGTCGGCTCGTCGTCGAGCGCTCGCACGATCTCGTCACGCTGTGCGACCGGGCCGGCTCGATCGTCTACGCCTCGCCCTCGTGGGCCACCCTCGGCTGGGAGCCGGCCGCGCTGGCCGGCATCCAGGTGCTCGAGCTGATCCACCCGGACGACACGGCGCTGGCGACCGATGCGTGGAACGAGGTCGCTTCCGGAACCGACGTCGACGCGGTGACCATCCGGCTGCGCCGGGAGGGCGGAAGCTACGCGTGGTTCGAGGTGAACGGATCCTCCATCCCCGGCGAGGAGGGCGAGCTTCGCTTCCTGCTCGGGACGGCGCGCGACGTCAGTGAGCGCGAGGAGCTGCGCTGGCGCCTCCGCGACCTCGACGCCGTCTACCGCTTTGCCGAAGCCGTCGCCGGGGCCCGCGCGCTCGACGAGGTGCTCGAAGGCGCGCTGGACGCGCTCCTCGAGGCCACCGGCGCCGACCGGGCCTCCGTCCTGCTCGCGGACGAGGCGGGGGTGCTCCGCTTCCGCGCCTGGCGTGGCCTCTCCGACCGCTACCGCGCCTTCACGGAGGGACGCTCGCCATGGCCCACGGACGCCGATGACCCACAGCCAGTGCTCGTCGAGGACGTCGCCGCCGCAGGGTTCGAGCCCGCGCTCGAGCGCGCCGTCCGAAAGGAGGGCATCGGCGCCCTCGCGTTCGTCCCGCTCGTGCGCGACGGGCGGCTGTTCGGCAGGTTTGCGCTCTATCGCGACGCGCCACACCGGTGGACCGACGGGGAGGTGCTCTTCTCGCGGACGATCGCCAACCACCTTGCGTCGGTCACCGAGCGGACGCAGGCGCAGCAGGCTCTGCACGAGTCCAGCGAGCAGCTCGCGAGCATCCTGCGGACGGTCGAGGAAGGGATCACGGCGACGAACCGCGAGGGGAGGATCCTGTTCGCGAACGACGCCGCAGCCCGCGTCCTCGCGGGACTCGACTCCGGTGACGAAGTGTTCGACGGCGACGGGAATCCGGTGGCGCTCGAAGAGCTGCCGCCCTCGAAAGCGCTGGCCGGCGAGGAGAGCTCGGCTGTCGTCCGGATCCGCTCCCGGGCGGGCGACTGGGAGCACTGGGTCTCGCTCCGGTCGATGCCCGTCTTCGCGCCGGACGGCAGCGTCGAGCTCGTCGTCACCGTGACGCGCGACATCACGCAGGAGACGGCCGCCGCACGACGCGAGGGGGAGGCACGGCGCGAGACCGAGGCTTCGCGCGCGCGGCTCGCGCTGCTGCTCGAGGCGACGGAGCAGCTGAGCCAGACGCTCGACTACGAGGAGCTGCTCCGGCGGGTGCCGCAGCTCGTCGTGCCGCGCATTGCCGACGGCTGCCATGTCTACATCGCGCGCAACGACGCGACCGAGCTCGTCCGCGTGGCGCACACCCACGTGGAGCCGCGCCTCTCAAAGCTGCTCGACACGATCGACGCTGTCTACGACGTCTCGCGCCACCGTCGCATCCCGGTCGTCCAGGTCTTCCGCACCGGCAAGCCGTTCCACCGGCCGGCTCTGTCGCGGCCGCTGACCAAGGTTGCGCGACCCGGCGAGGAGGAGCTCGTCCGGATGGAATCGCGCTCGCTCATCGTCGTCCCGCTCGAGACGGGCGGCACGCGGCTCGGCGTGCTCGCCGTCACCTCGACCGAGCCCGGCCGGCACGGCGACGAGGACTTCGAGCTTGTCTCGGAGCTCGCCCGGCGCGTCTCGCTCGCGCTCGATCTCGTCGGCCTCCACCGCCGGGCCCAGGACTCGCTCGCGCAGCTGCAGGCGGTGATCGCCCAGCTGCCGCTCGGCGTTGCCATCACCGACGCGGACCATCGCGTCGTCCTGCGGAACGACGAGCTCGAGCGCGTCTGGGGCGCGCCGGTTGCGCTCGGCTCCGACCACCGGATGGCCGGGGTCGACACCTCGGGCTGGCCGCTCGAGCGCGCGGTGGAGACCGGAGAGGTGACGATCGGCGAGCGCCGCGAGATCGAAGGGGAGGACGGGACGCGCACTCTCGAGATCAGCGCAGCGCCGGTCCGCGACGCCGACGGCGCGATCGTCTCCGCCGTCGCGGTCGTCGCCGACGTCACGCGCCGCAGCCGGGCGGAGGAGCAGCTCCGTTTCCTCGCCCGCTCGAGCGAGCTGCTCGTGGCCAGCCTCGACTGGGAGCGCACGCTCGCCGCGATCGCGGAGCTCGCTGTGCCGGCGCTCGCCGGCTACCTCGTGATCGACCTGATCGACGAGGAGGGCGAGCTCCACTGGGTCGTCGCCGTCCATGCGGACCCGGAGAAGACGGAGCTCGTCCGCGAGCTGCGTGGGCGCTATCCGCCCACGCTGCCGACGCACCCGATCCAGGTCGCGCTCCGCACCGGCCAGGCGCAGCTGCTGCCCGACCTCCAGGCCGAGAGCGACGCGATGGCGCACGACGCGAAGCACGCGCGTGCGATCCGGCGGATCGCGAACACCTCCGGCATCGTCGCGCCGCTCGCTGCCCGCGGACGGACGCTCGGCACGATCAGTCTCGGCACGATCGAAGGACAACCGCGCTTCGACCAGTCCGACGTCTCGATGGCGATGGAGCTCGCGCGGCGCGTCTCGCTCGCGCTCGACAACGCACGCCTCTTCGCGGAGGCGCAGGAGCGCGCGCACGCGGCCGAGGCGCTCGAATACGTCGACGACGGTGTCTTCCTCGTCGACGAGGGGGGCATCGTCCGCCTGTGGAACCCGACCGCCGCCGTCAGCCTGCGGCGGCCCGCGGTGGAGGCCGTCGGCCGGCCCATCTCGGAGCTGCTCGGTGACTGGCCGTCGCTCCAGTCGCGCATCCCCGTCGCCGCGGAGCTCCAGCCGGGTGGCGCGTCGCGCGCGCAGACGCTGCCCGTGGAGGTGCAGGGAGAGGAGCGGTGGCTGTCGATCTCCGCCGTCAAGTTCCCGAACGGCACCGTGTACGCGTTCCGCGACGTCACCGACGAGCGGGCGGTGGAGCAGATGAAGACGGACTTTGTCTCGACCGTGTCGCACGAGCTCCGGACCCCGCTCGCCGCGATCTACGGCGCCGCGATGACCCTCCGGCGGCGCGACATCGTCGTCGACGAGCCCCAGCGCGACAGGTTGCTCGAGGTCGTCTCGAGCGAGTCCGACCGTCTCGCGCGGATCGTCAACGACATCCTCTGGGCGAGCCGGCTCGAGTCGGGCCGCATGAGCATCGCGATCGAGCGGTGCGACGCGGCAGCGCTCGCGACAGAGGTGGTGGACGTCCTGCACGCTCGGGCGCCCGGTGGCATCGAGCTCGCCGTCAGCAAGTCGCGTGGCCTGCCGCCCGTCGCTGCCGACCCGGACAAGCTGCGCCAGATCCTAACGAACCTGATCGACAACGCGATCAAGTACTCGCCGGACGGCGGGCGTGTCGAGCTCGACATCGGCCGCACCGGCGGCCGCGTCCGGTTCCGCGTCAGCGACGAAGGGCTCGGCGTGCCGCCCGCGGAGCAGGACAGGATCTTCGAGAAGTTCTTCCGCCTCGACCCGAACCTGACGCGCGGGGTCGGCGGCACCGGCCTCGGCCTCTACATCTCCCGCGAGCTCGTCACGCGGATGAACGGCCGCATCTGGGTCGTCTCCGACGGCCGCACCGGCTCGTCGTTCTTCTTGGAGTTGCCCATCGCCTGACGTGGCACGTACGGACATGTCCCGGTGCCTGGCACCGGGACATGCCGAGTTTCGACCTGTTCTTCTAGTACGGGGGCGGTCCGCCCGCGGGGCCCTCGTCGTAATAGGTCGTCCGCCGGCGGCTGAAGCCACCGGGGCCGGCCCACGAGGACCAGAAGATCAGTGACAGCAGGATTCCGACGATGCCGACGATCAGCAGGATCCAGCCGATCGTGTGGATGTCGACGCCGGAAACGGTGGTGTTCACGGCGAACGCGAGCACTGCGCCTACGGCCGCCAGGATTAGTCCTACTCCGAGACCCATGCATTCCTCCTTTGATGGGGTCCGGGAGAGCAACGGACGAGGGCCGCTTCTGGGTTCGGGCGGCAGCCGATTCGTCTAGGCTCCGAAACGGATGCGTCGGGGCTCCATCGTCGCGCTCTTGGGGATCGGATTGATCGCTGGCGGGGTCGCCACGGCAGTCGCGCTCATCCCGACGTGGCTGCCGCCCGACGCCTCGCGGCAGGCCGGCCGGATCGACTTCGTCTTCTGGTTCGTGATCGCGATCTGCATCGCGATCTTTTCTCTCGTCGCCGCGGTGATGATCTACGCCGTCCTCCATTTCCGCGTCGCCGAGGACGATTTCGAGGACGGCCCGCCTGTGCACGGGCACACCGGCCTCGAGATCGCCTGGACGGCGATCCCGTTCGTCCTGGTCACGGCCATCGCGATCGTGAGCGCGATCGTCCTCTCGCGCAACGACGCGGAGGCGGGGAACACGCTGCGGATCAACGTGACCGCGCAGCAGTTCGTCTGGACGTTCAGCTACCCGGAAGCGCACAACGCGACGAGCCCTGTTCTGCGCCTCCCGGAGGGGCGCTCGGTCGAGCTCGACATGCGCTCGCTCGACGTGATCCACGCCTTCTTCGTGCCCGAGTTCCGGACGAACGAGGACATCGTCCCGGGTCTCGTCACGAACGTCCACATCACGCCCGACCGGGTCGGCACCTTCCCGCTCATCTGCAACGAGCTGTGCGGTCTCGGGCATTCGCTCATGCGCACCGAGGCGATCGTGATGGCGCCCGGCGCGTTCGACGCCTGGCTGAAGCAGCAGTCGAAGGCGGCTGCGCCGGCGTCGTCGTCCTCGTCTTCCTCCTCGGTCAGCGGCTTGTCGGTCTTCAACGCGAACGGCTGCGCGAGCTGCCACACGCTGACCGCCGCGCACGCGTCCGGGAAGGTGGGGCCGGACCTCGACAAGCTCGTCTCCTACGCGCAACAGGCGCACCAGCCGCTCGCCGCGTTCGTGCACGAGTCGATCGTCAGCCCGAACGCGTACGTTCAGCCCGGCTATCCGAAGGGCGTGATGCCGCAGACGTTCGGGCAGACGCTCTCGAAGGCGCAGCTGAGCGCGCTCGCCGATTTCCTCGTCCAGTCGAGCCAGCAGGCGAGCAGCAAGAAGGGGTGAACCGAACTTGACGACGACCGCGACCGCCCACGACGTCCACCACGCGCCCCCCACCGGGGGCGGCGGCTGGCGCCTGCTGTACAAGGGCGGGCTCGTCCGCGCCGTCTGGATGACACCGCTCTTCGGCGCGATCGGCTTCGGCATCGTCGTCCTCGCACGCTGGGGCTCCGGCTGGCACCCGATTCTCCTGAGCGAACCGCTCATTCTCGTCGCCGGTCTCGTCGCAGCGCCGATCGGCTTCCTCGCGGGCATCGGCGCGTTCGACTACTGGACGTACTACGCCCTCGGCTACCCGACCCGCGCGGAGGATCACTCGAGCCACGGCGCGCAGAGCTGGCGCGACTACTTCCGCGTCAACACAGACCACAAGGTGATCGGCGTCCAGTACCTCGTGACGACGGTCTTCTTCTTCCTCGCCGGTGGCCTGCTCGCGCTGCTCGTGCGCGCCGAGCTCGCCAAGCCGGGCATCCAGTACTTCGACCCGCAGACGTACAACGGCCTCTTCTCGGTCCACGCGTCGCTGATGATCTTCCTCTTCGTGATCCCTGCCTTCGCCGGGCTCGCGAACTTCGTCGTGCCGCTGATGCTCGGTGCGTCGGACATGGCCTTCCCGCGGCTGAACGCGCTCTCGTTCTGGCTGCTGCCGATCGCCGGCTTCATGATGCTGAGCTCGTTCATCGTGGGCGCCTTCGCCGGCGGTTGGACCGGCTACGCGACGCTGAACTCGACCCACCAGCCGATCGGCGCGATCTTCTTCAACCAGGGAGTCCAGTGGGCGGGCGCCTCGTCGATCATGACCGCCCTCAACTTCCTCGTCACCATCATCACGATGCGGGCGCCAGGGATGACCTTCTGGCGCCTGCCGCTGCTCGTCTGGGCGAACTTCACGACCTCATTGCTCGTCGTGATCGCGACGCCGTTCATCGCAGGGTCGCAGTTCTTCTCGATGTTCGACCACGTGATGCACACCGCCTTCTTCAACCCGGTCCAGGGTGGCTACCCGCTCGGCTACCAGCACATCTTCTGGTTCTACTCCCACCCGGCCGTCTACATCATGATGCTGCCCGGCTTCGGGATCATGAGCGAGGTCATATCCACCTTCAGCCGCAAGCCGATCTTCGGCTACCGGCTGATGGCGCTCTCGTTGATGGCGATCGTCGTGCTCGGCTTCTCGGTCTGGGCGCACCACATGTTTACGAGCGGCATGTCCTCGTGGCTGCGCGTGCCGATGATGATCACGACGCTGCTGATCGCCGTGCCGACAGGGATCAAGATCTTCAGCTGGCTCGCGACGATCTGGGGAGGGAAGCTCCACCTCAGGACGCCGATGCTGTTCGCGCTCGGCTTCCTCTCGATGTTCGTGATCGGCGGCCTCTCGGGCGTGATGCTCGGCGCCGTGCCGATCGACATCCATGTCACCGACACGTATTTCATCGTCGCCCACATCCACTACGTGCTCTTCGGCGGCTCCGTGTTCACGATCTTCGCCGGGATCTACTACTGGTTCCCGAAGATGACCGGCCGGATGTACGACGAGCGCCTCGGCAAGCTCCACTTCTGGCTGACGTTCGTCGGCTTCAACCTCACGTTCTTCCCGATGCACATCCTCGGCACCGAGGGGATGATCCGCCGGGTCGCCGACTATCCGCCGAGGTTCGCCGACCTGAACATGTTCATCTCGCTCGCGTCGTTCGGGCTCGGCGCGTCGGTGATCGTCTTCCTCTACAACATGATCACGAGCTGGAGGTTCGGCGAGATCGCGCCCGCCAATCCGTGGCGCGCCATGACGCTCGAGTGGCAGGTCACGTCGCCGCCGCCGACCTTCAACTTCGACGAGATCCCGCAGGTCGTCGGCTCGCCGTACGAGTACGGCGTCCCCGGCGCGCAGCACGCCATCCTCGCTCCGTCCAAGGCCCGCGAGATGGAGGAGGTCCAGGTATGACGCACC
>DASYOZ010000011.1:0-3840 GCA_036007185.1 Gaiellaceae bacterium | reverse complement strand
CGCCGCGCGCGGCCTCTACCGGTCGCTCGGCTACGAGGAGAACGCCCTCGCGATGAGCAAGACCGTCGGTTAGCGCGACGTCGGGAGCCCGATCGGGCAGGCGACGCCGGTGCCGCCGAGACCGCAGTAGCCGTTCGGATTCTTGGCGAGGTACTGCTGGTGGTACGTCTCGGCGTAGTAGAACGGCCCGGCCGCCGCGATCTCCGTCGTGATCTCGCCGTAGCCGGCGCGCGCGAGCTCCGCCTGGAACATCTCGCGCGACGACTCCGCCGCCGCCCGCTGTGCGTCGTCCGCCCAGTACACCGCCGAGCGGTACTGCGAGCCGTGGTCGTTGCCCTGCCGCATCCCCTGGGTCGGGTCGTGGTTCTCCCAGAACAGGCGCATGACGCCCTCGAGCGGCAGAACGGCCGGGTCGAAGACGACGAGCACGGCCTCCGTGTGGCCGGTGCGGCCGCTGCACACCTCCTCGTACGTCGGGTTCGGCGTGAAGCCGCCCGCGTAGCCGACCGCCGTCGTGTAGGCGCCGTCGGCCTGCCAGAAGATGCGCTCGGCGCCCCAGAAGCAGCCCATCCCGACGACGAGCTGTTCCATCCCCTCCGGGAACGGCGGCTGGAGCGGCGTGCCGAGCACCTCGTGGCGCTCGGGCACCTGCATGGGGGTCTCGCGCCCGGGCAGCGCGTCCTCGGGCGTGATGTGTTCGACCTTCTTCGTGAAGAGGAACATGTCTCAAGCTTAGTGAGAAGCCCGATCCTCACCTGGAGCTCACCAAAGCGGACTACGTTTCAATCGGATGATCGAGGCGCGGGACCTCACGAAGGACTACGGCTCGAAGCGTGCCGTCGACGGGCTCAGCTTCACGGTGCAGCCGGGCATCGTGACGGGCTTCCTCGGGCCGAACGGCTCCGGCAAGTCGACGACCATGCGCCTGATCCTCGGTCTCGACAGGCCGACACGCGGCGACGTCACGGTCAACGGCCGCCATTACCGCGACCATCCGGCGCCGCTGCACGAAGTCGGCGCGCTGCTCGAGGCGCGCTCCGTGCACACGGGCCGGTCGGCGTACAACCATCTGCTCGCGCTCGCGCAGACGCACGGGATCCCGAAGCGGCGCGTCTCCGACCTCATCGACCTCGTCGGCCTGCACGAGGTGGCGCGCAAGCGCACCGGCCAGTTCTCGCTCGGCATGGGCCAGCGGCTGGGCATCGCGGCCGCGCTCGTCGGCGACCCGAAGACGGTCATGCTCGACGAGCCCGTCAACGGCCTCGACCCGGAGGGCATCCACTGGGTCCGCAATCTCCTCAAGGGGCTCGCCGCCGAGGGGCGCACCGTCTTCGTCTCCTCCCACCTGATGAGCGAGATGGCTCTCACCGCCGACCACCTGATCGTGATCGGCCGCGGCAAGCTGATCGCCGACATGAGCGTCGACGACTTCGTGGCGCGCGCCTCTCAGAAGGTCGTCCTCATTCGTTCGCCGGAGCTCGAGCGGCTGCGCGACGCACTCGACGGCCCGGGAGTCTCGTTCGAGCCGGGTGAGCGTCGGGCGCTCGAGGTTCACGGGCTGACGCCGGAGCAGATCGGCGACGCAGCAGCCGGCGCCGGAATCGTGCTCCACGAGTTGACGCCACAGCAGGCGTCGCTCGAGGAGGCCTTCATGAACCTGACCCGCGACGAGATCGAGTTCGCGACTGAGATGGAGGAGGTGGTCGCGTGAGCGCGGTCACGCCGACGGTACGGATCCCCCGGCTCGACGTCACGGGCCGCATCGCGTTCCACCGCGTCCTCGTCTCGGAGTGGACGAAGCTCCGATCGGTGCGCTCGACGAAGTGGTCGCTCGTCGCGGGTTTCCTGCTCACGATCGCATTCCCGGTCATCTTCTCCTTCGTCACCCGGTCGCACTGGGGCTCGATGTCGCCGAGCGACCGCGCGGGACGCCATCCGCTCGACATCGCACTCGCCGGCGTCAACGTCGCGCAACTTGCGGTCGCCGTCCTCGGCGTGCTGCTGATCAGCGCGGAGTACTCGACCGGCTCCATCCGCTCGACCTTCATCGCAGTGCCCAAGCGGCTGCCCGTGCTCTGGGCGAAGCTGCTGGACTACGCCGTCGTCTCCTTCGTCCTCATGGTGCCCGCCGTGCTCGCGAGCTTCTTCGCGAGCCAGGCGATCCTCCACAACATCCAACGGCTCCAGATCTCTTTCACGCAGCCGGGCGTCGCGCGGGCGGTGATCGGCAGCGCCGTCTATGTGGTGCTCGTCGGGATCTTCGCGCTCTCGATCGGCGCGATCGTGCGAAATACGGCGGGCGGCATCGCGACCTTCGC
The DNA here is from genome assembly GCA_036007185.1 of Gaiellaceae bacterium. Taxonomy (GTDB): domain Bacteria; phylum Actinomycetota; class Thermoleophilia; order Gaiellales; family Gaiellaceae; genus Palsa-739. The sequence goes on along the minus strand of DASYOZ010000011.1, from coordinate 1,522 downwards.
CGCCATCTTCTTCGTCCTGCCGCCGCTGATGTTCACCCTGCCTACGAGCTGGAACAACGCGATCAGCCAGTACCTCCCGAGCGAAGCGGGGCGGCAGATCTTCGCGCTCCATCACGCAGCGCACACGCTGACCCCGCTCACGGGCGGGCTCGTCTTCGTCGCCTACTGCGTCGCCGCGATCGTCATCGCGGCCGTACTGCTGGTCCGCCGGGACGTCTGAGCCAGTCCGGCGTCGGACACGCAGGCCCGCCTGCGACCATGGGGGCGTGAGCGCCGACGAGTCGCGTACCGCGCGCGTCCTCACCGACGCGGCCGCCCTAGCCTCCGCCGCCGTGGGCTCCCTTTCGGGGCGCTTGACGACCTCGCTCGGCGGCGCGGAACGCACCCGCGCCATCGTCGTGCTCGCCGCGATCCTCGGGCTGAGCGGCGCCGACGCCGCGACGGTGGGCGCCTCGGCGAGCGAGCTCCGCGCCGGATTGCACATCACGAACACGGACATCGGCCTGCTCGTCGCGGTCAGCTCCCTCGTCGGCGCGGTGGCGACGCTGCCGTTCGGCGTCCTGGCCGACCGGGTGACACGGACCCGCGTGCTCGGAGGAACGATCGTCATGTGGGGCGTCGCGATGCTGTGGAGCGCGACCGCCTCGAGCTTCACGGGGCTTCTCTGGACGCGACTCTTGCTCGGCGCGGTCACCGCGTCGGCCGGGCCGATGGTCGCCTCGCTCGTCGGCGACTGGTTCGGGAGCTGGGAGCGCGGCCGGATCTACGGCGTGATCCTCGCCGGGGAGTACGTCGGTGCCGGCGTCGGCTTCGCCGTCACCGGCAACGTCTCCGTGCTGTCGTGGCGGGCGGCGTTCGTCATCCTCGCGCTGCCTGCGTTCGCGCTCGCGGCCGCCGTCTGGCGACTGCGGGAGCCGGAACGCGGCGGCAAGGGGGTGCTCGCGCACGAATCGAAGCCGCAGCCGGTCCGCGACCCCGACGAGCCGACCGTGACGGACGCGCAGCGGCTCGCGCAGGCGCGCGGCCTCGAGCCCGACCCCGAACTCGTCGTCGGCCCGCGCGAGGCACGCCGGATGAGTCTCGTGCGCGCCACCGAGTACGTGCTGCGGGTGCGCACGAACATCTTCCTCATCGCCGCCAGCGCCTGCGGCTACTACTTCCTCGCGGGCCTGCAGACGTTCGGCCTGGAGTTCGCAAAGGAGCAGTACGGGATCAACCAGGCGCTCGCAAGCTCCCTCCTGCTCGTGGTCGGCGGCGGCGCGCTCGCGGGCGTGCTGACCGGCGGCGCCGTCGGCGACTGGCTGCTGCGCCGCGGCGTGTTGAGCTCACGCGTGTTGACACCGGCCTTCGCGGCGGCGCTCACGTGCGTCCTCTTCATCCCCGCGATCTTCACCCGCGGCGCGGTGACCGCGGTGCCCTACCTCACCGCGGCCGCCTTCTTCCTCGCCGCCCAGAACCCGCCGCTCGACGCCGCGAGGCTCGACATCATGCCGCCGCTCCTCTGGGGCCGGGCGGAAGCCAT
>DASYOZ010000010.1:0-14116 GCA_036007185.1 Gaiellaceae bacterium | reverse complement strand
GACCCCGGTCACGACGCACTACCCGCTCGCCCGCGCGGCGCTCGAGGCCGGCAAGCACGTCTTCGTCGAGAAGCCGCCGGCGATGCGGGTCGGCGAGATGGAGGAGCTCATCGGCATCGCCGAGGCGCAGGGCCTCGTCCTCATGCCGGGCCACCTCCTCCTCTACCACCCTGCCGTGCAGAAGCTGAAGGAGCTCGTCGACGACGGCGAGCTCGGCGACGTGCTCGTCGTCTACGGCAATCGCCAGAACCTCGGCAAGATCCGCAAGGACGAGAACGCGCTCTGGTCGCTCGGCGTCCATGACCTCTCGGTGATCCTGTACCTGATCCAGGAGGAGATCGCGGAGGCGGCCGCGCACGGCCACGCCTTTCTCAACGAGGGCGTCGAGGACGTCGTCTTCTGCTACCTCCGCTTCGCCTCGGGGAAGATCGCCCACATGCACCTGTCCTGGCTCGACCCGCACAAGATGCGCCGGCTCACGGTCGTCGGGCGCGACAAGATGGCCGTCTTCGACGACATGGAGCTCGACCGGAAGATCACGGTCTACGACAAGGCGCCCGAGCAGCCCGCCGACAACTACGGCGAGTGGCGGACGCGGACGGGGGACATCTTCAGCCCTAAGATCTCGAACTCGGAGCCACTCAAGCTCGAGTGCCAGCACTTCGCGCGGCTCGTGCAGGAGGGCTGGGACGGGCGCGAGATGCGAGACGGGCTCGAGGTCGTGCGCGCGCTCGAGCTCCTGACGGAGAGTCTGCGCGTTGACTGAGCCGGAGGTCCACCCGACCGCAATCGTCTATCCCGGCACGAAGCTGGGCGAGGGCGTCAAGGTGCTCGAATACGCGGTCGTCGGCAAACAGCCGGCTCTCTCGCCGCGCTCGACCGCGAAGCGCGAGGAGCTGTCGCCCGCGGAGATCGGCGAAGGGACGGTCGTCTCCACCGGCGCGATCGTCTTCGCCGGCGCGAAGGTCGGCGCGCGCGTGATCCTCGGCGACCAGTCATGCGTCCGCGAGCGGGTGGCCGTTGGCGACGACGTCGTGATCGGGCGAGGATCGCTGGTGGAGAACGACACGACGATCGGGGCCATGACGAAGATCCAGGCGGACGCCTACATCACCGCCTACTCGACGCTCGAGGAGCACGTCTTCGTCGCGCCGTGCGTGGTGACGACGAACGACGACTTCATGGGCCGCACCGAGCGGCGCCACGAGCTGATCAAGGGGCCGACCATCCGCCGCGGCGCACGGATCGGCGGCGGCGCGATCCTTCTGCCGGGCGTGGTGATCGGCGAGGAGGCGTTCGTCGGCGCGGGCGCGGTGGTGACGAAGGACGTCGAGCCGCGGATGCTCGTCGTCGGCAATCCCGCACGCGTGCTCCGACCCGTCCCCGAGGACGAGCTGCTCGAGAACGCCTGACTCAGGCGCTCTTGGCCAGCTTCAGGGCGTACCGGCCGCGGCCGGCGCGGCTGTCCCGCACCTCGATGTAGTACCAGCCGGCCGTCTGCGCACGGTAGGAGAGAAGCTCTTTCTTCCCCGCGCCCGACTGCGCGAGCTTCCCGCCTTGGCGCGCGAAGACGGTGCTCGCGCCCGAAGCCCAGAGGCTCAGGCCGACCGCCGCGCCGGCCCACCGCGCCCGCACCACTGCGTGAACCCGCTGTCCGGGCTCGAGCTTCACGCGGTAGACATCGATCTGATCGTCCCAGTAGTCGAGGGTTGCGGTCAGGGCGGGCTTCCTCCCCCACAGCGTGTGGTGCACCTGCGCGATGTCGTCGTTCGGCTCGTACCGGTCGGAGGGCGGCAGCTGGCCCGAGCTCACCGCACGGACCGCCGCGGCGACGTCGAGGCGGCCGTTGCCGCTGAACGGGTCGCGCCCCGCGGAACACTCGGCGCAGCCGCTCGCGGCATCGACGTCGTCTGCGTGCCGCTCGAGGAGCGTCGAGACCTGGCTGCTCGTGAGCGCCGGGTCGACCTCGTACAGGACCGCCGCCGCCGCGGAAACCTGCGGAGCCGCGAACGACGTGCCCTGCGGCTGGCGGTAGTCGCCCGACGCGCAGTCGGTGTAGCCCTGGGGCGTGCAGTTCTGTTGCTGTCCCGTCAGCAACTTCGGGAAGGTGGAGAAGATGTTCACTCCCGGGGCGGCGATGTCGACGAACTGGGGATCGCTGTCCGAGAAGCTGGGGACGTTGCCGGAGCGGCTCAGGGCAGCGACGCCGATCACGTGCGGCAGCGCCGCAGGCCAGCTCGCGTACGGCCACGGTGTCTCCGGCGCCTCGTCGGCGTTTCCCACCGCGGCAACGACGGTCGCCCCCTTCGAGACGGCGTAGGACACCGCCTGCGCCTCGACCTTCGAGTACGTGTCGAGAGCGGGATCGAGCGGGTCCCGGACGGCGCCGAAGCTGAGGTTGACGACCTTCGCGCCCTGGTTGACGGCCCAGCGGATGGCGGTCGCCTCGGCCTTCAGCGGGATCGTGCCATCGGCGGCCACCACCTTGGCGACGAGGAGCTGCGAGGTGTAGGCGAGGCCAACGATGCCCGCCGAGTTGAGGTCGCCTGCGATCTCTCCCGCGACGATTGTCCCGTGTCCCTCGGTGTCCATGCACGCGTTTCCGCCGACGAAGCTCCGCGCGGCTGCGATCTGCCCCTTGAAGTCCGGCAACGAGCATTCGACACCGGAGTCGACGATCGCGACCTTGACGGACTGAAGCCCCGGCGGCGGTGTCGGCCAGGCGTCGAAGGCGCGGTCCTGTTCGAGGTACCACTGCTTCCCGTAGTAGGTGTTGGACGGCGTGAAGGCCGCAGCCGAAGAGGCCGCGACCAGCGCGGCCGCCGCAGCCACGGGCAGCGCAAGCCTCAGCTTCACCACCTCACGGTAGCGGAGGACGCCTAGCCAGGCAGGACGCGGATCCGCACGAACGCCGCGGCGTCCTGCGGGGTGGCGAGCCGGTAGTCGGTCGTCTGCGCCGGCTTGACCGAGAAATGGAAGGCGCCGGTCTTCGGCGCGGGGACGATCGACCTGAGTTGCTGCCACGGCTGCCCGGCGCTTCGCGCCTGGACGACGACGCCCTTGACACCTCGCACGACGCCGCTCAACCTGACCCTCGTGCCGGAGGCGATGGCGGGATTCGGCGACGGAGGCTGGAGCGCAAGGACGCCGACGCTGAACCACGTCGAGCGCAGCCCGAGCGCCGACTGCGTGGCACCGCCGCCGGCGGAAATCGTGACCTGCGTGCCGTGCGAAAGCGAAGCGATCTTGACCGTCCTCACGCGGCGCGACGTGTTGCGTGTGACGGTCGCGTCCAGGATGCGACCCGCAACGCCGAGCGCGCTCCCGAGCGTCTTGCCGGTGACCGCCACCGGCCCCCAGTTGTGGTACGGGGAGATCGTGTCGTACGGATCCTTCACCGAGACGAGATACGGCCGGCCCGGGGGGCCGAAGGCGTCGGCCGCGGACTCTGTCCGGCCGCCGGTACTCGACGAGAAGAGCGTCGTGGCCACCTGGCCGTTGTAGAGCAGCACCTCGCCGGCGGTCTCGTCGACTGCCTGCGTTGCCGCCGGCTTCTCGGCCGACACACCGAGATACGCCTGGCTGCGCCCGTCGGAGTAGACGTCGAACGGCGCTGCGGCGCGGCGGCTGGCGAGGGCGTACGAGCGCGCGGCGACGGCCTGCGCCTCGAGCGCCGCGGGGAGCCAGCTCGACGGCATCTCCGACGCGACGACGCCGTACAGGTACTGCTCGAGCGGCACGACGTTGATCGCGCGGAGCTTGCCGCTCACCACGTCGACGAGGACCTGGCCGCGGTAGGGGCGGCCGACAGTGAGCGTGGTCCCGCTCGCCGGCGAAAACGTGAGCGGCGGCGCGAGCGCCTGCTTCGCCCCGCCGTCGACCGCGAGCTCCAGCGCCGGCGTGAGCACGGTCTTGCCTGCCGGGAGCGTGTGGTCGACGCCGTCAGCGTCCTCGACCGTGATCGACTTGGTGGAGGAGATCGTCAGCGTCCTCTGGCCGTTCGCGAGCAGGACGCGGATCGAGCTCACCGAGGTCTGGCCGGCTGTCGTGCCGGGGTAGTAGGCGGCGAGGATCTGGTCGTCGGTGTAGCCCTGGAGCGCGTAGCCCTGGGCGCCCCACTGCCCCATACCGACTCCGTGTCCCCAGCCGTGCCCGCTGACGAGGAAGAGGGCGCCGGAGCCGGCGGGCGCGACGTACTGCGGGCCGGCCGACCGCGCCGCGTGCGGCGCCGAGGCGAGCGTGACGGCGGCGAGGAGGACGAGGAGGGCGACGAGGCTGCGGCGCATAGACGCCCCACGAGGGTAGCCGCCAGTCCGTCCGGAAGACCTGTAGACTTCCGGCGACGATTGCGAGGCGATGGAGCCTCGGTTGCCACACTGGGTGGCGGCCGGGGCTTTTCGCGTTTCAGGAGGGAGAATGGCTTACGTGGAGAGCAGGAACCGGGCGACATCGGACCCGGAGACGCGCAGGGGGGTGCTCGCGGAGATCGAGTCCCGCGGCATCGAGGACGTGCTCCTCTGGTTCACCGATCTCGAGGGGCACCTGAAGAGCTTTGCGATCACGCTCAGCGAGGTCGAGGGCGCACTCGACGACGGGATGGGTTTCGACGGCTCGTCGATCACCGGCTTCAACGCGATCGAGGAGTCGGACATGGTCGCGATCCACGACCCCGAGACGTTCCGGGTGCTGCCCGACGGTCAGACGGGCCGGATGATCTGCGACGTCGTCACTCCCGACGGCATGCCGTACGTCGGCGATCCGCGGTTCGCGCTGCGGCGCGCGCTGGAGCGGATGGAGGCGCTGGGCTTCGACACGTTCAACGTCGGGCCCGAGGCCGAGTACTTCCTGTTCAAGGACGAGAAAGGCACCGAGACCCTCGACGAGGGCGGCTACTTCGCCCAGACCACGCTCGACGCGGCGACCGGCGTCCGGCGCGACACGATCCGGGCGCTCGAGTCGATGGGGATCCCGGTCGAGTACCACCACCACGAGGTCGGGCCCTCGCAGCACGAGATCGACATCCGCTACGCGGGCGCGCTCGACATGGCCGACTTCATGCTCACGTACCGGCTCGTCGTCAAGGAGGTCGCGAAGCAGCACGGCTACCACGCGACCTTCATGCCGAAGCCGCTCTTCGGCGAGAACGGCTCCGGGATGCACACGCACCAGTCGCTCTTCACCGACGGCCACAACGCGTTCTTCGACGAGGACGACAAGTGGCACCTGTCGGACGTGGCGAAGGCATTCATCGCCGGCCAGCTCCGGCACGCACGCGAGCTCTCGGCCGTCTTCGCGCAGTGGGTCAACTCGTACAAGCGGCTGGTGCCGGGCTTCGAGGCTCCGGTCTACGTCGCGTGGTCGCAGCGGAACCGCTCCGCTCTGATCCGGATCCCGCTCTACAAGCCGGGCTCCGAGCAGGCGACGCGCGCCGAGATCCGCTGCCCCGATCCGGCGTGCAACCCGTACCTCACCTTCGCGGCGCTCCTGCACGCGGGGCTGGAGGGGATCGAGCAGGGCTACGAGCTGCCCGACCCGATGGAGACGAATCTCTACCACCTGACCGCAGAGCAGCGGCGTGAGCGCGGCATCGTCTCCCTCCCCGAGACACTCGGCGAGGCGATCGACGAGCTCTCGCAGTCAGAGCTGATGCGCAAGGCGCTCGGCCCGCACATCTTCGACCGCTACGTCGAGCTGAAGCGCAAGGAGTGGGACGAGTACCGCGTCCAGCTCACCGACTGGGAGATGAAGAAGTACCTCGCGGTTCTGTAGGCGTCTGATCTGAGTCAACGGCGGGCTGGCCTCCGTCCGCCGTTGACCACGCCTTGAATCTCGGTGCGCGCCGGTGTTTGATCCGGTCACGGTCAAGTGGAGAGGAGCAGGATGCGCATCGAGAGTTCCGTCACCGCGATCTCGTGGATCCCGTCCGAGGCAATCGAGGGAATGCCGAAGCTGCCGTTCGAGCTGGGCGTGGGCCACTACGACGAACCGCCGCCGGATCGGCTCGCGCCCGGCGACCTCGCGCGGCTCTGCGACGCCGACCGTTTCCGGGAGGCAAACCAACTGAAGGCGTGGATCGACGTCCAAGACGGTGCGATCGTCGATGCCGGCTACGAGGGCGGCGGCCTCGTCGGCTCGACGACGTTCCGCTTGGGGCCCAAGGCGATCGTGGTCCCCGGGGTGGAGTTCGAGGTCCTCCGTGCCGAGCCGGAGATCAGCGATGGCCGCGCCCGGTTCGTGCAGACGGTCGGCGGCCGAGCCGGTTTCCCGGCGCCGCGACGCGTCAAGGGCGGGCCGCTGTTCCGGATCCATTCGGCGACAGCGTGGACGACGCTCGCCCTCACGTTGCATGTTGACGGCAAGGTGGAGCACGAGGTTGTCGGCGCGAGCCCGTTCCCACGCCACTGGATCTACGACAGCGACGGCGCCCTCGCGCAGAAGAGCGGCACGGTCGACTTCAAGACGTGGTATCGCGAGTCCCACGGCGACAACACCCCTTGGGGCGACGACGAGTCGCAGGCGGTCGTCGCCGCGGCGGAGACCGCGCTGGAGCGGGAGCTCTCGCGCGCCCTCCTCTCGGGGGACGCGAAGCTCGCGAGGCGAAAGCTCGACGTGGGTGAGGTACTCGTGGAGCAGGGCGCGGAGGGCGACGACCTCTACCTCCTGCTCGACGGCGTGCTCGGCGTCGAGGTCGACGGCGAGGACGTCGCCGAGATGGGGCCCGGGACGATGCTCGGCGAGCGCGCGTCGCTCGAGGGCGGCATCCGCACTGCGACGCTGCGCGCGCTCACGCCGTGCCGCATTGCCGTGATCCCGTCAGAGCTCGTCGCGGAGGGGGCGCTGGCCACACTCGCGGCCGACCGACGGCGCGGGACCTGACCCGCTCGACCTGAGGTAGGACGCCGCGGCGGGCGGTCCGCCGTCCGCCGCGGCCCGCATCGTTTCGGCGTCGGGCTCCTCGTCATCCCGAAACAACGGCCCTGTCTTTTCTAGTAACAGACTGTTACTAGCCTCTGCCCTGCGCCGCATTCCTCCGTCGGCGGCCCTGTCCCCATGGGGCGCGTCCAACCAAGTAACAGACTGTTACTAGGAAGGTTCGGGTCAGCGCCACGACCCTCATACGATTAGGCGGATGCATGCCACCGACCGTCACCTGCGGCTGCTGACGGAGACGATCGCCGCGGTCAACTCCACGCTCGACCTCGAGGAGGTGCTGCACCTCGTCGCGAACGAGGTCGCGGCCGCGCTCCGCGCCGACGCGTGCTTCGTCTACCTCTACGACGAGTCGGCGGGCGAGCTCGTCCTCCGTGCGACGCACGGCACGCCGATCGACGCGATGTCGCGCCGGCCGCGGATGCGCCCCGGGGACGGGATCACCGGCACCGCGGCGGCGGAACGGCGCCCCGTCGCAATCGCCGCGAACGCCCACCTCGACCCGCGCTGGATGGAGTTCCCCAACCTGCCGGAGTCGGAGTACGAGTCGATCCTCGCCGTCCCGATCCTGGCGCGCGAGCAGCTTGCGGGCGCGCTCAACGTGCGCACCCGCGAGGCGCGCGAGTTCCGGCCGGACGAGATCGAGCTGCTGCAGGCAATCGCGGGCCAGGTCGCGCAGTCGATCGTCCACGCGCAGCTCTACGCCGAGGCGCAGCGGCGCGTCGCAGAGCTCGAGGCGCTCGCCCGCATCTCCGAGGCAGTCTCGGAGTCGCTCTACCTCGAAGAGTCGCTCGAGGCCATCGTCAAGACGACCATGGACGCGGTGCACGCAACCGGCGCCGCCCTCGTGCTCGAGGACGGACGGATCGCCTGGCCGGAAGGGCACGCAGGCGCGTACGCCGTTCGCACGCCTCTGCGCTGGAAGCGGCGGGAGATCGGCCGACTCGTGGCCGACCGTGATACGCCGTTCACGGACGAGGAGCGGGCGCTGCTCGAGGCGATCGCCCACCACGCGGCCGTCGCGCTCGAGCACGGGCGCGCGGTGATGCGAGGCGTGCTCGCCCAGGAGATCCATCACCGCGTCAAGAACAACCTCCAGACCGTCGCCTCGCTCCTACGCCTGCAGGCGCACGCCGAGGAAGTCGACCCGCGCGAGGCGCTCGAGCACTCCGTCAACCGGATCCTCGCCATCGCCGCGGTGCACGAAGCGCTCACCGAGCAGCAGGAGGAGAACGTCGACCTGGCGGAGCTGATCGACCGGCTGCGCTCGATGCTCGTGCAGGGAATCGGCGCCGGGCGCAACGTCGAGGCGCGGCTCGAGAGCGTGTCGCTCGCGGGGACCCGCGCGACCGCGCTGGCGCTCGTCTTCTCGGAGCTGCTCCAGAACGCGCTCGAGCACGGCGCCGGGGCCGTCCGGATCGAGCTCGCGCGCCGCGACGGCAACGTCGTCCTCGCGATCGCGGACGAGGGCTCCGGCACGGACGGGACAGCGTCCGGGACGGGCCTCTCGATCGTCCAGGCGCTCGTGGCCGACGAGTTGCACGGCAGCTTCGCGCTCACCGGAGCGCGCGCCGAGGTCGTCTTCCCGGCATGAGCGACGGGCTGGAGGTGCTCATCCACGTCCGCCGTGGTGACGAGTTCCTCGTCGCGCACCGTTCGGCCGACAGCGGCGGGTACTGGCACCCGATCGCCGGCGGCGTCGAGCCGGGAGAGGCGTTCCATGTCGCCGCATTGCGCGAGCTTCGCGAGGAGACCGGGCTCGACGGGGCCGAGTTGCAGCCGCTCGGCGAGTTCGCCTATGTCCGTGGGGCGCGGGACGAAGAGCCGGGTCTGCGCGTGCACGTGCAGGCATTCCTCGTCGACGTCGCGCCGGTCTGGGAGCCGCAGCTGAACGACGAGCACGACGAGTATCGGTGGCTGAGGCGCGAGGAAGCCGCCGAGCTCCTGTACTGGCCGGAGCCCGCGGACCTGCTCCGGTCGCTGCCGAGGTGATCGGGACAAACCTCGGTTTCAGCGGCATCCGGCTGCGAAACGCAAGGATGCGCTGATGCGGATCCTGATCGCCGAGGACGAGACGATCATCCGGCTCGACCTGCGCGATCTGCTCGAGCGGGCGGGCTTCGACGTCTGCGCCGAGGCGAAGGACGGCGAGGAGGCGGTCGCGCTCGCGCGCTCCGAGCAGCCGGACATCGCAGTGCTCGATGTGAAGATGCCGAAGCTCGACGGGATCGAGGCGGCGCGGCGGATCCTCGACGAGCGGCCGGTCCCGATCGTGATGCTGACCGCGTACGGCCAGGAGGAGCTCGTCTCGCGCGCCGTGGAGGCGGGCGTCTTCGGCTATCTGGTGAAGCCGTTCCGCGAGCAGGACCTGTTGCCGGCGATCGCCGCCGCGCGCGCGAGGCACGAGGAGCTGCAGGCGGTGCGGGCGGAGGCGGAGTCGCTCTCCGACGCGCTCGCCGCGCGGAAGATCATCGAGCGGGCCAAGGGGTTGCTGATGGAGAAGGAGCAGCTGAGCGAGGAGGAGGCGTTCGCGCGCCTGCGGAAAGCGAGCCAGGCATCGGGCCGCCCCCTCAAGGTGATCGCAGAAGCCGTTGTCGGAACGCTCGCCCAGCCGTCGCCGTGAGTGAGGTCGAGCATCCGAATGCCGCTCGCGTACGGCGCGTCTTCGCAGCGTTCGGCAAGGACGCGATGGCGATCTCCGCCGCGCTCGCGCGCGACATCGTCTGGCGGGTGCCGGGCCACACTGTGATGAGCGGCGAGTATCACGGGCGGCGCGAGGTCGTCGAGTTCCTCCGCCGCACCGGGCTCGAGACGGGCGGTACCTACCGCGGCCGCCTCCACACCGTCTTCGCCGACGACGACTGGGCCGTGGCGATCTACCGGGCGACGGGCAGCCGCAACGGGATCGACCTCGACATCGACCAGGCGTTCGTGATCCGCTGCCGGGAAGACGGGCTGTGGCAGGAAGTAACCGCGGTTCCGCTCCACGCCGCCTTCGAGCGGTTCTGGAACTGAACGAGAGCTAGGCCTGGACGGTGGCGATCGGGACGGCATTCGCCGGCGCCTGCACGTGCACCGGCTCGTTCCAGCGGCTGATCCTGATCTCGTCGATGAACGCCTTGCTCGACTCGATGTCGGCAACCCCGAACGGGCGGAGCTTCGAGTCCGGATAGACAGCCTCCACGAACCGCACCACCCCGGGCTCTCGGGTGGTCCCGCGCACGCCCGTGACCTTGCGGCCGCCGATCTTCGCAGTGACGAAGGCCAGCGGTGCGCTGGGGTAGATGTCGTGGAGGAACGACGGCAAGGTCACCGACGCGGCCAGAGCCTTGTACATCTGGCTCGACGGCGTGACCGAGATCCAGCGCCCGTGGTACTGAGCTGCCTGCGCGGCCGTGAAGCCGAGAAAGCTGTCGAGTGCGACCGTATTGCCGAGGAGGTACGCCGTCCGCCCCACGACGCGCACCGTGAACTGACCCTTCTTGCCGCCGAGCGTGAAACTGACCCGCTGGATGCCGCGAGTGGCCGCCACGTCGGCGACCATGGTCTGGTGCAGGCCCTGTGCGACGCCGTGTTCGACGTAGTGGGCGGAATGCTGTTTCCGGGCCGACGCGAAGATCGCGGCCCGCAGTGCCCTCGGCGACCGCGTGGCGGCGAGCGCGACCGCGACCGCGACGGCTGCAACTGCGAGGACGGAGATGAGCACGGCGACCCTGACCATGCGGTCAGCCTACTCCCCGGCTACGCCTGCGCCTGCTCGAAGACCCTCTCCCAGCGCTCGAGGAGTGCCGTAAGCGCGTCCCGGCTCCGCTTGTGGGCAGCGAGGACGTCGACGTCCTTCCAGTCCTCCGCGAGCTTCGTCTCGAGCTCGGCCACCTCCGCCTCGCGCACGGCGATCTCCGCCTCGAGTCGATCGAGCTCGGACGGACGGGGCGGCTTCGACTTCGCAGGCGCCGCCGGTTTGGGCGCCGGCTTGGTGCGCTGCGCCGGCGGCTCCGGCTTGGCGCGTGCCTCCCGCTCCTCGCGGCGCCGCAGCAGCTCGGCCCAGCCACCGTCGTAGGCGCGCAGCTCTCTGTCCTCGATGGCGAGCGTCCGCTCGGCGATCGCGTCGAGCAGCGCCCGGTCGTGCGAGACGAGCAGCACCGTCCCGGGGAACGCGTCGAGCGCGGCCTCGAGCGCCTCGCGGCTCTCGAGATCGAGATGGTTCGTGGGCTCGTCGAGGACGAGGAAATTCGCGCCCGAGGCGACCGTCACGGCGAGCGCGAGCCGCCGCCTCTCGCCGCCCGAGAGCACGGCGACCGGCTTTTCGTGCGCGTCCCAGCCGGAGAAGAGGAAGCGGCCGAGCAGCGTCTGCGCATCGGGCCGTGAGAGACCGGTCATCGCCTGGACGCACTGGAGCACCGAGCCGCGCGCGTCCAGCTCCATCTCCTGCTGCGAGAAGTAGCCGACCTGGACGCCGTGGCCGAGCCGGATGGCGTCGCCTCGCACGAGCCGCTCGAGCAATGTCGTCTTGCCGGAGCCGTTCGGGCCCACGAGCGCAACGTGCTCGCCGCGCTCGACGGCGAACGAGGCCTGGCGTAGCAGCAGCCTGTCATCCCCTACGACCACGTCCAGGCCGTCCGCCTCGACGACGGTTCTCCCGCTGCGCGCCGGCTTGAGGAACTCGAAGCCGAGCCCGCGCGTGCGGCGCGACAGGAGCGCGACCTCGCCGGCGGCCGCAGCGCGTTCCTGCTCGAGCCGGCCGATCTGCGTCAGCTTCGCCTGCGCCTGCTTCGCCTTGTCCTTCTTGGCCCGGAACCGCTCCACGAACCGTTCGAGCCGGGCGATGTCGGCCTGGACGCGCACGACCTCCTTCTGCGCGTGCAGCATCCGCGCCGCCTTCTCCCGCCGCCAGGCGTGCCACGGGCCGGGGAAGAACGTGGCGCGACCGGCCTCGAGCTCGAGCGTCGCCGTCGTCACCGCCTCGAGGAACCAGCGGTCGTGAGCGACGAGGATCACGGCCGCGTCGAGCGAGGCGAGCTCGCGCTCGAGCCACTCGAGGTTCGCGACGTCGAGGTGGTTCGTCGGCTCGTCGAGGAGGAGCAGGTCCGGATCGCCACCGAGCGCGCGGGCGAGCGAGGCGCGCGTCAGCTCGCCGCCCGAGAACGTGCGCAGCGGGCGGTCGAGATCGCCCTCCGCGAATCCCAGGCCGCGCACGACCGAGGTCGCATGGTCGCGCCACGCGTAGCCACCGGCGTGCTCGAGCCGCGCCTGCGCCTCGGCGTAGCGGTTCAGCGTCGCCTGCGCGTGGTCACCCTCCGACATCGCCTGCTCGAGGCGCCGCAGCTCGTCCTCGAGCGCGACGAGGTCGCGCGCGCCGGCGAGCACGTACTCGCGCAGCGTCAGCTCCTGCTCGAGCGGCGGACGCTGGTCGTGCAGCGCGACGCGCGTTCCCTTCGCGAAGGCGAGCTCGCCACCGTGCTTCTCCGTCTCGCCGGCGAGGATCCGGAGCAGCGTCGTCTTCCCGGCGCCGTTCGGCCCGGTGAGCGCAACGCGATCGCGGCGCTCAACCGAGAACGAGACGCCGTCGAAGAGGACGGACCCGGCGAGCTCCTTCCGCAGGTTCGATGCGATGACGACTGCCACGACCGAGCCACTGTAGATTCGGCGCCTGGTGGTGGCTACGAGCTGGTCGATCCGCGGCACGTACTTCGAGTCGTGCAACTGCGACCCGATCTGCCCGTGCCGCCGCATCGACGACGTCGCGGGAGGCCGCTCGACCTACGGCATCTGCGCCGGGGTGCTCTCCTGGCTGATCGAAGACGGAGACGCCGGCGGGACAGACCTCGCGGGGCTGACGGTCGCCCTGGCGATCCGCTACGACGACGACGAGCCGGGCTCCCCCTGGACGTGGATCCTCTACATCGACGAGCGCGCGACCGAGGAGCAACAGACGGCGCTCGAGGCGATCTTCACCGGCGAGCTCGGCGGCGACGCGCTCACGCACTTCCCGTGGGCGTGGAAGGCGAGTGAGCTGCTCGCCGTGCGCCGGGCCCCGATCGAGCTCGACCATGGCCGCCGCCGGCAGTGGCTCCGCATCCGCGATCATGTGACGGTCCGGATCCGTGACCGCTATCCCGGCGAGGAAGCCGTCACCTGCGTGATCCCGGGTCACGACCGGGACGGCGAAGAGCTCGTCGGTGAGCAGCTGCAGGTTGACGACGAGGGGCTCGCCTTCGACTACAGGGGCACGTGCGGCTACGCCGCGACCTTCGCCTACTCCGGATGAGCAGCGGCCGTGCGGAGAGCGGTCTCGTGGCGCTGTTGCTCGCGCTCGCGGCGGCCAGCTGGTGGTCGACCGTCGACCGCATGCAACGGATGGACGCCGGCCCGTGGACAAGCCTCGGCCCGCTCGCGTGGTTCCTCGGCGTCTGGGAGGAACGCGAGGGGCGAGCGGCATCTGGCGAGGCACGCGTCTTTGAGCGGCGTGAGCTGGTAGGCCGGCTCGGCTCCTGGCGGCCCGGCCGGACCGGCGGGCTGCGGGAATGAGCGTGCTCGCGCTCGACGTCGGCTCCTCCTCGGTCCGCGCGCAGCGGTTCGACCGGCACGGGGACGCGAAGGGGAAGCTGCAGCAGGAGGCGTACGTGACCGGAGATCCCGACGAGGTCGCAGCGGCTGTCCGGCGCGTGCTCGCCGCCGACGAGCCGGACGCAACGTCCTGCTTCGCACACAGCCTCGTCGCCGTCGACGGGAACTGGAACGCACTCACGCCGATCCTCGGCTGGCGCGACACGCGCAGCGCCGGCGCGGCCGAGGAGCTCGCCCGACGGCTCGACGCCGCGAAGGTGCACGCCCGTACCGGTGCCTTCCTTCACCCCTCGTACTGGCCGGCGAAGCTCGCGTGGCTGGCCGCGACCGAGCCAGAGATCTTCCGCCGCGCGGCGTGGTTCGTCTCCTTCGCCGACTATCTGCGGGGCGCGCCCGAGACCAGCCTGTCGATGGCGTCGTCGAGCGGGTTGCTCGACCTGAGGACGCACGAGTGGGACGGGGAGCTGCTCGCGACGCTCGGGATCGACCGCGAGCGGTTACCGCAGATCGCCGACGTGCCGGTGTGGGTCGACGCCGCGTGCTCCAACGCCGGCGCCGGCTGCACGGGTCGCGACCGCGCCGCACTCATGGTCGGCACGTCGGGCGCGTTCCGTGTCCT
>DASYOZ010000009.1:0-4614 GCA_036007185.1 Gaiellaceae bacterium | reverse complement strand
CATGCGCTACCGCCACGTCGTGCCGCGGATCGCGTGGCTGCTCGTACGCGGCTTCTTCTGGCGGCTCTGGGAGAAGTACGTGAAGCGCGACTTCCATCCGCTCGTGTTCTTCTACGTGATGGGGTTCATCGCGACGGTCGCGGGCGTACTGCTGGGGCTTGTCGTCGTCGGCTACCGGATCGCGGGCTACTCGATCCCCATCGCGACCGTCGTCCTCGTCGCGCTGCTCGTCATCTCGGGCCTCCAGTTCACCCTCTTCGCCATGTGGTTCGATATGGAGTCCAACAAGGACCTCAAGTAGCTCGCGGTAACATCGGGCGCGTGCCAACCGCGCTCGTGACCGGCGGCGCCGGCTTTCTCGGCTCGCATCTCTGCGACTACCTGCTCGAGCGCGGACACCGCGTGATCTGCGTCGACAACCTCGTCAGCGGCTCGCTCGCCAACATCGCGCACATCCGCGACGACGCATTCAGCTTCCTCGACCACGACGTCGCGGAGCCGATCACCGTCGACGAGCCCGTCGACCTCGTCTTCCACTTCGCCGCGCTCGCCAGCCCGGACGACTACCTCCGGATGCCGCTCCACTCGCTCAAGGTCGGCTCGTACGGGACGCACAATGCGCTCGGGCTCTCGAAGTTCAAGCGGGCCCGCTTCCTTCTCGCCTCGACGAGCGAGGTCTATGGCGACCCGCAGGTGCACCCGCAGCCCGAGACGTACTGGGGGCACGTCAACCCGATCGGGCCGCGCGGCGTGTACGACGAGGCCAAACGCTACGCCGAGGCGCTGACAATGGCCTACCACGGCCGGCAGGGCGTCGACACGGCGATCGTCCGGATCTTCAACACCTACGGCCCGCGGATGCGGCCCAACGATGGCCGCGCGGTCTCGACCTTCGTCCGGCAGGCGATCTCCGAGGAGCCGCTCACGGTGTTCGGCGACGGCTCGCAGACGCGGAGCTTCTGCTTCGTCGACGACCTGATCCGGGGGATCGTCCTCCTCGCGGAGAGCGGCGAGCACCTGCCGGTCAACCTCGGCAACCCCGACGAGCGGACGCTCCTCGAGCTCGCCGAGATCGTGAAGCGGATCACAGGCTCGTCGAGCGAGATCGTCTATGAGGCGCTCCGGATCGACGACCCGATGCAGCGCAAGCCCGACATCACGCGCGCGCAGCAGCTGCTCGGCTGGGAGCCCGAGGTCACGCTCGAGGAAGGGCTCTCCCGCCTGCTGCAAGAGCAGGGCCGCGAGCCCGTCGGCGTCTAGCCCCGGCGCTGTGGAGCCGCTCCTCGTCCGCGTCTTGCGGCGCGAGCCGGCCGAGCGGACGCCGGTCTGGTTCATGCGCCAGGCGGGACGCTCGCTGCCCGAGTACCGCGCGTTGCGGGAGCGGCACGGCTTTTTCGAGATCGCGGGCACGCCGGAGCTGTGCGCCGAGGTGACGCTGCAGCCGGTGCGGCGGCACGGCGTCGACGCCGCCGTCCTCTTCGCGGACATCATGTCGCCCGTCCTCGGCATGGGTGTCGAGGTCGAGTTGGTCGAAGGCGTCGGGCCCGTCGTCGAGGAGCGCATCGACTCGGCCGCCGCCGTCGAGCGTCTCCGCATCGCTGCTCCGGAGGAGTGGGCGGCGCCGATCCTCGAGGCTGTGCGGCTCGTGCGAGGCGAGCTCGAGCCCGAGCGGGCACTCGTCGGCTTCTGCGGCGGGCCGTTCACGGTCGCCGGCTACCTCGTCGAGGGAAAGCCGAGCCGCGATTTCGTCCGCACGAAGGCACTCATGTACCGCGAGCCCGCGACGTGGCATGCGCTGATGGAGCGGCTGACGGAGCAGTTCGCGCGCTACGTGGCGGCGACGGCGGCGGCGGGCGCCGACGCGATCCAGCTCTTCGACTCGTGGGTCGGCGCCCTTTCCGTCGCCGACTACCGGGAATTCGTCGCTCCCTACTCGGCGCGCGTGCTGGAGGCCGCCGGAGTCCCGACGATCCATTTCGGCACCGGGGTGGGGGAACAGCTGCTCGCCGAGATGGCGCAGGTTGGCAGCGCTGCCGCCGGCGTCGACTGGCGCATCCCGCTCGACGCCGCCTGGGGGGTCGTCGGCGAGCAGTGCGCGATTCAGGGGAATCTCGACCCCGCGGTGCTGCTCGGCCCGTGGGAGCGCGCGGAGGCCGCGGCGCTCGAAGTGCTCCAGCGGGCCGCCGGCCGGCCGGGTCACATCTTCAACCTGGGCCACGGCGTCCTCCCGCAGACCGATCCGGAGATGCTGACGCGGCTCGCGGAGCTCATCCGCAGCTACGGTCAGGCGGCATGAAGGCGGCTGTCGTCCTGATGGCGTACGGCTCGCCGGAGCGGCTGTCGGACGTGCCGGCCTACTACGCCGACATCCGCGGCGGGCGGCCGATCGCGCCCGAGCACCTCGCCGACCTCGTCGAGCGCTACCGGCGGCTGGGGATCGAGGGCTCCTCGCCGCTCAACGCGATCACCGAGGAGACGCGCGCGGCGCTCGAGGCCGAGCTCGGCCTTCCGGTCATCACCGGGATGAAGCACTGGACGCCTCGGATCGCGGACGCGGCCGAATCGGCGGTTTCTTCGGGAGCCGAGGAAGTGGTCGGTCTCGTCCTGGCGCCGCACTACTCCGCTCTCTCGATCGCGGGCTACCGCGAGCAGCTGGAGCGGGCGCTCGCCGGCAGGGCGGAGCTGCGCTTCGTCGAGAGCTGGCACGACGAGCCCGGCTTCGTCGAGCTGCTCGCCGATCGCGTCCGTGGCGCCGAGGCGCACGTCGTCTTCACTGCGCACTCGCTGCCCGAGCGGCTTCTGGCTGCCGACGACCCGTACCGCGACCAGCTGCTCGAGACGTCGCGGCTCGTGGGCGAGGCGGCCGGTCTCGGCTCCTGGAGCTTCTCGTTCCAGAGCGAGTCCCCCACCGGTGAGCCGTGGCTCGGGCCGGACATCCTTGACCATCTCGAGTCACTGCAGCGGCAGTGCGTCGAGCGCGTGCTGGTCTGTCCGGTCGGCTTCGTTTCGGACCACCTCGAGATCCGCTGGGACCTCGACGTCGAGGCGCAGGAGAAGGCGGCCGAGCTCGGGCTGCAACTCGAGCGGATCGAGATGCCGAATGCCGATCCGCAATTCGTGGAGACATTGGGGAGGATCGTGCGGCGCGCACTGTCGGTACCGTCACCTGCGTGAGCTCGCGTACGTGTCCTGACTGGCCGGAGCTGATGGAGATCGCGCCCGAGCTCCAGTTCAAGCACTACACCGTCGCCGAGGCGAGGCTGCCCGCGGACGCGCTGATGCAGGTCCCGGGGATCTCGCTCTCGGACGTCGCCATCTGCTGCGACCTCGAGCGCCACGTCTTCTACGCGGGCCACACCGACGAGAAGGTTGCAGAGGCCCTCCGCGCGAGCCACTGGTTCGAGGTGCGCGACTGGGTCGCGGCCGGCCGCCCCGGCTCACTCTGACGGCCGGTGGCAGCCACTGCACGTCTTTGTAACGGCGAGAAACCGCTTCGTTGAGCCGTTCGCACCTTCGGAAATGACGGTTTCGTAACGGTGGCTGCTACCGGTCGACCGCGTTCGGAAGCGCTTCGTTGCGGAGGAAGGCGAGCACGTTGTCGACGAGGACGCGCGTCATCGCGGCGCGCGTCTCCGTGGTCGCGCTTGCGATGTGCGGCGTCAAGACGACGTTCGGCAGATCGAGGAACTGCTCCGGCACGCGGGGCTCGTGGGCGAAGACGTCCAGGCCCGCGGAGATCCGGCCGGACACGAGCTCGTCCACGAGCGCCTCCTCGTCCACGATCGCTCCGCGCGCGGTGTTGATCAGCGTCGCCCCGTCCTGGAGCAGCGCGAGACGCTCACGCGAGATCAGACCGCGTGTCTCCGGCGTCAGCGGCGCGTGGAGCGAGACGACGTCCGCCATAGGTAGGAGCTCCTCGAGCGGCAGGCCGTCGCTACGACGGTGGTGCGTCACCCGCATGCCGAAAGCCTGGGCCCGCTTGGCGACCTCCGAGCCGATCCGTCCGAGGCCGACGAGGCCGAGTGTGGAACCGGCGAGGTCGCGCCCGAGCAGCTCGGGCCGGGCCCAGCCGCGTCGCCAGCGTCCCTCACGGACGAAGCGGTCGGAAGCGACGAGATGGCGGCGACAAGCGAGGATCAGCGCGAGCGCGAGGTCGGCGACGGCGGCGTCGAGGACGCCGGGCGTGTTCGTCACCGCGATTCCACGCTCGCGGCAGGCCGAGACGTCGACCATGTCGTAGCCCACGCCGTAGTTCGCGACGAGGCGCAAGTCGGGAAGGAGGTCGAGCTGCTCCCGGCCGATGCGGGTGACGGCCTCGACGAGGACCTGCACGCCTGGCAGCGGCTCCGGCGGCGGCCACGCATCCAGCAGCTCAACCTCCGGCAGCTCGTCCCAGGCTGGTCCCGGGAGCCGTAGCGTGGCCACGATGCGCACGCCGCAGTATCTCCGGAGGCGGTCGCGCAGCGTGCATAGTTGCCCGCGTGGTCACGGTCGTGATCCCGTTCGCGGGCGCGGAGGGGAAGACGCGCCTCCATCCCTCGCGCCGCGTCCGCCGGGCGCTCGCGCACGCGATGTTCTGCGACGTCCTCGCCGCATGTGTCGCGGTCGGCCGCA
>DASYOZ010000008.1:0-6403 GCA_036007185.1 Gaiellaceae bacterium | reverse complement strand
GGAGATCACGAAGTCCGAGCCGGAGAAGACCCTGCTCGCGCCGCTCTCGAAGAAGGGCGGCCGCAACAAGAACGGCCGGATCACGACCCGCCACCAGGGCGGCGGCCACAAGCGCCGTTACCGCATCATCGATTTCAAGCGCCGCAAGGACGGAGTGCCCGCGAAGGTCGCGGCGATCGAGTACGACCCGAACCGGTCGGCGCGGATCGCGCTGCTCCACTACGCCGACGGCGCGAAGAGCTACATCCTTGCCCCCGCGCAGCTGCGGGTCGGCGCGACCGTCGAGTCCGGGCCGACGGCGGACATCCGGGTCGGCAACGCTCTTCCGCTCGAGCACATCCCGACGGGCACGCTCGTCCACGCGGTCGAGCTCAAGCCGGGCCAGGGCGCGAAGATGGCGCGCTCGGCCGGCTCGGGCATCCAGCTCGTGGCGAAGGACGGCGCCTTCGCGGTGCTGCGCCTTCCGTCCGGCGAGATGCGGCGCGTGGCGCTCGCTTGCCGCGCGACGATCGGTCAGGTCGGGAACCTCGACCACCAGAACATCACGGGCGGCAAGGCCGGCCGCAGCCGCTGGCGAGGCAAGCGTCCCTCGGTGCGCGGCTCGGCGATGAACCCCGTCGACCATCCGCACGGCGGCGGTGAGGGCAAGTCGAAGGGTGGCCGCCACCCGGTCACGCCGTGGGGCGTCCCGACGCTCGGCAAGCGCACCCGCCGCAAGCACAAGGAATCGGACAAGCTGATCGTCCGCGGCCGCCGCCGCGGCAAGGAGGGCCGCCGCTGATGAGCAGGTCGTCGAAGAAGGGGCCTTTCGTGGAGGACCGGCTCATGAGCCGGATCGAGGCGATGAACGCGTCGGGCCAGAAGAACATGATCCGCACCTGGTCGCGCTCCTCGACGGTCTTCCCCGAGATGGTCGGGCACACGATCGCCGTCCATGACGGTCGCAAGCACGTTCCGGTGTTCATCTCCGAGCAGATGGTCGGGCACAAGCTCGGGGAGTTTGCGCCGACGCGCACGTTCCGCGGCCACTCCGGCGATCGCACCGCGAAGGTGAGGAGCTGATGGCGGTCGTCGAGCAGGAGCAGCAGACGGTTCGCGCGCAGGCGCGCTGGGTGCACTCGAGCGCGCGGAAGGCGCGGCTCGTGACCGACCTCATCCGCGGCCGCTCGGTGCCGGAGGCGCGCACGATCCTCGCCTTCTCGAGTCGCGCGGTCGCCAACGACGTGGAGAAGGTGCTGCGCTCGGCCGTCGCGAACGCCGAGTCGCGCCCGGACCTCCTGTGGCAGGGCGACGAGCTCGTCGTCGCCGCCGCGTACGCGGACGAAGGCCCGACGCTGAAGCGCTGGCGCGCCCGCGCGCGCGGCCGCGTTGCGCGCATCCGCAAGCGCACGTGCCACATCACGATCGAGCTCGCGCAGGGTGCGCCGACCTCCGCCGCTCCGTCCGTGCCGGCGATGCAGGCCCCCGAACCGGAGGCTGTCGAGCCGGAGGCGCTCGAAGAGCCAGAGGCAATTGAGGAGCCGGAGGCAATTGAAGAGCCCGAGGCAGTCGACGAGGCGGAAGCGCCGGAGCCTGCCGCAGCCGAGGAACCAGAGGCAGCCGAGACGGAGACCCCCGAGGAGCCGTCGGCCGAGGCGGAAGCCGAGGCTTCGACAAAGGAGACCGATCAATAGTGGGACAGAAGATCCATCCGGGCGGCCTCCGCGTGGGCGTCATCCACGACTGGAAGTCCAACTGGTACACCGGTAAGAAGGAGTTCGCGGCCTACATCCTCGAGGACGTACGGATCCGCGAGCACATCTACAACAAGCTTGCGCACGCGGGCCTGTCGGACATCCTGATCCGCAAGGACAAGCAGCGGATCACCATCGACATCTACACGGCGCGGCCGGGGATCGTGATCGGCAAGTCGGGCGTCGAGGTGGACGCACTGCGCCGCGACCTGCACGCGCTGACCCAGAAGAACGTGCACATCAACATCAACGAGATCAAGCGGCCGGAGCTCGACGCGAAGCTCGTCGCGCAGTCGATCGCAGAGCAGCTCTCAAACCGCGTGGCGTTCCGGCGGGCGATGAAGCGCGCGCTCGCATCGGCGATCCGCTCCGGCGCAGCGGGCGTGAAGATCCAGTGCGCGGGACGCCTCGGCGGGGGCGAGATGAGCCGGCGCGAGATGTACAGCGAAGGCCGTGTCCCGCTGCACACGATCCGCGCCGACATCGACTACGGCTTCGTCGAGGCGAAGACGGCGTCCGGCCGGATCGGCGTCAAGGTCTGGATCAACAAGGGCGAGATCATGCCGGAGGGCTTCGGCGACACCGACACGCGGCTGGGCGACCAGGACGCGCGGCGGCGGCGCGGCGGGGCGCTCGAGGGTCTTGGCGCGTCCCGCGAGAGCGGGCGCGGGCGCGGCCCCGACCGCGAGGGCCTCGGCCCGGTGCGGCAACGGCGGCGCGGCCAGGGCGGCCCCGGCGGTCCCGGGCGCGGCAGAGGGCGCGGTCCCGGCGGCGGTGGCGGCGGGGCACGTCCGGCTTCGGCTCGCCCGGGCGGGCGCGATCGCGCGCGCGGCCAGGAGAACGTCGAGCAGCCGCGCACCGACGATCAGCCCGTGACCGAGCCGCAGGTCGAGGCGACGCCGCAAGAGGTCGCCGAGGCGCCCGAGGCGGCGCCGCAGGCCGACGAGCCGACGAAGCTCGAGCAGTCCGGCGAGGCCTCTCAGGAGAAGCCGAAGCGCACCCGCAAGCCCAAGGCGCCGGAAGCGCCGGCGGCAGAGCCGCCGTCGCCCGGCAACGAAGAGCCGCCTTCGGCGACGAAGAAGGACGGTGAGAGCTGATGCTCATGCCGAAGAAGACGAAGTTCCGCAAGGTGCATCGCGGCCGTCGCCGCGGCGCCGCGAGCGGCCAGACGGCCGTCCAGTACGGCGACTACGGGCTCAAGGCGCTCGACGCCGGCTGGATCACCAACCGCCAGATCGAGGCGGCCCGGATCGCGATGACGCGCAAGATCAAGCGCGGCGGCAAGGTCTGGATCAACGTCTTCCCCGACAAGAGCTTCACGAAGAAGCCGGCCGAGACGCGGATGGGCTCCGGCAAGGGCTCGCCCGAAGGGTGGGTCTGCGTGATCAAGCCCGGCCGCGTGATGTTCGAGCTCGCGGGCGTGCCGGAGCCGCTGGCGAAGGAGGCGCTTCGCCTCGCAGGCCAGAAGCTCTCGGTCAAGTCGAAGGTCGTGAAGAGAGAGGAAGAGCTCTTTTGACCCGGGCATCCGAGTTGCGGGACCTGACCGATGACGACCTTGCGGACCGGCTCGCGGAGCGGCGCCGGGAGCTGTTCAACCTCCGCTTCCAGTCGGTCACCGGCGCGCTCGAGAACTCGGCGCGCCTGAAGCTGGCGAAGCGCGAGATCGCGCGGATCCTGACAGTTGTGAACGAACGCGAGGCAGAGAAGGCAAGGGCGAGTTAGACAGATGGCTGAAGAGACCGAGAACACTGAGAACACCGAAGAGCAGATCGAGGAGACTCCGGCTGCGCCGGAGTCGAGCGAGGAGACCCCGGTAGAGGCCGAGGCGCCGGTCGAGGAACCTGAGGCTGGCGCGGAGGAAGCTCCCGCCGAGCCGGAGGCTGCTGCCGAGGAGGCTCTCGCAGAGGAGCCGGCCACCGAGCCTGAGGCTGCCGCCGAGGCTCCCGCGGAAGAGCCGGCGGAGGAGCCTGCCGCGGAGGAGCCCGCCGCGGAGACAGCGGAGCCCGCCGAGGCGGAAGCGGCGCCGACCGTGGACGCCGAAGCCGAGACCGAGGCGCCTCCCGCCCAGTCCGAGCCGAAGAAGAAGCGGAAGCGGCTGCCGCGCCGTCTGCGCCCGCAGAAGACACGCCCGCGCCGTCCGGCTCCGGGCGCCGCCATGAAGCCGATCGTCCGCGATCCGAAGCCCGAGTACGACCGCGGCCGGCGCCAGGAGCGCCGCGGCGTCGTCGTCTCGAGCGCGATGGACAAGACGATCGTCGTCAAGGTCGACCTGATCACCTCGCACCAGCGGTACAAGAAGGTGATCCGGCGGAGCGTCAAGTTCCACGCGCACGACGAGCAGAACGCCGCGAAGGTCGGCGACGTCGTCCGCATCGTCGAGACCCGGCCGCTGTCCGCGACGAAGCGCTGGCGGCTCGCGGAAGTAGTGGAGGCGGCGAAGTGATTCAGCAGGAGTCCCGTCTCAGGGTTGCCGACAACACCGGCGCCCGCGAGATTCTCTGCATCCGCGTCGTCGGCGGCCACCACCGCCGCTACGCGCGGGTCGGCGACATCATCGTCGGCACTGTCAAGACGGCGACCCCGCAGGGCGCCGTGAAGAAGGGAGAGGTCGTGCGCGCGGTCGTCGTCCGGACGAAGAAGCCGTTCGGGCGCAACGACGGCACGACGATCGCCTTCGACGAGAACGCCGCAGTGATCATCGACGGGCAGCGCAACCCGCGCGGCACGCGCATTTTCGGCCCTGTCGCGCGCGAGCTGCGCGAGAAGAACTTCATGAAGATCGTGTCCCTCGCACCGGAGGTGTTGTGACGTGTCCCAGACGATGAAAGTGAAGAAGGGCGACGTCGTGCACGTCCTCCGCGGCAAGGACGCCGGCAAGGAAGGCCGCGTGCTCGAGGCGCTCCCCAAGCAGGGACGCGTCGTCGTCGAGAACATCAACGTCGTCAAGCGGCACCGGCGCCCGCGCCCGATCCAGAACACGACGGGCATGGGCGGGCCACAGATCATCCCGGGCGGCATCATCGAGCTGCCGTCGCCGCTGCCGGTCTCGAACGTGATGGTCGTCTGTCCCACGTGCCGGAGGCCGACGCGCGTCGGGACGATCGAGAAGACGGTCAAGGACAGGACGACCCGCGTCCGGGTCTGCAAGCGCTGCGGCGAGGAGATCGACCAGGCATGAGTGCCGTGACCGACACCTACACGCCGCGCCTGAAGGAGCAGTACGAGCACGAGATCCGGCCCCGGCTCAAGGATGAGCTCGGTCTCGACTCGATCATGCAGGTGCCGCGTGTCGAGAAGATCACGCTCAACATGGGCGTCGGCGAGGCGAAGACCGAGTCGAAGCTGCTCGACTCGGCGCTCGAGGAGCTGACGACGATTGCCGGGCAGCGTGCCCAGGTGCGGCTCGCCCGCAAGTCGATCGCGCAGTTCAAGGTGCGCGAGGGGATGGCCGTCGGCGCGCGCGTGACGCTGCGCGGCGCGCGGATGTACGAGTTCCTCGACCGGCTCGTCTCGATCGCGCTGCCGCGGATCCGCGATTTCCGCGGCCTCAACCCGCGGTCGCTCGACGGCCGCGGCAACTTCTCGCTCGGCATTCGCGAGCAGCTCATCTTCCCGGAGATCAACTACGACGACATCCAGCAGGTCCGCGGCCTCGACGTGACGATCACGACCAGCGCCGAGACCGACGAGCACGCCCTCGTGCTGCTGCAGGCGCTCGGCCTGCCGTTCGCGGTCGATGGCGAAGGGAGGCAGCAGTAATGGCGAAAACGTCGCTCGTCGTCAAGCAACGGCGACCTCAGAAGTTCAAGACACGCAACTACACGCGCTGCAACCGGTGCGGCCGCCCGCGCGCGGTCTTCCGCAAGTTCGGGCTCTGCCGGATCTGCCTGCGCGAGCTCGCGCATCAGGGCGCGATTCCCGGCATGACGAAGTCGAGCTGGTAGGAGAGAAACGGTGCTGACCGATCCGATCGCAGACATGCTCACCCGCATCCGCAACGCGAACAAGGCGCTGCACGAGCACGCGGCCATGCCGAGCTCGAGGATGAAGGTCGAGATCGCCCGCCTCCTCAAGGAGGAGGGCTACATCCGCGACTATCACGTGGAGAAGGGGGACTCCTTCGATACCCTGGTCATCGATCTCAAGTTCGGCCGCAACCGCGAGCG
This sequence comes from Gaiellaceae bacterium, assembly GCA_036007185.1. Classification (GTDB taxonomy): domain Bacteria; phylum Actinomycetota; class Thermoleophilia; order Gaiellales; family Gaiellaceae; genus Palsa-739. The sequence goes on along the minus strand of DASYOZ010000008.1, from coordinate 504 downwards.
GGTCATCTCCGGCCTGAAGCGCGTGTCGAAGCCGGGCCGCAGGATCTACGCGAGGAAGGACCGTCTTCCGCGCGTGCTCGGCGGGATGGGCGTCGCGATCCTCTCGACCTCGTCCGGTCTCGTCACGAGCCGCACCGCGCAGGAGCGCGGCATCGGCGGCGAAGTGGTGGCCTTCATCTGGTAACGCAATGAGCAGAATCGGCAACGCACCCATCCCGATCCCCGACGGCGTCAGCGTCACGATCGAGCCTGCCCGCGTCGCGGTCGCCGGGCCGCTCGGGACCCTCCAGCAGCAGGTTCCCGCGCGGATGAAGATCGAGCAGCGCGAGGGCGAGGTCGTCGTCGCGCGGCCGACCGAGCGCGGCGAGGACCGCGCGCTGCACGGCCTCACGCGGACGCTCGTGGCGAACATGGTCCAGGGCGTCACGGAGGGCTTCGAGAAGCGCCTGGAGATCCAGGGCGTCGGCTACCGCGCCGCGCTCAAGGGCACCGACCTCGAGCTCA
>DASYOZ010000007.1:0-3488 GCA_036007185.1 Gaiellaceae bacterium | reverse complement strand
GGAGACGGTCGCCTGCGGTGACGGGGAGAACGACCGCGAGCTGCTCGACTGGGCCGGCTTCGGCGTCGCGGTCGCGAACGCCCACGAGGACGTGCTCGCACGCGCCGATCTCGTCGTTCCCTCGGTGCAGGAGGAAGGAGTCGCGGCTCTCCTCGAGGCCTACCTAGACTCCCTTGCGTGATCGACGCCCGCGCCGCCCGCGCCGAGCCGGACGAGTTCCGGCGCCGCCTCGCGCGCAAGGGCGCCGCAGAGGCCTTCGACGCGTGGCTCGCGGTCGACGAGCACTGGCGCGCGCTCGTGCCGACGGTCGACGAGCTCCGCTCGCGCACGAAGCTCAAGGGCAAGCCGACGCCTGAGCAGCTCGAGGAGTTGCGCGGCGTCAAGGAGGAGCTGCAGCGAGCCGAGCGTGACCTCGCCCTGGCGGAGGAGGAGCGCGACGACATCGGGCTGCGAATCCCGAATCCACCCGCGGACGACGTCCCCGACGGCGCGACCGAAGAAGACGTGCGGGTCGAGCGAGTCGTGGGCGACCCGCCGCAGCTGGCCGAGCCGAAGGAGAGCCTCGAGCTCGGCCGCTTCGACATGGAGCGCGCCGCGCGGATGAGCGGCGCCCGCTTCGGCTACTGGATCGGCGACACCGGCCGGTTAGCACTCGCGCTGTACCGCTACGCGCTCGACCGCCTCGCGGAGAAGGGCTTCGTCACCGTGCTGCCGCCGGTGCTCGTGCGCGAGGAGGCGCTGATCGGCACCGGCGCGTTCCCCTCCGACGAGCAGAACGTCTACGAGGTACCGGAGGACGGCCTCTACCTGTCGGCCACGGCCGAGATCCCCGTCGCAAGCCTCCACGCCGGCGAGATCCTCGAGGCCGAGACGCTCCCGCTCCGCTACGTCGCGTTCTCCCCGTGCTTCCGCCGGGAGGCGGGTGCCGCGGGACGAGACACGCGAGGGATGTTCCGTGTCCACCAGTTCAACAAGGTCGAGCAGTTCTCGCTCACGCTCCCCGAAGCCTCGTGGGACGAGCACGAGTACCTCCTCGCGAACACGGAGGAGCTCGTGCGCGATCTCGGTGTCCCGTATCGCGTCGTCGTCCTCCCCGCCGGCGACATGTCGGCGGCGTCGGCGAAGACATACGACGTCGAGATCTGGTTCCCGAGCCAGGAGCGCTACCGCGAGACGGCCTCGATCTCGAACACGACGGACTTCCAGTCGCGCCGCCTCGGCATCCGCTACCGCGACGGCAAGAGCCCCGAGCCGCTGCACATGCTCAACGGCACCGCGGTCGTCGACCGCATGGCACTTGCCGTCCTCGAGAACCTCCAGGGCGAGGTGCCGGACGTGCTGCGGCAGTACGGCGCGCCCGAGCGCGTCACTCCGTAGCGAGCCACGCCTTCGCGAGCCGCTTCTGTGCCCGCGTGAGCCACGCCTCCTCGACGAGGTCGCGCAGCTCCTCCCGGTCGAGCCGCTCGAGGTCGCGGATGCGCATGAGCACGGCCGCGTAGCCGTCCCAGTGCGGTGTCGTGAAGTAGATGCCGCGCGCGTCGGAGAGGAGCAGCTCCTTCACGCCGAGGTCGGCGACGCGGAAGACGAGCACGTCGTCGAGCCGCTCGCCCGTGTCCTGATCGACGGCGTCCGGCCGCCGGCTGCGGTGGAAGCAGAACATCTTCCCGTGAACGCGGTATGTCGGCCGGCCGTCTTCGATCTCTTTCGTCGCCTCGGGCAGGGCGAGCGCGAGCTCGTCGAGATCCTTCATGGTCGCCACCGGCTGCGACACTAGCCCGTGCGAAGAGTGCGTTGGGCGGGGACGCCGCCGGTCGCCGGGGAGCTCCTGCCCTCCTGCCACACTGTTCCGCGCGGCGGGGTGCCGGAGCGGTCGAACGGGGCGGTCTTGAAAACCGTTGACGGGGCAACTCGTCCGAGGGTTCAAATCCCTCCCCCGCCGCTGGATCCGCGCAACGGTGTTTCCGGCGAGGCACGTGGTTTTCACGTGCTCTCCCGCTTGACTTCGACGGTCGTCGGCTCTAGCGTCGCCTCCGTGGCCTGCAGCGTGGTGTGTGTGTCCCATACGACCGGCTCGGGCGGCGACGAGGTCGGGAAGCGGGTCGCAGAGCAGCTGGGCTACCTGTACGTGGACGAGGAGATCGTGGCCCGCGCGGCCGCACAGGGTGGACTCGAGCCAGGAGACGTCGCGGACGAAGAGCGCCGGAAGTCGTTCGCGGCTCGCTTCCTCCAAACGCTTGCGGAGGGCGGCGGAGATGCCTGGGTGCTGAGCGCAGGCGTTGCCGCCGCCATGGAGGGCATACGGCCCGAGGATGTCCGTGCCTTGATCAGAGAGACCGTGGGACAGACGGCGGCCCGCGGGAACGTCGTGATCAGCGCACACGCGGCCTCGTACGCACTCGAGCGCGGACCGAGAACGTTACGCGTCTTCGTCACGTCGTCACCGGCGACCCGAGAACAGCGAGTCGTCGCGACTGAGGGGCTCGACCGACCGCAGGCGGCACGCGTGGTGAAGGACTCGGACGCCGGCCGGCGCGACTACCTCAAGCGCTTCTATTCGGTCGATCGCGAGGCGCCTACCGACTACGACCTGGTCGTCAACACCGACCTCCTCTCGACGGAGCAGGCGGCGGAGATCGTCATCCGCGCTGCGGATCGCTAGCGGCCGGGTAGTACTGCGCGCCGCTGAGCAGTGCGTCCCGTCGCAGTGCGGATGGCTCTATCCACCTGCGCCGAAGCCGTCGACGCGTTCCGGGCGGATTTGGATGATCACTCGCCGCTCGCCGGGACCGAGGTAGGGGTACTTGTCTTCGCCCAAGTACTTCTTGGCGAGCATGTTGATGTGGTCGAGCGCGCCCTCCTCGACGATCTTGGCGGAGCCGCTCACCATCACGTAGCCGGCCTGCTGGTCGGCGGCAGGCAGCACGGTGACGGTCGCTCGCGGGTCGCGCTCGATGTTATTGACCTTCGTCCTCCCGCGGGCGCTGTTGACGAGCACGTTCTCGCCGTCGTAGTCGATCCAGACAGGCGTGGCCTGAGGTGATCCGTCCTCGCGGATGGTCGCGATCACGCCCCAGTTTCGGTCGGTGAATAGGGTCGCCTGCTTCTCGTTCAGCGTCGCCATCGATCACGCCTCCTCGATTGCATCGTGCTTGTGCGGAACTTCCGCTTCCGGTCGGCCCGCCCGAGAGCGGCGAACAAAGTCGTACCAGCCCGGCGGCGGTGCAGGTCGCGAGCCCGGCAGACGCTCGGCTGGGCCGGCGATCCTGACTGCCCCCGAGCGGAGGACGGCATAGATCTCAACGCTTGCGCGTTTCGGTAAGTCAGGGGTACGCAGACTTCGGATCGGAGGCAAAGCGGTGACAGTCAAATCGGATGCGTGGGCCGATGAGCGCAAGAAGAAGACGCGTACTACTACGGTTCGATACGAGACGCACACGACGATCGACCGATCTATCGACGACGTGTTCGCGCGACTGGCGGACCTCGAT
>DASYOZ010000006.1:0-4420 GCA_036007185.1 Gaiellaceae bacterium | reverse complement strand
TCGCGGTCGGCGGCGACGGGACGATCCTCCGGACGCTCGCGCGGCTGCTGGGGACAGACGTTCCGGTGATCGGCATCAACTTCGGCCGGGTGGGCTTCCTCGCCTCGATCTCGCCGGAGCGGCTGGAGGACGATCTCGCGCGCGTCTTCGCCGGGGAGTACCGGACGATCGAGCAACCGACGCTCGAAGCGCGGCTCACCGGCGAGACGTTTGTGGCCGTCAACGATGTCGTCGTCACGAGCTCGACGCTCGGAAGGATGATCGAGCTCGGCTGGGCGATCGCGGGCGAGGATCTCGGCGTCGTGTCGTGCGACGGGATGATCTGCTCGACGCCTTCGGGCTCGACGGCCTACAACCTCTCGAACGGCGGGCCCGTCCTCGTGCGCGGGCTCGACGCGATGGCGATCACGTTCATCGCGCCGCATTCACTCGAGGCGCGGCCGCTCGTCGTGCCGCGCGGCGCTGAGCTGACGGTGCGGAACGCGACGCCGGACGTCGGCGCCGCCGTCCTCGCCGATGGGCACCGCAGCGGCGACCTCGCGCCCGAGCTGTCAATCCGGCTCGGCGACCAGAAGAGCCTGCTCGCGACGCTGCCGGAGACGACGTTTTTCGGGCGCTACCGCGAAACGTTCACGTCCTAGCCCGCCAGGTCCCGAATTGCGAATGGGCGGCGTCGGGCGGCGGGACTACGATCGCTGCGTGCTCCGCCGGCTCCGCATCGAGAACCTCGTCCTCATCCGCGAGGCCGAGCTCGAGCTCGCGCCCGGGCTCAACGCCATCACGGGCGAGACGGGCGCCGGGAAGACGATCCTCGCGCAGGCGCTCGGCCTCCTCCTCGGCGCGAAGGGCGACGATTCGTACGTCGGGGCAGCCGGCGACGAGGCATACGTCGAGGCGGAGCTCGACCTTCCGGCCGAGCTCGAGGAGCTCGCGGGCCTGCAGCCGGAGGACGACCACGCGCTCGTCGTCTCCCGCCGCGTCTTCGCCGACGGCCGCACGCGCGCCTACGCCTGGGGACGAGCGGCTGCGCGGGAGGACGTCGCCGCCGCGACCGAGCGCGTGGTCGCGATGTCGGGCCAGTTCGAGCAGCGCAGGCTCGCGCGGCCGTCCTACCAGCTCGAGGTGCTCGACCGGTTCTGCGGCGAGGAGCAGCTCGGCCGCCGCGCGGCGGCGCGAACCGCGTGGCGCGACGTGCATGCGGCGCGGCGCCGACATGACGAGCTGACGGCGAATGCCTCGCTTGCCGAGGCGCGGCTCGCGGAGCTGCGCGCGCTGGTCGAGGACACCGAGGGCATGGAGCCCGGGGAGGAGGAGCAGCTCCGCACCGAGCGCGAGCGGCATCGCCATATCGCCGACCTGGCCGCCGCCGCGGCCGCGGCCGCCGCGGCGCTCGCCCCCGATGAGGGCGAAGGAGCCACCGGCCTGGTCGCGCTCGCGGAACGGTCGGTCGCGCCTCTCGAACGGCTGGCGCCCGAGCTGCAACGCGCCGGGGACGAGCTGCGCGACGTCGAGCTCCGCCTGCGCGAGACCGCCACCGATCTCCACTCCTTCCTCGCGTCGCTGGAAGCCGAGCCGGACCGCCTCGAGCAGCTCGAGGCCGGGCTCGACCGGATTGCGGAGACCAAGCGCCGCTTCCGCTGCGCGACGTACGACGAGCTCCTTGCAAGGCGCGAGGAGGCGCGGGCCGAGCTCGCGGCCCTCGAGGACGGGTCCGACCCGGCCGAGGTCGCCGCGCGCGAGCTCGCAGAGGCCGACACGCGCGTCCACGCGCTCGCCCTCGAGCTGCGCGCCGAGCGGAACGCCGCCGCGCCCGCGTTCGCCGACGCCGTCGCCGTCGAGCTCCGCGGCGTCGGGATGGGCGAGGGCGAGTTCGTCTGCGAGCTGCGCGAGCGGCACGACCCGGGGTCGACGGGCGGTGACGAGGCCGTCTTCCTCGTCCGCCCCAACGCGGGCCTCCCGTTCGCCCCGGTCGCCGAGACCGCGTCGGGGGGCGAGCTCTCACGGATCGCCCTGGCGATCGCGGCCGTGGCCGGCGGGGACACGCTCGTCTTCGACGAGATAGATGCAGGGATCGGTGGCGAGACGGCGCACGCCGTGGGCGGATTGCTGCGGCGCCTCGCCGAGCACGCTCAGGTCGTGACGATCACGCACCTTCCCCAGATCGCCGCGCTCGCCGACCGCCACTTCCGGGTCGAGAAGACGCCGGGCGATCCGACGCACGCGCGGATCGAGCAGCTCGGCGAGGACGAGCGGAAGGCGGAGCTCGAGCGGATGCTCGGCGGACAGGAGTTCCTTGCCGCGGTACGTGGCTAGCCGAGTCCTGCCGGCGACCGTCGAAGACGTGTGGGCGGTGCTCGCCGAGCCGGAGCGGCTCGCCGACTGGTGGCCGGGGATCGACGAGGTCGATCCAGGCCGGCGCGGGCTCGTGCCGGGCGGGCTGTGGCGGATAGAAGGGGCGAGCAGCACCAAGCCGAGCCTCCGGCGGCGGCCGCACATGGTGGGCCAGCTGCTCGTGATCGAGGTGGAGCAGCGTTCGCGGGTGACCTTTCAGCTGCTGGCGGAGCGGATCGACGTCGAGCTGGCGCTCGAGGCGACGGAGGACGACCAGGCGGCCGCGACCCTGATCGTCGAGGCGCCCCGGTTCATCGGTGTCGGCCGAGTCTTCCCGTCGCAGGCGCTCGCGAAGCTGGCCGCCCTCGTCCGTCCGCCCGCGGCCTAGGCTCCGGCCGCTGCCGGTGCTACCCTGGAATCCCGTGAGCGCACGGGCCCCGAAGTACGTCTTCGTCACGGGTGGAGTTGTCTCGGCGCTCGGGAAGGGAATCGTCGCTGCGTCGCTCGGCCGCCTACTCAAGGCGCGCGGCCTGCGTGTCCAGCTGCAGAAGTTCGACCCGTACCTCAACGTCGACCCGGGAACGATGAGCCCGTTCCAGCACGGGGAGGTCTTCGTGACGGAGGACGGGGCCGAGACCGACCTCGACATCGGTCACTACGAGCGCTTCGTCGACGAGAACTTCCTGCGCAGCGCGAGCCACTCCGCCGGCGCGATCTGGGACACGGTCCTGCGCAAGGAGCGCAAGGGCGACTTCCTCGGCGCGACCGTGCAGGTCATCCCGCACATCACGAACGAGATCAAGGCCCGCATCCGCCGCGCCGCCGAGGCGAGCCCGGCGGACGTCGTCATCTCCGAGATCGGCGGCACCGTCGGCGACATCGAGTCGCTGCCGTTCCTCGAGGCGATCCGCCAGTTCCGGCGGGAGGTCGGCACCGAGAACGTCGTCTACGTGCACGTGACGCTCGTCCCGTTCATCGAGGCGGCGGGGGAGCTGAAGACGAAGCCGACGCAGCACTCGGTCAACGAGCTGCGCCGGATCGGCATCCATCCCGACGTCGTCGTCTGCCGCTCGCACGAGGAGCTCTCGCGCGACATCCGGGACAAGATCGCGCTCTTCGCCGACGTCGACCCGGGAGCGGTTGTCGCCAGCCCGGACGTGCCCGACGTGTACGAGGTGCCGCGCGTCCTCGAGCGCGAGGGGCTCGACCGGCTCGTCGGCGAACGGCTCGGTCTTCAGCTCGGCGAGCCGGACCTGTCGGACTGGGACGAGCTGCTCGACCGGATGCACAGCCGGCGCGAGGTGGTCGAGATCGCGCTCGTCGGCAAGTACGTGAAGCTCCAGGACGCCTACCTCTCGGTGCACGAGGCGCTCAAGCACGCCGGGCTGGAGCACGGCTGCGCCGTCCGCGTGCGCTGGGTGGACGCCGAGGACATGTCCTACGACGAGACGGCGGAGCTGCTCGAGAACGTCGACGGGGTGCTCGTGCCGGGCGGCTTCGGCTCGCGCGGCTGGGAGGGGAAGATCCTGGCCTGCCAGGTCGCGCGCGAGCGGCGCATCCCGTATCTCGGCATCTGCCTCGGCATGCATGTCGCCGTGTCGGAGTTCGCGCGGCACGTCGTAGGGCTCGAGGGCGCCAACTCGACGGAGATGGATCCCGAGACGCCGTACCCCGTGATCGACCTGCTGCCGGAGCAGAAGGGGATCGAGGACCTCGGCGGCACGATGCGACTCGGCGCCCAGGCGGTCGAGGTCGCGGAGGCGACGCGGACGCGCGAGCTGTACGGCGAGCCGACGATCCACGAGCGGCACCGGCATCGCTACGAGGTCAACAACGCGTACCGCGAGCGGCTCGTCGAGAGCGGCCTCGTCGTGAGCGGGACGTTCCAGGAGGGCCGGCTCGTCGAGATCGTCGAGCTCCCGGACCACCCGTGGTTCGTCGCGAGCCAGTTCCACCCGGAGTTCAAGTCCAGGCCGACGCGGGCGACGCCCCTCTTCCGCGGCTTTGTCGGCGCTGCGCTCGACCGCGCGCGCGTACGCACCGGCGAGCGCGTCGCCGCCTAACCGTTCCGTAGGATCGGCCCGTGTCC
>DASYOZ010000005.1:0-3768 GCA_036007185.1 Gaiellaceae bacterium | reverse complement strand
TTTCGTCCGGGTGGTCGAGAGGCTCATGTTGACGATCGGGAAGCCTTGCTCGATCGCCCAGGAAAGGCCGCGCAGCATGGTCTCGCCGCCGCCCGTGTAACCGGCGCCGAGGACGCGGATGCTCGTCAACTCGACGTCGGGCGCCACTGCCCGCACGACGCCCGCACAGGCGGTGCCGTGGCCGCAGAGGTCGCCCTCGTCGTCGTCGACCACCTGAAGCTCGCCGTCCTCGCCTTTGACGACAGCAACCGAGTGGTCGACCCGACCGACGAGCGGATGGTCGAGCTCGACGCCGCTGTCGAGGATGCCGACGCGGACGCCGGCGCCCGTCGAGCCGCCCCACGCCCACTCCCGCGTCACCTGCTCGGGCAGCGTCACCGGCACGCGGATCCGGTCGACCGCCTCCGCAGGCAGGCTCCAGGCCGGAAGCTCCTCCTCTTCCTCGAACTCGTGCGTGACCACGGCACTCATCCCACCGATCATCGCACAGCTCAGCGAGAGATCTGCACCGCTGTCCCGAGCGGAACCGCGCGCATGAGGTAGCGGACGTCGGTCTCGGTAGCGTGCAAGCAGCCGGCCGAGACGGCAGAGCCCTGCCCCGAGCCAGCGTGGATGGCGACGTAGTACGTGATCCTCCGGTTCCACCCGGCCGGCAGTTGCGGCTGGCGCGCGGTGAGCACGAGGATGCGGGGGCCGAACGCAGGGCCGAAGGGCCCCGTCAGCTTCTCGGCAACGGCGAACCGGCCGACGGGAGTCGGCGAGCTGAGAGCGCCGATCCCGACGCGGATCGTCCGGACGACTCTGTTGTCCCGGAGGACATAGAGCTCTCGCCGGGAGAGCGAGGCTCGGAGGGCCCACCGGATCGGGTGGACCGCGACGTCGCGGCCGAACTCGGCCCAGCCGTAGTGGCCGTTCGGCAGCGCCTCGGCTGTCACCTCGACCCACCGGCCGCGGACGCCGACGACGCCCAGCACGAGCGGGCCGCCGAGAGGGCCGCGCGGTCCCACGCGCACGAGCGGCCTTCCACGCGGCCGGGCGCGGAGGACGACGGTCGCGTGCAGCGGCCTCGCGGCGAGTGTTGCCCTCCCGCCGCTCGGCGGAGCAGCCGCGTGGGAGGCGGCCACGACCGCCGCGGCGAGATATGCGATCAGCGAATGCGCCATGTGCCTGTAATTGTGCAGTAGTGCGCGTTCGGGACCTGAATTGGCTCCAGCTCGAGGAGTACCTGCGCCGCGACGACCGGATCGTGCTGCCGATCGGCTCGACCGAGCAGCACGCGTACCTCTCGCTCGAGACGGACAACATCCTCGCCGAGCGCGTCGCCGCGGAGGCGGCGGAGCCGCTGGGCGTGCCCGTCCTGCCGGTGCTCGCCTACGGGCTGACGCCGAGCTTCGGCGCCTACCCGGGCTCGCCCACGCTGCGCGCCGCCACCCTGGTCGCCGTCGTCCAAGACCTGCTCGACTCGTTGCAGGCGCAGGGCTTCCACCGGATCCTGATCGTGAACGGGCACGGCGGCAACGCTCCCGCCGACGCCGCCCGGCGCGAATGGGGAGCCGCGCACGCCGACACCGAGGCGCTGTTCCACAGCTGGTGGATCGGCCCGCGCGTCTGGCAGCTCGTGCAGGAGCTCGACCCGGGCGCGAGCCATGCGTCGTGGATGGAGAACTTCCCGTGGACCCGCCTGGCCGGCGTCGAGCTGCCGCCGGAACGCAAGGAGCCGCTGCGGCAGCCGCTGTCGGCCGCGCCGGACGCGATGCGCGAGGCCGCCGGCGACGGCCAGTACGGCGGCTTCTACTCGCTGCCCGACGAGGACGTCCTCCGGGTCTGGGCGGCGGGTGTCGAAGAGACGCGCGAGATCCTCGAGCACGGCTGGAATCCGCGCAGCTGACGCCGTTTTGCCAGGATGCCGGGGATCGTGCCGTCATCGAGGAAGGGGAACCCCCATGCGTCTCCGGCTCCTGTGCGCGCTCGCTCTTACGGGCGCCGTCGCCGCCGTGCTGGCCGGCGCAGCCGCTGCTCCGCGGGCCCACGCCGCCGCCGGCGGCCAGTCACTCTGCATCGGTCACCATCCGCAGGAATACATCGGTACACGGGGAGCTGCACCGGCCACGACGAGCCGGAGATCGATCCGCTCTCGAACGGGCCGGGCTCGGCGCAGGATCTGACGTGGACGATCGTCCTGCCGACCAACGCGGCCGGGACGTCGGAGGCCCAAGTCGGCCAGGTCGACTCGGTCGGGCCGACCTTCTGGATCGGGGGCACGGTCACGGACCCGAACAGCCGCTTCGGTCAAGCCTTCCTCGAGCTTCAGTTCTATCCCAACAGCATCACGACGAACTGCGCCGCAGGCGGCGGCTACAACGTCACCTACTCGGCGAACACGTACTCGGCCTGCTCGCCGGTCTGGGAGGTCTCACAGAAAGGCAACTCGGAGTCGGCCGCGACACGATCACCGACCATCAGTACGTGACGGCAGCAAAGGACGGGATGCATATCACCGTCACCGACGTCACGACCGGGCACTCGGGGACCATCGTGCTCGACAGCATGCAGGACGGGCGGCTCCTGCCGGCCTTCAGCGCCCAGAAGCTCGGCAACTCGCTCGGTTGGGGACTCGTCCACGACGCGCCCAACTCCCTCGTCTGGGAGATCGGCCACACCGGCAACTTCACCTCGCCGGCCGGCCAGTTCTGCCTGCCGGGCAGCGCGACGAAGCCGCCCTGCTACTCGTTCGACATCCTGAGCTGGCTGACGTTCACGCCGCTCCAGATCGAGGGCGTCACGTTCGGCGACGGCAGCTCAGCGAAGTCCTGGGCCGCCGTCTCGGACACGGGAGGGGAGGCCGAGATCCTCGGCAACTCGTTCGTCGGCCCTACGACCTGCTCCGGCTACGGCGGGCCTTTTTGTCAGTACCCGTGGTTTGCGTGGAACGGAACGCTCAACGCGTTCACCTACGGCGGCGATTACCCCGGCACGACGAAGGACTTCGGCCAGGCGCTCGAGTTCCAGCAGGAAGAGAACTGCGCGAGCCCGGCAAACGGGTCTCCGCAGTACTGCGCCACCGTGCTGAAGTAGGCGTCACCGATCAGCCGCTGTGCTCACGGAGCCAGGACGCGAGATTCCGCGCCTGATCGACGGCGTTCGCTCCGGTCGCCGGCGGGGCGACGGCCTGCGGTGTCGAGCTCGGACGCGGCGCGTGCCCACGTGTGTTCAGGGCAACGGCCACTGCCACGCCGGCCACCGCGGCCGCGACGAGGGCTGCGCCCGCCGCCAGGCGCCGCGTCGTCCACCGTCGAGCCGGCCGGGCGGGCGTCGACGCGAGGATCTCGGTCGCGCGCTGCGCAGGATCGGCCGGTAGGGACAGCGTCTCCGCCTCCGAGGCGACGGGAGCCAGAAGCCGCGCAAGGGCCGCGGCCGAGGGAGGCCTGTCCTCGGGCCGGACCGACAGGCAGGCATTCACCGCCGCGACGAGTGCTGCCGGAGCCGCCGGGACGCGATCGGCCACGTCGGGGGGCTGGAAACCGTCTTCGGCTCCCAGATCGGCGAGCGAGTCGGCACTCCGCGCGGGCTCGCCCGCGAGCATCTCGTATAGCACGGCGCCGAGCGCGTAGATGTCCGCGGCGGCAGTGACCTGCTCGCCGCGCGCCTGCTCCGGCGCGAGGTAGCCCGCCGTGCCGAGCACGGTGCCGACGAGGGTGAGCCGTGTGCCCTCAAAACCGACGGCGATGCCGAAGTCGCCGAGCTTGAGCACGCCGTCCGTGCGGAGGA
>DASYOZ010000004.1:0-9814 GCA_036007185.1 Gaiellaceae bacterium | reverse complement strand
CCTCGACCTCGGCGAGCGCCTCCTCGTAGCGGCTCCGCATGTCAGGCAAGTCGGTCACAGAGGGAAGTGTGGCTTCGAAACCGGCTGGTGGCAAACTTCGCGGACGCTCCGGTTCATCTGGCGAAGCTACTCGCTCGGTTGCCCGGATGCCAACTGAGATAGTTCGCCCCGTCAGCCACAAAGGGGTATTCGTCATGGCAGTCAAGCTGGGGATCCTCGCTCTCCTCGAAGCAAAGCCCGACAAGAGCGAAGAGCTTGCAAGCTTCCTTCGCAGCGGCCGTGAGATCGCCGCACGCGAGGAAGGAACCGTCACGTGGTACGCGTTCAAGCTCGGCGACACGACGTACGGGATCTTCGACACGTTCGAGTCTGAGGACGGGCGGCAGGCACACCTGAACGGCGAGATCCCACAGGCGCTCGGTCAGGTCGGGCCGGAGCTGCTCGCCTCCGATCCCGACATCCGCACGGTCGAGCTCCTCGCGGTGAAGTAGACGACGAGAAAACCCGCCGTTTCCAGCGGGTCTTCAGGTGGAGCGTACCGGGATCGAACCGGTGACCTCCTGGTTGCAAACCAGGTGCTCTCCCAGCTGAGCTAACGCCCCGAGAGAGCTTCAGTGTAGAGGGCGGTTCGGTTCAGGCTGCGCGCTCGAGCCGCTCCTCGACCCGTGCGCGGGCGACGATCTTCTCGCGGTCGCCGAAGCGCAGCCGAGCGCGGACAGCTCGATGCTCGTCCCAGAGGCGGTCGAGTTGCGCGTCGATCTCGTGGATCTCCGCCCGCACCTCCGGGTCGTGCTGGTCGGAGAGCCGGTGCCAGAGCTCGGTTCGCTCCTCGCTCAGGCGCTCGATCTCCTCGTGGATCTCGTCGGTGGTTCTCATGGCTGCTTCAACGGACGGGGTGCCCGTGGCATTCCACGCAAATCCTCAGCTTTAGCGGAGGAAAATCCTCACCACGCCGGTCGCGCGAACCCGGCACCCGCGGCCGCCGGTCCAGGCCTGCGGCGCGTTCAGCCCGCGGCGAGAGCCTCGCGGATCCGGTCGGCAACGGCCGCGAGCTCGAGCGCTTCGCCGGTGACCTCGCGGAGGAGCTCGTCGGCGCTCGGCTTCTGCCCCTCGGCCCACAGCTCGCGCAGGAGCAATCCCGCCTCGCGGCGCGTGAACCACGCGTTGCCGAAGCGCTCGCGGAAGTAGGCCCGCAGCTGCGCCTCGAGCGCCCAGGCGCGGAGGTACTGCGACGCATAGAAGCCGTCGTCGATGTCGCCGAGGTAGTCGGCGTCCGCGGGCTCGACCTTGGTCGCGTCGGCGAGCAGCTCGACGTACCGCGGCCGCAGCGCCGTCACGTCCTCGGCCGCGTGGAACTCGAGCTCGTAGAGGAGCTTCGCGCAGTGGCGGCGGACGACCCACAGGAGCTCCATCGCTCCCTCTGCGGCGAACTCGTACGGCCGCGGGAAGTCGAGCCGCCGCTCGAGCCAGACCGGATCGATGGTCAGGTGCTCGAGCAGCATCGCCCAGGCCTCCGTGACGGCCTTGTCGCCGAGCCGCCGCTCCTCCGGCGACAGGGAAGCCGAGGTGTGCGCGAAATGCTCGGTGTGCCCCGCCTCGTGGAAGAGTCCCCGCCAGTCGCCGGGACCGCCCTGCGGCTTCAGCACGAGGACGACGCGGCCGGGCACCTCGATCGGTGAGCAGAACGCGCGCGAATCCTTGCTCGCGCGCTCCTCGAGATCGAGCTCGACGTTCCGCTGCTCGCGGAGGTCGATGCCGAGGTCGGCGAGGGTGGCCTCGAGTGCCGGCAGCATGCGGTCAGGTGGGAACATCGCGTCCCACTCCGCGCCGCGCCACGCGCGCCCCACGTCCCAGCGCGCGACCTCGCCGAGCCGCAGCCCGACGCGCGAGCGGAAAAAGCGCTCGCCGGTCTCCTCCCAGAGCTCCTCCGTCTCGGCGAGCAGGCGGCGGCACTGCACCGCGAGGTCGTCGAGCGGGAAGCCGAAGCTCCGGTACAGATCCGCGTACGTCGGAGCGCCGAGCCGCCGGGCCTCACGATGGACGACCTCCGCGGCGTGCAGCTCGAGCGCGTTCAGGTGCTCCTCTGTGAGGTCGTTCCTCGCCTTCTCCACGCGCTCTCGGACGGCGCGATCCTCTTCGTTCATCAGCCGGGGCTTGAGCATCCTGAAGGGAATCTCCTCGCCGTCGACCGTCGCGGTGAGCGTCGCCTCGAGCTCCGCGACGCGCTCGGCCTCGTCGCTCACGAAATTGCCGAGATAGCCCTCACAGGCGAACTTCCACAGCTCATGCCGCCGGCGGTCGCCGTCGACCGACGCTCCGAGCGAGAGCGCGGTGTCGAGCTGCGTCAGGCGCTCGTGCCGCTCGTAGATCGGCGCGAGGTCGTACGTCTCCTTGCGGCCGGCGAAATGAAGGTACGTCTCCTCGCCGAGCTCCGCGATGAAGCGGTCGGCGTCGGCGCTGAGCGCCTCGATCTCTCCTTGCTGGAGCGGCTCCGCCATGCGGGTTCGTAGGATAGACCCGTGCGGGAGATCTCCCTCAAGACCGAGCGCAAGACGCAGCTGATCGAAATCACCGATCGCGTGCGTGAAGCGCTCGACGGGACGAACGGCGCCTCGGCGGCGCTCGTTTACGTCCCGCATACGACGGCAGGCGTCGCGATCAACGAGCGCATCGATCCCGAGCTCGTCACCGACCTCGAGAACGCCTTCCAGCGAGTCGTCGGCGACGACTGGGAGTGGCGCCACGAAGACGCCGACGGGCCGAACGCCCCGTCGCACGCGCGGGCCTCGCTCGCGTCGAGCCCACAGGTGCTCATCCCGCTCCGCGACGGGAGCCTCGCGCTCGGCACGTACCAGGGCGTCTTCTTCTGCGAGTTCGACGGGCCGCGTGAGCGCAAGATCTACGTGACCCCGCTCGCCTGACGCGGCCGCCCCGCCGCTACCGTGCGGCGCGTGGCCGCGCCGGTGACGAAGGGGGAGGAGCTCGAGCTCGACGTCGACTCGCTCGCGTATGGCGGCAACGGAGTGGCGAGGCTCGACGGCTTCGTCGTCTTCGTGCGGCGGGGCCTGCCGGGCGACCGCGTCCGCGCGCGGGTCACGAAGGTCAAGCGCAGCCACGCCGAGGCGCTGGCGACCGAGGTGCTCCGGCCGGGGCCCGAGCGAGTCGAGGCGCCGTGCGCTCACTTTCCCGCGTGCGGCGGCTGCCGCTTCCAGGATCTCGCGTACGGGGCGCAGCTCGAGCAGAAGCAGCTCCAGGTGCGCGACGCGCTGCAACGTCTCGCGGGCATCGCCGAGCCGCCGCTCGAGCAGATCGTCCCCTGCGAGCCCGAGATCTTCCATTACCGCAACAAGCTCGAGTACTCCTTCACCTCGACGCCGGCGGGTCCCGCGCTCGGCTTCCACCGGGCGGGCCGCTGGGACGAGGTGCTCGAGATCGAGCGCTGTTGGCTCGCCGACGACGTCGCCAACGGGATCCGCGACGCCGTCCGGGACTGGGCGCGCGAGGAAGCGCTCGAGGCGTACTCGCAGGCCGACGGGAGCGGCTATCTCCGCCATCTCGTCGTCCGGCAGGGCCGCAACTCGGGGCAGGCGCTGGTCCAGCTCGTGACCGCGCCGGGCGACCGGTTCGAGACCGGCTATCTCGTCGACGTCATCCGCCGCTTCCCGGAGGTGCGCTCGATCCACTGGTCGGTGAACGACACGCCCGCCGAGGTGACGAACCTGCCCACGCGGCTGCTCTGGGGTGAGGAGTGGATCGAGGAAGAGCTGGGCGGCCTCCGCTTCCGCGTCCGTCCGAACGCCTTCCTCCAGACGAACACCGCGATGGCCGAGCGGCTCTACGCGCTCGCGCGCGACGCCGCGGGGCTCACCGGCGGCGAGACGGTCTGGGATCTCTACTGCGGGATCGGCACGATCGGCCTCGCGCTCGCGCGCAACGCGCTGACCGTCTGGGGAATCGAGGTCTCGGAGGAGTCCGTCGCCTGCGCGCTCGAGAACGCCGAGCTCAACGGAGTTACGAACGCAGCCTTCTTCGCCGGCAACGTCGGCGAGGTCGTCGAGGACCTGCTCGAACGCTCGGGGCCGCCGGACGTGGTCGTCGTCGACCCGCCCCGCGCGGGCCTCGCGGGCAAGGCGCTGCGGCGGCTCGGCCGCATCGGCGCGCCGAGGCTCGTCTACGTCTCCTGCAACCCGACCACGCTCGCGGGCGACGTGAAGGCGCTACGCGAGGACCACGGCTACGAGTTGCGGCGCGTGACGCCGGTGGACATGTTTCCGCACACGCCTCACGTCGAGTGCGTCGCGCTCCTGGAGCGCGCGGGGGTCTAGGCGGTGCGGCGGCGCAGCCGCCGCCAGAGAAGGTCGCCGTTCGCGAGCAGGAATCCGGCCGAGAGGAACGGCAACGCGGGCAGGCCGCCGACGTCCGTGGCGTTGGCGAGCACGAGGGTCAGCGAGTACATCCCGGTCATCGCGACCCACGTCCAGACCGGCCGGAGCCGCCACCGCACCGCGGCCGCGAGAAAGAGGGCGTAGAAGAGGATGTCGGGCGGCCCAAGAAACGCGGCGCCGCCGCCGGGTGCGAGGAAGGCGACCGCAAGGGCCGAGTACACCTCGAAGTGGTGGTTGACGATGTGCTTGGTCGGCCCGGCGGCGACCGAGATCGCGTCGACGAAGGGGATGATCGCGGCGACGATGACCACCCAGCCGAGCTCCTCGAACAGCCGGAGGAACGCCCAGCCCGCGCATGTGTAGGCGGCTAGCTTCGCGAAGTTCGAGGCGAGATGCGAGTCCGCCTCCCACGTCACCACCGCGGCGATTCCGAACGCGACCCCGGCCGCGACGATCCAGCGGTGCGACCAGAGAGGCAGGGCGAGAAGGATCAGCCCGAGCGTCGCCGGCAGCACGCCCACCGCGACGATCGTGACGGCGGGCCACAGCCCGACCGGGCTGAGGTGCGGCGCGACGAGATACCACGTCACGACCGCGCCGGCGAGGACGAGGAACGCCCCGCCGCGCAGGCGCGGCGCGGCCCCGGTCAGTACGGGGGCGTCTGGCTCCACCACTCGCCGAGCACCTTGAAGGCGTTCCAGAACGCGGTCTTCGCCGGCTGTTCGTCGAGCGACTCGTCGATGTCGGGCGTGACGAGCCCCTGGATCGTCGGCGTGTACTCCTGGAGCTCGCCGGCGAGGGGCTCGAGCTCGCGCGCGAGCGGGAAGCGCGCCGCGTTGAGGAAGGCGACCGCGGGCTCGCCCATCGCGACGACGAGTTTCGGCTGGACGATGTGCAGCTCGCGCAGCAGGAACGGGCGCGACTCCTCCTCGTCGCCGTCCGCGAACTTGAGGCAGTTCGTCCCGTAGATCGCCATCGGGTCGACGTGCAGCCGCTGCAGCGACTTGAGGAGCGCGTTGCCGGCGCGGCCGTAGAAGGCGACGCCCTCCTGCAGCTCCGACGCCTTCGGCGCGTACTTGAGCAGGAAGACGTCGGCGAGCGGATGGCCGGAGCCCAGCACCGGCACGCGCGTCCCGCCCGCCGCGTGCGCGAGCTCATCGCCGAGGGCGTTGCTCTCGGTAATCGCCTTTTGCAGGTACTTCTCGTAGATTTCGTCCGACGCCACGGTCACGTGAGGTTCAGCTGATCGTCTGGAAGAGCCGGTTCCGCCATGCCGGACGGTTCTTCGACGTGCCCAGACACGTGCCTGCCTCCAGAGGAGGCTAGCGGGCGGCGGAAGATCCGACTGCGCTCGGCCGTCGTAGTGGTCGGAGGAAGAGAGGTGGCAATGCACACTCGTGTCGTAAAGCCGAAGCATGGGCCGGAGGTCCTCGTACGGCCGCTCAGGAGCGGCGACACGGCAACCGTCCAGGCCGTCTTCGAGCGACTCGGCGAGGAGTCGCGGCGGACACGCTTCAATGGCCCGAAGTGGCGGCTGGGGGAGAAGGAGCTCCGCTGGCTCGCGATGGTCGGCCCCAGCCACCATGCGCTCGTGGCGTGGGTGGACGGCGACGCGGAGCCGGTGGCGATCGCGCGACTCGTCCGCCTCGGCGGCAGCGCGGAGATCGCCTTCGAGGTCGCCGACGCCTACCAGGATCGCGGGATCGGGTCGGCGCTCGCCGGGCTGCTCGTCGCGGATGCATGCGCCGCCGGGATCTGCGAGGTGACGGCGCTCGTGCGGAGCGACAACCCGGCCGCCCTTGCCGTCCTACGTCGCGCGCTCGGTCGCCTCGAGGTGCGGATGGAAGGCCCGGAGCTGCTCGTGCGGGCGCCGCTGCCCGGCTGCTGCTAGCTAACGAACCCGCTCCTTGGCCTGCGCCACCCATTTGAGCCCCTGCAGGTAGACGAGCGACTTCGGGCGGCGCAGAACCTCGGCGTCGTGGAGCGAGACGAGAAACTCCTCGGGGCCGCTGAAGCGGCGCATCCGGACGCCTCCCGTGCCGACTCCGGCGAGGACGTGTGCATCGGATCCTGCCCCCGGCGTCAGGTTGTACTTGCGCGCGAAGCGGAGCGCCTCCTCGTTGTATGCCTCGAAGAGGAGCCGGGCGTTGTAGACCTCGAGCACGTCGATCTCGGCGAGGTGCCGGTGTAGCGTGGCCGGCTGCGGGATCGCATGCAGGCGGTCGAACGGATGCGGTAGGTAGACGAGGCCGCCCTGGGCACGGATCGCCTCGGCCGTCTCGCCGAAGGACATGCCCCGCGGGATCTCCTCGCGCAGGAAGAGCCCGATCACCTCGCCCTGGTCCTCGGTTTTCACCTCTTCGCCAGGTATCACGACGAGGCGGCGGCCGCGGGCGCGCTCGGCCGCCTCCAGCGCGCCGCCGAAGACGTTGTGGTCGGTGACCGCGATCGCGCCGAGCCCCTGTGCCTCGGCATGGTCGAGCAGCTCGTCGACGCCGATCGAGCAGTCGTGCGACCAGCTCGTGTGCAGGTGGAGGTCGGCGACGATCCAGTCGCGCTCCTCGAAAGGCCGGCGGGTGGCGTGGCTGCGCCGGCGGGAGGCGAGCCGCTCGTAGATCTGCTCGACGCGGTCGGCGAGCGCCTCCGCCGTCTGCGAGTGCGCCGCGGCGAGGCTGTCGGCGGCGCGACGAGCGCGGAAGGCTTCGTCCTCGATCAAGCGCGCCGTTTCGGCGGCGGCGAGCTCGGGCTGTGCCGCGCGGCCGGGGGGCACGGCGATCGCAGCGCCCGCGGTCTGCGCCTCCGCGACGAGGCGTGGCAGTCCTTCGGCGGCGGGGACGAAGACCGCCGCGGCCCGCAGCAGCTCGGCGCGGGCCGCGCCCGTGCGCGCGGTGCGGATGCGCATCCTCCCGCGCAGGCGCGGGGAGACGGCCGGCCGGGAGGCGGGTGTCCGGATGCGGAGGAGCACGAGCTCCCAGCCGGGCTGCTGGGCAAGCTCGCGTACCAGCGCGCGCAGGAGAGGCCGCTCTGTCTGGCGCCACTCGAAGACCACGAGGTTCCGCTTCTCGGCAGGCGCGAAGAGCTGCGGGTCGATCCCGTGCGGCACGATCTCGTAGCGGCCGGGGAAGCGGACGGCAGCCGCTTCCGCGACCTCCTCGCTCGTCGCGAGGAGCACATCGACGCGCCCGAGCAGCCGCTCGCGCTGGGCGCGGCCCGGTGGATAGCCGAGCCGCTCGGCAGAGAAGAACGTTGCAGCTGTGAGCGCCGCGGCGTCGCGGAGCGCGAGGTACGAGAGGCTCGGCAGTCCCGGCTCGAAGCCGTGCACGACGTCGAAGCGGCCACGCGCGAGGGCGAGCGAGAGGCTCGCGCGAACGCCGACGGGGACGCCCATCCGACTCCGGCGCGAGATCGGCACGGCCGGGCCGAGCGCGATCAGCTCCGGTTCGTCGAAGGCGCCGAGCAGCGCACGCCGTCCCGCCGCGAGGTCGCGGGCGCGGTTCGAGGGAGCCAGGACGGTGACAGCATGGCCGCGGCGCCGCAACTCGCGTGCGAGCACGTCCACGTGCTCGTTCACGTCGTGCGGCTGCGACCAGGCGAACGGCGTGACGAGCGCGATCCGCACGGTGGTTCGAGTCTAGTGCTCTAGCTCGAGCAGCATCTCGTGCTGGCGGACGACGACCGTCGCGCCGAGAGAGCGAAGCGCCGACGCGGTCGGGTCGTCGGCGGGCACGTTGACGACGCTCACCGCGCCCAGCCGCCGCAACGCGGTCAGCAGCGGCTCGGCGTGACCGGCGATCTGAAGCAGCTGGACCCTGCCGCCGACGGGGTCGCCGGCGCGGAACACGGCCGCGCCGTCGTCCGTAGAGAGCCCGCGCGCGTCGCCGTAGTTCTCGACCGTCTCGCCGGAGCGCTGCCACGGCTCGCGCCCGCTCCGCAGCTCGTGGATGCGTGCCTGCGCCTCGGCCGCGGGTACCTCGTGCGCCGCCCGATCGTCTTCCTCGGCGGCGGGCATCGACCACACCGCGACATCGCGGACGTGTCGGTAGCCGAGCTTCTCGTAGAGGGTGAGGGCGCCGGTGTTCTCGACCATGACCTCGAGCCAGACCCGCCTCACGCCGCGCTCCCGCGCCTGCTCGTGCAGCGCGCGCATCAGCGCCTCGCCCACACCCGACCGTCGCGCCGCCGGGACGACGCCGACGCCGCCGATCCACGCGTCCGCACCGCGTACGCCGAGGTTCCCGAGGCCGACAGGCTCGCCGTCGCGGAAGGCGATCCGCGAGGCGTCGAGATCGAGGTCGAACGCCTCGTCCATCGCCGCGAGCTGCTGCTCGTCGAGGTGGAATGGCAAGAGGTAGCCCTCGTACGCGGCGTTGAAGAGGCCGGCGCGCTCGCCGAGCGAGAGGGAGCGGGCCGAGCGGATGTCGAGGCCGTCCGTCACGCGAATCGTAGAGGCCCCGCGTCCCCGGGACGAGGGCAAGACCGCGAGCGGTGCCGGCAACCCCGACGCCGACACCGCCCGCGTGGCCTTCGGTCGCTAGGCCTTTGCCGAGGCCTTCTGCTTCGCCTTGCGGCGGTTCTTGCGGATGAACTCCTCGGTCAGCTCGTATGCCTCGTCGTCGACGATCTGCTTCGGCGGCGACTTCATGAGGTACGAGCTCGGCCCGACGAGTGCGCCCGAGACGTTGTTGTTGAGCGCGAGCTTCGCCATGCGGACGGCGTCGATCACGATGCCGGCCGAGTTGGGCGAGTCCCAGACCTCGAGCTTCAGCTCGACGTTGAGCGGCACGTCGCCGAACGCCGAGCCCTCCATCCGGATGTACGCCCACTTGCGGTCGGTCAGCCACGGCACGTAGTCGGACGGGCCGACGTGGACGTTCCCGGCGCCGAGGTCATAGTCGAGCATCGACGTGACCGCGTTCGTCTTCGAGATCTTCTTCGACTCGAGCCGCTCCCGCTCGAGCATGTTGAGGAAGTCGGAGTTGCCGCCGACGTTGAGCTGCATCGTCTTGTCGAGGTGGACGCCGCGCTCGCGGAAGAGCGAGGTGAGTACGCGGTGCGTGATCGTGGCGCCGACCTGCGACTTGATGTCGTCGCCGATGATCGGCAAGCCCTTCTCCTCGAACCTCTTCCCCCAGTAGTCCTCGCGGGCGATGAAGACCGGCATGCAGTTCACCATCGCGCAGCCGGCCTCGAGGATCTGCTCGGCGTACCACTTGGTGGCCGCCTCGGAGCCGACCGGGAGGTAGTTGACGACGACGTCGGTCTTCGTCTCCTTGAGAATCCCGACCACATCGTCCGTCTTGCCGTGCGCCTTCTCGACGACCTGCGACAGGTACTTGCCGAGCCCGTCATGCGTCATCCCGCGCGAGACCTTGATGTCGGTCTGAGGGACGTCCGCGAACTTGATCGTGTCGTTCGGGTGCGCCCAGATC
>DASYOZ010000003.1:0-2860 GCA_036007185.1 Gaiellaceae bacterium | reverse complement strand
GGCATGGGGATGGGCGACGTCAAGCTCGCGCTGCTGATCGGCGCGCTTCTCGGCCTGACGACGCCGGTGGGGCTCATGCTCGGGCTCCTCTTCGCTCTCGTCCCGAGCGTCGTCCTGCTCGCCCGCCACGGCGTCGGCGCGCGAAAGCTCGGAATTCCCTTCGCGCCCTTCCTCGCCGCCGGCGCCGTGGTCGCCCTCTTCGCCGGCGAGCCGATCCTCCACGCCTACCTCGGGGTCCTGAAGTGAGACGACTGCGGTGTCTGCTCAGCCTGCCGTGAACCCCGGCGACGGCTCCTCTCCGAAGGGACCCGCCACACCCGCACCGATTTCCCAGCTGATGGGCGAGCTCGTTGTCCACCTGCTCGAGACGACCGGCCTCATTCCGGAGGCGAAGACCGCGGTCCTGAGAGAGAAGGCGAAGCACCAGCCGGTCGTCCAGGTCCTGATCGACGAGGGACTCGCCTCGAGCGAGGCGATCGCACGCATCGTGGCGGCACAACACGGCCTCCCGGTGGTCGAACTGGGGGCCGGCGGCATCGATCCGATTGCGGCCGAAGCCGTGCCGCTGCACGTCCTGGAGCAGGTGAACGCCATTCCGTACGCCTTCGACGGCGACGAGCTCTGCGTGGCGATCTCCGATCCGCAGAACATCCACGGCATCGACGCGCTGCGCCTGGCGAGCCGCCACCCCATCGCCCTTCGCGTCGCCTCGAGCGAGGAGATCGCGGCCGAGCTCGGGCGACTCACGCGGACGGCAGAAGCATTCGGCACCCGCTCCGGGATGAACGACGTCGACGCGCTCGAGGTGATCGACGAGGACGAGCTGGACGATCTCGAGGTCGACGACGGCATCTCCGACGCGCCGCTCGTCCGCCTCGTCAACTCGATCATCTTCGAAGCGGCCGAGGACGGCGCGAGCGACGTCCATTTCGACCCGCAGTCCGATGCGCTCGTGGTGCGCTTCCGAATCGACGGCGTGCTCCACGAGACTCAGCGGATCCCGAGGCGAAGCGCGATCGGCGTCACGACGCGCCTCAAGGTGCTCGCGAAGCTCGACATCGCCGAGCGCCGGAAGCCGCAGGACGGGCGCATCTCGCTCTCCGCGTCCGCCGCCGGCCGGATGCTCGACGTCCGCGTCGCCACGCTGCCGACGGTCGAGGGAGAAACGGTCGTGATGCGCCTTCTCGACAAGTCGAAAAAGCCACCGACGCTCGAAGAGGTTGGCCTCGGCGCGGCGATGCAGGAGCGGCTTGCGAGCCTGATCCACCGGCCGACCGGGGCTCTCCTCGTCACCGGGCCGACCGGATCGGGCAAGTCGACCACCCTCTTCGCCGCGATGGCCGAGATCCACCGGCCCGAGATCAACGTGATCACCGTCGAGGACCCGGTCGAGTACCGCCTCGCCGGTCTCAACCAGGTGCAGATCAACCAGCGCGCCGGGCTGACATTCGCCACGGCGCTGCGGTCGATCCTCCGCGCGGACCCCGACGTCGTGATGGTCGGTGAGATCCGTGACGTCGAGACTGCGAAGATCTCGATCGAGGCCGCCTTGACGGGCCATTTCGTCCTCTCGACCCTGCACACGAACGACGCACCGAGCGCGCTCACGCGGCTGAACGAGATGGGCGTCGAGCCGTTCCTCACGGGCGCGGCCGTCACCGGCGTTCTCGCTCAGCGCCTCGCGCGCAAGCTCTGCGCGCACTGCAAGGAGCAATACGTGCCGAGCAAGGACGAGCTCTTCACGGCGCGCATCCCGGAGGAGCTCCGGCAGGGTAAGACCGAGCTCTTCCGGCGTAACGGCTGCGTCCGCTGCCGGCAGACCGGTTACAGCGGCCGGATCGGCGTGTTCCAGCTCCTGGCGATGAACGAGGAGCTGTCGGCACTCGCAGCACGGGGGGCGAGCCACGAGGAGCTCGAGCGCGCGGCAGTGGACGGCGGGATGTCGACCCTCTGGGCCGACGGGATCGAAAAGGTCGTCGCGGGTCTGACCTCGCTCGAAGAGCTCGCCCGCGTCACCACGATCTAGCCGGAATCGGAGCCGAGCGGGACAGCGGCGCCTTCGCCGGCCCCGCGCAGGTCCTCGTCTACTGGTTCCGGATGCTGAAGCGCTTCGGCCGGCTGGCTGCGGCGAGATCTTCGAGTGAGCTCGGCGGCGGTGTGAAGCTGCCGGCCGGAGCGGCCCCCTCATCGGCAATCTTCTCGGGAGCGGGGGCCTCCACCTCGGCTGCCGGCTCGGCGTCTGCGGCCCGCTCCGGCTCTTCGGACTCCTCGGCTTGCCGCTCTGGCTCCGGCTTCGGCTCCGGCTGGAGCTCCGGCTCGGACACCGCCACGCCGACGCTCGACGCCGTGCGGAGGTGCTCAGCCTCGCGTCGCGCCGTGTCGGAGATCTCGCGCGCCTCCACGCCCGCCTGCGCAAGCAGTTCGTCTGCAGCTGCGCGTGCGGCCTCGGCCGTCTGCGCGGCCTCCGCGTGGGCGCGGGAAAGCAGAGCCTCGGCCTCGAAGCGAACGGGCTCGGCGGCCGATTCCGCTTCCGCCCGGGCACTGGCGACGATGCCGTCGGCTTCCGCCCGCGCCTCCATCTGAAGCGCCTCGGCCCGCTCACGCGCGGTCGCGATCGTCGCGGCAGCCTCTTCCTCCACGCCCGCAAGGCGAGCCTGCGCCTCGCGCGAGGCCTCCGCCGCCTGCTGCCGCTGCTCCGCGAGCTCCTGCTCGATCCGGGTCAGCTCCTGGCGAGCCGCTTCGAGGTCGCGCTTGAAGTGATCGAGCTGCGTCTCGCGCTCGTCGAGGGCGAGGCGGCGAAGCCTGACCTCCTCTTCGGTGCGGGCAAGGCGATCCTTCGCGGTTTCCTGCGCGTCACGCT
>DASYOZ010000002.1:0-10471 GCA_036007185.1 Gaiellaceae bacterium | reverse complement strand
GCGCGTCGCGATCGTCGTTCGACCCCGGGAAGACGACGACGGCCACGGTCGGCCGGGGGGCCCCGCTCATGCGCGGGCGAGCTCGATCGAGTAGCTCTCGATCAGCGGGTTGGCCAGCAGGCGCTCGCACATCTGCTCGAGTGCGGCGAGCGCTTGCTCACGATCGTCGGTCGCGAGCTCGACGTCGACCAATCGGCCGACGCGCGCTTCGGCGATGTCGAAGCCGAGGTGGCGCAGCGAGCTCTCGACGACCTGGCCTTGTGGATCGAGGATGCCCTGCTTGGGGCGGACGAGCACCGTCGCTCTCACGCGAGCACCACGCCCGGGTCGGCGACGTAGTCGGCGAAGGGGATCTCGGTCAGGCGCTCGAACGCCTCGACGTAGCGCGCGCGCGTCCCATCGACGACGTCGGCGGTCAGCTCGGGGCCGGGGTCGGTCTTGTCCCAGCCGAGCGTCTCGCAGTAGTCGCGGACGAACTGCTTGTCGAAGGACGGCTGCGGGCCGCCCGCGCGGTACTCGTCCGCCGGCCAGAAGCGCGACGAGTCCGGTGTCATCGCCTCGTCGCCCAGCACCAGCGCCCCGTCCCGGTCGACGCCGAGCTCGAACTTCGTGTCGGCGATGATGATCCCAGCGCGGAGCGCGTGCTCGGCCGCCGCCGTGTAGAGCCGGAGCGAAACAGCCTCTACCTCGCGCAGCCGCTCCTCGCCGACGAGCTCCGCCGCCTGCGCGCGCGTGATGTTCTCGTCGTGCCCCTCCTGCGCCTTCGTCGCCGGCGTGAAGATCGGCTCGGGCAGCTTGTCCGACTCGCTCAGCCCCTCGGGCAGCCGGTGCCCGCAGACCTCGCCGCTCGCGCGGTAGTCCTTCCAGCCGGAGCCGGCGAGGTAGCCGCGCACGACGCACTCGATCGGCAGCATCTCGAGCCGCCGGCACTCCATCGAGCGTCCGTCGTCGCGGATGCCGAGCATGTGGTTCGGCACGATCGGCGAGAGCACCGTGAACCAGTAGCCGGAGAGGCCGGTCAGTACGCGGCCCTTGTCGGGGATCTCGGTCGGTAGGACGACGTCGAAGGTCGAGATCCGGTCGGACGCAACAAGCAGCAGGCGGTCGTCGTCGATGGAGTAGATCTCCCTGATCTTGCCGGAGGCGATATGGGTCTCAGGCATGTAGCGGCTCCTCCTTGAGGGCGTGCAGGCGGGCGAAGACGGTGTCGACGTGGCGGGTGTAGGCGGCGAGGTCGAAGGCGGCGGCGAGGTCGACGCGCGAGGCGACCTCCTCGTCGGCGCGGCAGAGCTCGCGGAAGTCGAGCTCCTCCTCCCACGAGCGCATCGCGGCCCGCTGGACGAGGCGATAGGCGTCGTCGCGTGCGAGCCCGGACTCGACGAGCGCGTTGAGGACGCGCTGGCTGAAGAAGAGGAAGTGGCTCGACTCGAGGTTCCTGCGCATCCGCTCGGGCCGTACGACGAGACCCTCGACGAGCCAGGCGAAGCGGTCGAGCATGTAGTCGAGCGCGAGGAAGGCGTCCGGGATGGCGACGCGCTCGGCCGACGAGTGGGAGATGTCGCGCTCGTGCCAGAGGGCGACGTTCTCGAGGCCGACGAGCGAACAGGCCCGGACGACGCGGGCGAGCCCGCAGATCCGCTCGGCGACGACGGGGTTCCGCTTGTGGGGCATCGCCGACGAGCCCTTCTGGCCGCGGCCGAACGGCTCCTGCACCTCGCCCACCTCGGTGCGCGCAAGGTGGCGCACCTCGAGCGCGAAGGCGTCGAGGGAGGAGGCGACGACGGCGAGCGCCGTCAGGAGCTCGGCGTGCCGGTCGCGCTGCAGGACCTGCGTCGAGGTTGGCGCCGGCTCGAGCCCGAGCCGCTCGCACGCGATCCGCTCGAGCTCCGGATCCGTCGCCGCGTACGTGCCGACGGCTCCCGAGAGCTTGCCGACGCGCATCCCTTCGAGCGCCCGCGCGATCCGTTCACGCCCGCGCGCCAGCTCGAATGCCCACCCGGCGAGCTTGAGCCCGAACGTCGTCGGCTCCGCGTGGACGCCGTGGGTGCGTCCGATCTGCAGCGTCTCGCGGTGCTCCTCGGCGCGTACGGCAACGACGGCGAACGCGCGGTCGAGGCCGGCGAGGATCAGCCCTCCCGCCTCGCGCACCTGCAGCGAGAGCGCGGTGTCGACGACGTCGGAGGACGTGAGGCCGTAGTGGAACCACCGGCCCTCCTCGCCGAGCTGTTCCGAGACCGCGTCGACGAAGGCGGCGGTGTCGTGCTGCAGCGTCGCCTCGAGCTCGGCCACGCGTTCCGCGGTCGGTGGAGTGGCCTGCGCGATCCGCGCGGCGGCGTCCTCCGGCACGACCCCGAGCTCTGCCCAGGCGGCGGTGGCGGCGAGCTCGACGTCCAGCCACGCGTCGAGCCTCCCCTCGTCCGACCAGATCCTGGCCATGGCCGGGCGGGAGTAGCGGGCGATCACGGTTCCAGTCTAGAGCGGGCATGCGCCGGCGCCCTGTCCCTCGAGTGCACTCGCCTGGGCGAGCGTCCTCACGCCCGACGGCTGGCGATCCTCGGGAACGGGGCTAGGCGTTCAGGATCCGGAGCGCGAGTGCGGCGGCGTTGCGCGCGTTGTCGACACCGACCGTCGCGACCGGAACGCCCGGCGGCATCTGCGCGATCGCGAGCAGCGCATCGAGACCGTCGAGGACGCTGAGACTCGAGCGGAGTGGCACGCCGATCACCGGCAGGTCGGTCTGCGCCGCGACTGCGCCCGGAAGCGCGGCCGACAGGCCCGCGCCGCAGATGAGCACGCGCAGGCCTCGGTCGCGGGCGCTCTGCGCGTACTCCGCGACGGCGCCCGGCGAGCGGTGGGCCGAACGCACCTCGAGCTCGTAGGCGACGCCCGCCTCGTCGAGCACCGCGGTCGCGCTCTCCATCCGTTCCCGGTCGGACTCCGACCCGACGAGGATCCCGACGAGCGGCCCGTCAGGCATCGGCGGCGATGTCGGAGCGGTACTGCATGCCGGCGAAATCTATGCACGCCGCCGCGTCGTAGGCTGCGGTCCGTGCCGCCTCGACCGTCGGGCCGGTGCCGACGACGTTGAGGATGCGGCCGCCGTTCGTGACGAGCCTCCCGTCGTGGAGCGCCGTTCCCGCGTGCAGGACGAGTGCGCCGGTCGCCTCCGCGTCCTCGACTCCCTCGATCGGCGTGCCGCTGTAGTCGCTGCGAGCGGGATAGTCGGGCGCGGTGAGGACGAGTGTGACCGCCGCCCGATCCGCAACCTCCGGCTCCTGCGAGAGATCGCCGGCGAGCAGCGGCAGGAGGTCGCTCTCGAGCCGGGGCAGGAGCGATTGGGTCTCGGGATCGCCGAAGCGGCAGTTGAACTCGATCACGCGCAAGCCGTCCTCGGTTCGCATCAGCCCGGCGTAGAGGAGGCCCTGGAACGGTGTGCCGCGGCGCGTGAGCTCCCGGAGTACCGGCACGTGCACCGTGTCGAGGATCTCCCGCGCCTCCCCGTCGGCGACGTCCGGGAGCGGCGAGAAGGAGCCGACGCCGCCCGTGTTCGGGCCGGTGTCCCCGTCGCCGATCCGCTTGTAGTCGCGGGCGGGTGGGAAGGCGACTGCGGCCTCGCCGGCGGCGACGGCGAAGACCGACAGTTCCGGCCCCTCGAGCAGCTCCTCGACGTGGAACGGCCGGCCGAGCGCCTGCGCCGCGCGCAGTCCGGCGTCGAGCTCGTCCTGTGTGCGACAGACCCAGACTCCCTTGCCGGCGGCGAGCCCGTCGATCTTGACGACGCACGGCGGGCGGGCGACCGGCAGCGTCCCGGCGGTCGGCACACCGGCGGCTTCCATCACCTCCTTCGCGAACGACTTCGAGCCCTCGATGCGGGCCGCCGCGGCGCTCGGGCCGAAGACGGCGACGCCGCGGTGGCGTAGCTCGTCCGCCAGGCCCGCGACGAGCGGCGCCTCTGCGCCGACCACGACGAGGTCGGTCCGGAGCTCGCGGGCGAGCGAGACGAGCGCGGCGTGATCGTCGGCGCGGACGGGATGGCAGTGGGCGAGCGCCGCGATTCCGGGGTTGCCGGGGGCCGCGTGCAACTCGTCGAGGCTGTCGCTGCGAGAGAGCGCCCAGGCGAGCGCGTGCTCGCGACCCCCCGACCCGACGACCAGCGCTCGCACCCGGCGATCGTATGGCATGGCGTTTGACACCGTTACGCTGCGGGCGCTCATGGACGCGCCGCCCTACTCGGCAGCCGCCGCCGACGTCCTCCGCCTTCCCGCCGGGGCGACCGAGCGCGACCAGGTCGCCGTCGAGGAGCCGCTCGAGATCCGCATCGGGGGACGGCCGGTCGCAGTCACGATGCGCACGCCGGGACACGACGAGGAGCTCGCGCTCGGCTTCTGCATCTCCGAGGGGCTGCGGCCGCGCGAGGCGCGGCTGCCCCACGATCTCGCCGCCAATCGCGTCGAGGTCGACGCCCCCGGCTTCGACCCGGAGCGCCTCCAGCGGAGCTTCTACACCTCCTCCTCGTGCGGCGTCTGCGGGAAGGGCGCGCTCGAGGCGGTCGCGGTCGAGGCGCCGCGGGTGGAAGCCGGGCTGCGGCTGCCGCTCGAGCTCGTCGCCTCGCTGCCCGACCGGCTGCGCGAGGCGCAGGCAGCCTTCGCCGCCACCGGCGGCCTGCACGCGACGGGGCTCTTCTCCGCCGCCGGCGAGCCGCTCTGCGTGCGCGAAGATGTCGGCCGGCACAACGCCATGGACAAGGTCGTCGGCTGGGCTTTCCGGGAGCAGCTGCTGCCGCTCGCCGGGCATGTGCTCTGCGTGAGCGGTCGGCTCTCGTTCGAGCTCGTCCAGAAGGCCGCCGTCGCCGGCTGCCCGATTCTCGTCGCGGTCGGCGCGCCGTCGAGCCTCGCCGTCGACCTCGCAGGCGACCGGGGAGTCACGCTCTGCGGCTTCGTCCGCGGCGGGTCCGTCAACGTCTACACGGAGCCGTGGCGGATCGAGGCCTGACGGGGATCCTGCTAGTCGGCGGCGCCAGCACCCGCTTCGGCTCGCCGAAGGCGCTCGCACGGTTCGAGGGGGAGATGCTCGCGGAGCGGGCGTGGCGGCTGCTCGGTGAGGTTTGCGAGGAGAGGATCGCCGTCGGCAACGTCGAGGGCCTCCCGTTCCCGGCGCTCGCGGACGAGGGGACAGGCCCCGTCGCGGCGATTGCCGCGGGGCTATGCCGCGCCTCCGGCGACGTCGCGGTCGTCATTCCCGTCGACATGCCGCTCCTGACGGGCGACGCGCTCGGGCTGCTCGCCGGGGCCTGTCGCGACGCCGCCGTCGCGCAGGCCGGCCCGCTCCCGTGCGCAGTTGCGCGGCGAACGGTGCCCGCGTTCGAGGCGGGTGAGCGCCGCCTCCGGACTGTCCTCGAGGGTCTCGATACGGCCCGCGTGGAGCTCGAGGAGCGGTCGCTCGCGAACGTGAACACCCGAGCTGACCTCGATACGCTCGCCCCGTGAACGCGGGATTTCGCGTCGGCGGCGACGCCTACGACGACTTCATGGGCCGCTACTCGATGGCCCTGGCGCCGCTGTTCGCCGACTTCGCAGGTGTCGAGGCCGGAGCGCGCGCGCTCGACGTGGGCGCGGGCACCGGCGCACTCACCGCCGAGCTCGTTGCCCGCGGCGCCTCGGTCGCGGCGGCGGAGCCGTCGCCCGATTTCGTCGCCGTCCTCCGCGAGCGTTTCCCGGATGTCGAGGTGCACGAGGTTCCGGCCGAATCGATGCCCTTCGCCACGGGGGAATTCGACGTGGCGCTCGCCGAGCTCGTCGTCGCCTTCGTCGCCGACGCGCCGGCCGCGATCTCCGAGATGGCGCGGGTCGCCCGTCGCCTCGCGATCTGCATGTGGGGCGTCGCGGAGGTGGACATGTTCGCCGCGATCGACCGGACGGCGGCGGCGGTCGGCTCGCCGCGCGCGGCCGAGCCGCGCCGGTACCGGACGCCGCAGGAGATCCACGATCTGCTCGCCGCGCACGGGGAGGTCGAGTCGGCCGAGCTGGACGTGACCGCCGGCTACCGCGACTTCGACGAGTTCTGGCAGGCGATGGATCGCCGTGTCGGCCCCGCCGGCCAGTGGCTCGCCTCGCTCGACTCCGAGCAGCGAGAGCACGCCCACGAGGAGCTGTTCCGTCAGCTCGGCAGCCCGTCCGGGCCCTTCGAGCTCGGGGCACGCGCCTTCGCCGCCGCGGTTACGCCCGCGTGAGCACGGAGGAGCGCTCGGCCCCGGTGCCGACGAGTGTCACCACGACGTCGAGCTCGCGCTCCACGAACTCGACGTAGCCGCGCGCGGCGGCCGGAAGCTCGGCGACGGACGAGCAACCGTCGAGCGGCTCCTGCCAGCCCTCGAGCACTTCGTAGACCGGTTGCGCGGCGTGGAAGTCGCTCTGGTGGGCCGGGAAGTCCTGGGTCTCGTGTCCGTCGCGGGTGCGGTAGCGGACGCAGACCGGCAGCTCGGCGAAATGGGAGAGGACGTCGAGCTTCGTCAGCGCGAGCCGGTCGATGCCGTTCACGCGGACGGCATAGCGGAGGGCGACGAGGTCGAGCCAGCCACAGCGCCGCTCGCGGCCGGTCACGGTTCCATACTCGCCCCCGAGCTCCCGGAGCCGCTCCTGGTCGGGCCCTTCGATCTCCGACGGGAACGGCCCTTGGCCGACTCGCGTCACGTAGGACTTGGCGACGCCGATCACGCCGTCGATTCGTGTCGGCCCGATCCCGATGCCGACCGCCGCGCCGCCCGCGACGGTCGGCGACGACGTGACGAACGGATAGGTGCCGTGGTCGAGGTCGAGCAGCGTGCCGTGTGCGCCGTCGAAGAGGATGCGCTTGCCCGCACGCAGCGCATGGTCGACGAGCAGCGAGGCATCGACGATGAGCGGCCGCAGCCGCTCGGCATAGGCCTCGTGCTGCTCGACCAGCCCTTCGAGCCCGATCGGCCCCTCGCCGTACACGCGCTCGAGCCAGAGGTTCTTCTCGGCGAGCGCGACCTCGATCTTCTGCCGGAGGATCTTCGGGTCGAGCACGTCCTGGACGCGGATCCCGAGCCGCATCGCCTTGTCGGCGTAGCAGGGCCCGATGCCGCGCTTCGTCGTGCCGATTGCGAGCTTGCCGAGGCGCCGCTCGCTCGCCTGGTCGATCGCGAGGTGCCACGGCATGATCAGGTGCGCGTTGCCGGAGAGGCGGACGAGGTCGGTCGCCACGCCGCGCGAGCCGAGGTCGTCGAGCTCCTCGATCAGTACCTGCGGGTCGACGACGCATCCCGCACCGATCACGCACTCCTTGCCCTGGAGGATTCCCGACGGGATGTGCTTCAGCTTGTACGTCTCGCCGTCGGCCACGATGGTGTGGCCGGCGTTCGGGCCGCCGTTGTAGCGGCACACGAGGTCGAAGTCCCGGGCGAGCAGGTCGACGATCTTGCCTTTCCCCTCGTCGCCCCACTGCGCGCCCACGATGACGGTGGCGGGCACGGCCGAAGGCTACCGGGCGAAGAGCTGCGCTTCTCGCCCGGGTCAAACGAACTGCGCCAACGGGAGAGCGTGGTCTCCCGTTGGCTCCGTGCAGTAGAGCTTTTCGAGGGCTGACGCAGGATTCGGGATCGCTCTTCGGAAGATTCGGCGGCGTCGTAACGTGCCGTTACGCCGCCGCCTTTGCCGAAGTGAAGGGTTCGAGGCCGCTTGAACTGGAATCAGGCAAGGGCCGGAGGCTAAGACATCCGCGTAGCGGGGCTTAGCCGCAGGCCGGACTGCGCTCGCGCCGGCCTCTGCCGCGCGCGAGCGCGCCGGGCAGCCCTCTCGTCCGGAGCATCGAAAACCAGAACAGCACGGAGCCGCCGGGAGACCACGCTCTCCCGGCGGCGGAGTTCCGTCTCCCAGCGAGCGAAGCGCCAGCTTCGCGAGCTACGCGGCGACGCGCTCGCGGTAGTCGTTGCGGGCGTCCACGTGGACCTCGCGGGCGAGGCGGCGCAGGCGACTCGCCGTGGGGCCGCCAACGCGGCCGGCCAGCTCGCCCCACTCGTGGTTCGTTGTCACGATCACGAGCCGTCGCTGCTGTTCGCGCTGGTTGACGAGGTTGTAGATGCGGTCGCGTGCCCAGCTCGACCAGTCCTCGGCTCCGAGGTCGTCGAGGGCGACGAGGTCGTAGCCGCTCGGGTTGGGCGGCGGCTCGCCGTCGCCGTAGCTCTCGCGCAGGGCGTTCAGCCAGCCGGGCACGTTGAGGAAGAGCGCTGTCGGCTTCGGCTCGCGGTCGCTCCAGATCACCTCGCGCAGGATCGCCACCGCGAGGTGCGTCTTGCCCGCGCCGGGATGGCCGCGGAGGAGGAGGCCCTGGCGCAGGTCGGTGCCCGCCCGGTATTCCTTCGTCCACTGCCGGCAGACGGCGAGCGCGTTTCGCGTGTCGGGCACGGGCTCGAAGTTCTCGAACGTACAGGCGTCGTAGGCCAATGGAACCCGCACGCGGGCCCAGCGCTCGTCCGCCCGGCGCTGCTCGCCGACGACCTCTTCGGCGGCTCGGCACAGCTCGCAGTAGCGCTCGGCCGCGAACGTCTGGCCGAGGAGGACGACCTGCTCGGTCTCGAACTCGCGCCCGCAGCCGAGGCAGCGCGCCGCGAGCACGCTACTGCTGCTGGAGGCTGGCGAATTTCGCATAGCGGCTGATAAAGGCAACCTTGAAGTCCCCCGTCGGGCCGTTGCGGTGCTTGGCGACGATCACCTCGGCGATGCCCTTGTTGCTGTCGTCGGTCTCGTCGCGGTCGTAGTACTCCTCGCGATAGAGGAACATCACGAGGTCGGAGTCCTGCTCGATCGAGCCCGACTCCCGCAGGTCGGAGAGCATCGGGCGCTTGTCGTGCCGCTGCTCGGGAGACCGGTTGAGCTGGGAGAGCGCGATCACAGGGATGTCGAGGTCCTTGGCGATCTCCTTCAGGCCCCGGGAGATCGCGGACACCTCCTGCAGCCGGCTCTCCTCGCTGCGGCCGGTCGTCATCAGCTGGAGGTAGTCGACGACGACGAGGCCGAGGTTCGGCTCGCGCCGCTTCAGCGTCTGCGCGCGGGCGCGGAGCTCGAGCAGGCTGAGCGCCGGCGTGTCGTCGACGTAGAGCGGCGCCGACTCGAGCTGGCCGCACGCCTGCGCGAGGCGCGGCCAGTCGTCCTTCGAGAGCTTGCCGGTGCGGATGTGGTGCGCGTCGACCTTGCCGCGAGAGCAGATCAGCCGCTGGGCGATCTCCTGGCGCGACATCTCGAGGCTGAAGAAGGCACACGGTGTCTGCTGGTCGACGGCGACGTGGCTAGCGATCTCGAGCGCGAAGCCGCTCTTTCCCATCGAGGGGCGGGCGGCGATGATCACGAGGTTCGTGGGCTGGAAGCCGGCGGTGATCCGGTCGAGGTCCTTGAAGCCGCTCGCGAGCCCCGTCACCTCGGCGCCGGACTCGTAGAGGTGGCTGATCCGCTGGAACGTCTCGACGAGCGTGTCCTTGAAGAGGACGAGCTCGCCCTGAGCGCGGCGCTCGCCGAGGTCGTAGACGAGCTGCTCGGCGCGCGCTACGAGCTCCTCGGGCTCGCCCTCGCGCTCCCAGCCGAGCTGGGCGATCTCCCCGCCGGCCCGGATCAGGCCGCGCAGCGTGGCGTTCTCGCGGACGATCTCCGCGTAGTGACGGGCGTTGGCCGTCGCCGGCACGAGCCGCGCCAGCTCGTGCAGGCGGACGCGGCCGCCGACCTCCTCGAGCTCGCCGCGCTGCTCGAGTTCGTTCGTGAGTGTGATCGCGTCGACCGGCTCGTTCTTGCCGTAGAGCTGAAGCGCGGCGCGGTAGATCTTCGCGTGCGACTCGCGGTAGAAGTCGCCCGCGTCGAGGATCTCGCTGACCGCTGCGATCGCGCCCGGCGAGATCATCATCGCACCGAGGACCGACTCCTCGGCTTCCAGGTTTTGCGGCGGGACGGTGCCGGGAGCGGAAGCCGGCGTCGGGACGGGGGCGAGAGCCATGCGTGGCGATTCCATCACCCGGCCCGCCGGGTTTCTAGGTGTGGGAATGTCCTTTGTGAACAGGTCATTTTCGGCCATTTGCAGGAGAAACAAGCATCCTTGCAGGCGCGCCGGACGGCGCGCCTGTGCACGAATAGGCTGCTAGGAGCGGGAACTTCGTGCGCGATTCCGGCGCAATCCACAGATACGTGGACAGCGTGTGAACGTCTCTCTACGATCGGGCCGTGGACGCCTGGCAGGAGCTCGACGAGCCGTGGCGGGCCGCGCTCGAGCTCGCGTGGGAGGCATACCTCGCGGACACGATCCCCGTCGGCGCGGTCGTCGGCGCGGGGGACGGGACGATCGTCGCGCGTGGACGCAACCGGATCTTCGATCCGCCCGGTCACGGCGTTGCCGGCTCACGGCTCGCGCACGCGGAGGTCGACGTGCTGGCCCAGCTTCCGGTGACCGACCGCTACCGGGACCACGTTCT
>DASYOZ010000001.1:0-2081 GCA_036007185.1 Gaiellaceae bacterium | reverse complement strand
CCGAGTCGCCGAGGCCGCCGTGCAGGAGCAGGACGGTCTCGCCGCTGCCAGTCTCGTCGTACCAGAGGCGTGCGCCGTTGACGTCGACTACGGCCACGGCGTGACCCTATAGCCTCCGCGCGGCATGGACTTCGAGCACGTACTTGTCGTCGGAGCGGGCCAGATGGGCGGCGGGATCGCCCAGGTGGTTGCCGCCTCCGGCCGGCGCGTCTCGCTCCACGACGCGGCGCCGGGAGCGACCGAGCGCGGGCTCGCGACGATGCGGCGCAGCCTCGTGAAGCTCGCGGAGAAGGGCGGCGCCGACCCCGACGAGGTGCTCGCGCGCGTCGAGCCGGCCGACGATCTCGTGCCGGCCGAGCTGCTGATCGAGGCCGTGATCGAGGACGCGGACGTCAAGCAGGACGTCTTCCGCCGTGCCGATGAGCTCCTGCCGTCGGAGGCGATCCTCGCCTCGAACACCTCCTCGATCCCGATCACGTCGCTCGCCGCTGCCACGTCGCGGCCCGACCGGGTGATCGGCATGCATTTCTTCAACCCCGTCCCGGTGCTGAAGCTCGTCGAGGTCGTCCGCGGCCTGGAGACCTCCGACGAGACGGCGTCCGCGATCGTCGCGCTGGCGGGGGATCTCGGAAAGACGCCGGCTGTAGCCAACGATTCTCCCGGCTTCGTCTCGAACCGGATCCTGATGCCGTTCATCAACGAGGCTGTCTGGGCGCTGCAAGACGGAGTCGCCGAGCCGGAGGCGATCGACACCATCGCGAAGCTCGGCTTCGCTCACCCGATGGGGCCGCTCGCGCTCGCCGACCTGATCGGACTCGACACGTGTGTCGCGATCATGGAGGTGCTGCAAACGGGGCTCGGCGACCCGAAGTACGCACCGTGCCCGCTCCTGCGCGAGCACGTCCAGGCGGGCCGCCTCGGCCGCAAGTCCGGGCGCGGTTTCTACGCTTACGGCTGATGGACTTCGAGCTCGCCCCCGAGCAGAAGGAGATCCAGGCGCTCGCGCGCGACTTCGTCCGTACCGAGGTCGAGCCGCACGCGGCCGCCTGGGATCGCGAGCACCACTTCCCCCGTGACCTCTTCGCCAAGCTCGCCGGGCTCGGGCTGATGGGCGTCTGCGTGCCGGAGGAGTACGGGGGCGCCGGCGCCGACTTCCTCTCCTACGTCCTCGTGCTCGAGGAGCTCTCGCGCGGCGACGCGGGCGTCGGCGTCACCGTCGCGGTGCACACGAGCGCCGTGACCCTGCCCCTGCTCCGGTTCGGGACGGAGGAGCAGCGCGCGCGCTTCGTGCCGCCGCTTGCGCGCGGCGAGCACCTCGGCGCCTTCGCCCTGACCGAGGCCGAGGCGGGGTCCGACGCGGGCGCACTCCGGACGCGCGCGGAGCCGGACGGCGACGGGTGGAGCATCACCGGCGCGAAGCAGTGGATCACGAACGGCCGCTACGCGGGCACGTTCCTCCTCTTCGCCCGCACCGATCAGGAGATGGCCGGCGCTCGGGGCGTCAGCGCCTTCGTCCTCGACGCCGAGCAGGTCCGCGTCACGCGCGACGAGGAGAAGCTCGGCCTCAACTCGTCGATCACGAACGACCTCGTCGTCGAGGGCGCACACGTCGCCCGCGACCGGCTGCTGGACGAGGAGGGGAGAGGCTTCCGCGTCGCGATGGCGACGCTCGACGGCGGCCGGATCGGGATCGCCGCGCAGGCGGTCGGGATTGCCCAGGCGGCCTACGACGTCGCGCGCGAGTACGCGAAGGAGCGCCACGCGTTCGGGCGGCCGATCGGAGAGTTCCAGGCGATCCAGCACAAGCTCGCGGACATGTCGATGGAGATCGACGCCGCGCGCCTCCTCGTCCATCGCGCGGCCTGGCTGAAGGAGAACGGCAGACCGCACACGGAGGCGGGCGCGAAGGCGAAGCTCTTCGCCTCGGAGATGGCGCGCCGCCAGACAGGCGAGGCGATCCAGATCCTCGGCGGCTACGGCTACACGAAGGAGTTCCCCGTCGAGCGGTACTACCGCGACGCGAAGATCACGGAGATCTACGAAGGGACGAGCGAGATCCAGCGGCTCGTCATCGCCCGCTC